>CAYFHQ010000106.1:0-12841 GCA_964342805.1 uncultured Peptostreptococcaceae bacterium | reverse complement strand
TTCATTATAACTTAACTCTTTAGAATTGGTGTCAAACTCTTGGGTCCATTATAGATTGAGCCGTTCTCTATTGGACTTCTCAGTGATATTTGAGTGTTTTGATAGGAATAATGTAGATTTGATAGCGGTAGATGACAGCATTGATACGTCTACAGCTATGGGACGAGCACAGTTAGGGATACTGATGGTATTTGCTCAGTTAGAACGAGAAACCATCCAACAAAGGATTGTCGATAATTACAAGTATCGTGCTGAAAATGGTATGTATTTAGGCGGCAAACCACCCCTTGGTTACGACAAAGTAGAGTTTCAGGTAAATGGGAAAAAGACTTACAAATACGCTGAGAATGAGGCTGAAGCCGAGTTGATAAAGCTGATATTTGATATGTATAACAGCGATAGCAGCAAATATGGACTCACAGGTGATATGAGTATTGGGAAAATCGTAAAGTATCTGAATACAGAAACTGAGCATCGAACAACAAGAGGTAAAACTTGGGGTAGCAATACCATATCGAGGATATTGCGGAATCCAGCTTATACGCAAGCTGATGTTGAGGTATATGAGTATTTCAAAGCAAAGGGTTATACCATTAATAACGATGTAACGGAGTTCGGTGGTAAGAATGGGATATATCATTACAAGATTGGTGGCAAGAAAGGAAAGCTAAATTTTTCTGGTGAAGAAATGTTTGTAACAATAGCACCACACGAGGGATTGATACCAAGCTATAAATGGCTGCAAGTGCAGTCAAAGCTAGACAACAATAGGCAAATCAAAAATAATGGTAAAGGTAAACATAGTTGGCTGAGTGGTTTGATGAAGTGTCCTGAGTGTGGGTATGCTGTGACTGTTGTTAATTCAAGACATGCGATTAAAAGCAATCAGAAATTCAAGCTGACCTGTGGAGGTCGCAAGAAGAATGTTTGCAATGATAGAACTGAACCGTTATATTTAGAGGATATTGAAGCTGAGGTAGAAGCTGTGCTGCACGATTATATCTTGAATGATGTGATTCCTCAAATTGGTGAAGTCAACGAGGAAAAGATAGAGAACAATGCGAAATTAAATGCCCTGCGTATGGAGAGAGCCAAGTTAAATGAACAGGTTGAGAATCTGATGGAATCCATTATGTACCTTGATGATAGTAATAAGGTAAGTGCTATGAAACTGTATACAAAGCAACTTATGAAGCTGAATGGTAAGATAGAAAATATTGAGGACAAAATCAACAAGATTAAAGGGGATATAACTGAAAGAAGTGTCCGTAAAGAAGATGTTATGAATGCGATAACTGAATGGGGTAGTTTCTCGATTGAGGAGAAAAAGATAATCGCAAAGGCTTTCATAAAGCGTGTAACCGTTACTGAGAGCGAGATACAGGTTTTCTTCATCTAGGCTGTTTAATATGGGGTTATAAGGTATAATGGGAGTGAGCGTTGTGATTGCTCACTCTTTTCTATCCTTGATATTGGTGAGTTTCCTTTTGCACCATTTACTGATGGGAATGGACGGATGGGGAGAATGTGGCAAACCTTGATCCTTTACAAGTGGAAGACCTTGTTTGGCTGGCTACCAGTGGAAACCCTTATCAAAGAACGCCAGGACCAGTATTATCAAGTTCTTGGGGCCTGTGACAAGGCAGCTGACTCTAAACTTTTTATTGAGTTCATGCTTGAATCAATTCGTGATGTTCTCAAGGAAATAGATGTTAATGATCAAATTACCCTACAAGTGACGGATCAAGTCAAAAAGCTCTTACAAGTCCTTGGGGATGAAGAACTATCCAGTAAGGAACTTATGGAAAGAGTTCAGATCAAACATAGGCCGACCTTTAGAAACAACTACTTGCTACCCGCCATAGAGCAAGGGTTAGTAGAAATGACCTTGCCAGACAAGCCGAATAGTAGTAAGCAAGGGTATAGGCGTAAGAGAGGATAGTAGTTGAACATGTCAACCATACACTCCAACCACAGCGTCCAAGCCACCATGGACAAACTCGAAAAAACCATCATTCCCTATTCGCTGACCAACCCTGGCCAATTTGGCTATGTAGGTCGAGTTGACGCCATGGCTAGGCAGTTCTGGTTGGTCAACCATACCCAGGTCATCATGCGTAATCGAGGGTCTTCCTTTCGGTCATTCAGGCGTTTGAAGGAACCGTCTATGCCAACCGGGGAAAGGCCAGGATTCAAGGGGATTTTGTCATCCGGCCCATCTTTAAGGGGGCACTGGGGCTTTATATTCTCTTCCCCGTCGTTATTAATATGATTGCTAGGCTAGGAGGGGTTAGGGGCTTAGACTATTTGAAAATCCTAGGGATCACCCTGGCTATGTATGGTCTCATTGGCGCTTTTGTCTACTTTAAGCTCAAGCAAACAGAGGAGACAGACCAAGGCATGGTGGATTTCTTGTCAGACCTCTTGGGAGAAGAGCGTGAGGCATCCTCAGTTTAGTGATGTGTTGACCTAGTTTAGGAATACCAAATGATAACAGTTTGGAGTCTTGTTTATGACAAGGCTCCTTCTTGCTTATGGACATGGTAGAATAAGACAATTCAACTTAAATGGAGGACACCATGTTCAGACCCAAACTGCTCACAAGTTTACTCATGCTCGCACTTGCTGTAGGTCCAATGAGCTTCGCAAGTGCCCCATCTGCAACCATAGCAGACCTGCCTATATCACTCAATGGTCAGCAGGTTGACAATGCGACCAGAACCTATCCCATCATCAAACGGGACGGGGTTTTGTATTTTCCACTGACCTTTCAGGATAGCCGGTTTATGGGCCTAGAAACCAAGTGGACACCCAAATCAGGTTTGGAGGTCACCTCAGCAAAGGTCTTTAATAGCTACCCCAAGCCACAAGTGTCAGCAGGGGAAAAGCAGGAGAGTGACCCTTTGGATGTTCAAGATATCGACTATCCAGTGACCTTCGACGGGAAATCACTGCAAAGAGCCTATGACATTTTCTCATACGAGGGTATAACATATGTACCACTAACCCAGGAACTCATGTCAGAGGTCTTCCAGTGGTCATATGAGTATTCCATTGAGAAAGGCCTAGTCATAGAGGCCACCCATAAAGGAAAGAAAGTGACACAAGAAGATGAAGTTCTACACATGGGACAGGCCCAAATCGTGGGTGAATATTACTATTATCTTGGACAAATGCCCCTTGAAGACGGTGAACAAGGAGTCTATGTAGCCAAGAAGGCGATCGACTCACCAGAACCACCTATCAAACTCCTAGAGATTGACCAGCCATGGAATAGGGAAGCTATGGCTGCTTCACTTGAGGTCCAGGAGTTTGATCAAGAGGTTTACCTATCCCTTACCCTAGAGGAAAATAGAAGACAGGCACCTAAAAGTCATTTCCTTGAAGTGGAGGGGAAGCTACAACCCATTATCAGCGGGAAGACGAAAATCATTCCTTACGAAGGTGGAATCATTAGTTACTTGTTGGCGCCCAGATTTACATCCAATTTGACCTACCAACCCAAACAAGGTGAAGAAATCGTCTTGGGGAATCCCAATTGGACCTATAATGCAATGGTCTTGAAAGGCCAATGGCTTGAGGTGAGTGGTATGGACACGACCACAGGAGAGGTGGGTCACATGCGCATCCACATGCCCACCAAGACATATGAGGCCTTCACCCCTTCCGATGCGCCTACCTATGGGTTAAGGCTAGACGGAAGACAACTGGTCCGCAAACTGGGTCAAAAAGAAGAAGTTTTATATCCGGATATGACCTTTGAAAAACTAGTGGCAGATGGTGACTATACCCTTGCCTTCACTACTTCTGGACTAGGTCACCCATTGGATTTTAGCCTTTTAGTCTTTGATTCCAAAGGGAAGGAAATTATGAAAGTTTCGGATGTACTGGCCCAAGCACATATTTACAATGACAGGCTCTTTTTCAAGGTGTCTGATACGATGGAAACCTATGCACTGCCCTTGTGATCCTATCAAGGAGATTGTAGGGATCGATGTGAGGGCGTTATATGTCCATGGGGGCATGATCCATTGTGTCACCATGCAACAACCCAAGTAGGGAGGTCTTTGAAGATGACAGTTAAAATTCAATTTGCTCAACTGGATCAACTCAATGATGTTTACGAGTTTGAACGGGCCTATATGGTTGAACACGAGCCAGACCAAGTGGCCAAGTGGGAGGCAGCCAAGGACCATACCTTGGGCTTCCTGCAAGACCACCTGGAAACCATGGTCGTGGCCGTGGAGGGTGGACAAGTCGCCGGTTATGGCTATTGGTCTTACCATGAGGAAAGCCCCTGCATATTTAGTGTTTATGTGGGACCGGCCTTCAGAGGCCAGGGGATCGCCCCCAAGCTCCTCCAGGCCATGGAAGACCAGATCAAGGATTATGGTCACCAGCAGGTAACCCTGTCCACTTTGGAGACCAATCCTGCCCAGGGCTTGTTTGTCCGGATGAACTACAAAGAAGTAAAAAGACAGGACGGTTGGATTCATTATGAAAAGCAAGTCTAATGGATGTAAGCCTAAGGGAAGTCAGCCCCATTCTGCCCAGCCGAGACCAGGCAGGGTCAACCAAGGCGGACTTGTGATTAGACCCAAACCCCTGTCCTACCCCATGTATCTATCTGAGCCTGCCAGTAGGCGGTTTCGCCAGTTGGAGGACAACCAGACTATAGAAGCGGTCTTTGACTTTCTCAACCAGGTGGACCAATTACAAGCCATGATGGCCGCCACCCAAGCGGGACGGCCCGCCATGGAAGGGGTTATCGAGACCATCGAAGCTCAGTTTCCCCGGTGTGGGGACTTTGACCTCTTGGAAACCTACCGCCACAGGCAGGTTCTAGGGTCCATGATCCGCCACATCATGGGGCACTATGGCTTTCCGCCGGGGAAGGCAAAACCCCTAAAAAAGGGGCGGTTTGTGAAGACGGCTATTGTTTATGGCTGGCCGGGCTACCAATAGAGTTAAAATGAGGAATACCTACCAACACCCATGACTTTTTTACTAGAGTCATGGGTGTTTTCTTTTGGATTTTTATTCCACTCCATGAAGAAAAGACATATAATAGAGGCATATGTTATGAACAGGGGAGGGAACTATGATTAAAAAACCATTTGAGGAAATAAAGGACACACTGAAAACCGGAGACATCGTTTTGTTTTCTGGACAGTATAAAATGAGCAAGGTAGTGGAAGAACTGGAGGAGAGCAAGTGGTCCCACGTGGCCATGGTCATGCGACTACCAGAGTATGATTTTCCACTCCTTTATGAGGCTACAGCCCTGACCAATCTGCCCAACCTTTTAGACGGTAGCCACAAAACTGGCCCTAAAATCGTTAACATGTTAGAACGATTGGAAACCTATGGGGACGATCTCAAGCCCTATAAGCCACCCCTCTATGCCGTTCGGCGGTTGGAGAAGCCCCTGCCGGACACAGCAATCCCCATTTTAAAAGACATCCTAAAAGAACTTTCGGGCCTGCCCAACCCCAACGATTGGAACATGATTTTTGGGACCCTTTTGGGCAGATACCTTCATATCAAAACCCCAATGACCAGCATTACCTGTAGTGGTTTTATGGCCCTCACATATGAAAGCCTGGGCCTTCTTAAAAGTAAGCGGCCCATTAACGGCTTTGTACCCAAGGACTTTTCCACCGATGGCAAACTCGACCTGATTGACAACCATCTTGGAGAAGAGATTGTCATGGAGTTACCCTTAAAGGAAGAAAAGAAATATGCTTGATCGTAACCGCTTTATACGACATGGCCTTATCTTGGCCATTGTCCTCCTGGCTGTTGCCTTTTTTAGTAACTCCGTCTTGGAGATGGAAGCCAACAACGCCATTGAAGACCAACAGGGGGTCTGGATTGATCCAGATAAAACCGTGGGTGTTACAGAGGTCATCCACTTTGAAAACAGCATGTTCACCCCCTATGGACAAGCCGGGGTGTCCAGTGCCATTGACGATGTCAACTACTGGGTCAAGCTGTCCCTATCGGATTTTTCATTTGAAGACCGGGACTATTTTTTAGAATTGACCAAGCCCCACCTCAGTGAAGTAGACTTCTATCAGGTCTCTGCTGACGGCCAGGTGGTCAAACAGGTGGAAACGGGGCGCAACCGACCCTTTGATAGCCGGGAAGTAGACTACAGGACCTTTGTCTTTCAGCTGGACCCCAGTCATTTAGAGGGAACCGTTCTCTTTAAGATCCACACAGAGAGTTACCTGCAAGTGACAACCAAACTTTGGACATCAGACCAGCTGGCTGTTCACATTGCCATGTCTACCATGGGCCTGGGTGTTTTTTATGGGGCACTGGCCATTATGATTGTCTATAATGCTTTTTTGGCCTATAGCTTGAAGGATGTGAAGTACCTCTATTACATTCTCTTTGTCGGGTCCTTTACAGTCCTCCAGTTGATCTGGGACGGGTATTCTTATCAATTCCTTTGGCGAGACGCCAGCTGGTGGGACACGGTGGCCAATCCCTTTTTCATTGGCATGACGGGCTACTGGCTCATGGCCTTCAACTGGTCCTTCTTTGACGTGAAAAGGCGACCTAGGATGGCCAGGTTCTTCATGGCCTACTTTGTCACAGGTGCCCTGGCCATGGTTACAAGCCTCTTTTTGCCCATGCGGATGGCCCTTTACATCAGTTTATTCTATGTCATCTGCGCCCTGGTCTTTTCCATTACCAGTGTCGTGGTCAGCAAGCCACGCAAGCGGTCACATTTTATGTATATCTCCGCTTGGAGCGTCTTTTTCTACATGAGTCTACTCTCAACCTTGGGTGGCTTTAATCTCATACCCTACAGCATTTTAGCCGTCCATGGGGTCAAGATCGGGGTCGTCATCCTAATCGTCTTCTTCTCCTTGGCCCTGTCTGACAAGATCAAGGAATCCGAGTACTTGCGGATAGTGGAAGAAGAAAAGGGCAACCTCTTGAGGGAGCTTCATGTGGTTAGCAAGGAGAGTACAAGCCTCCAAGACCTAGACCACCTCTATGGCCATATGCTCAAGGGCTACCAGAGTATCGCCCCCTTTGACGGCATGATCCTATGTGTTGAAAACTGGGACCAAACCTTCCGCTATATCCATGGGAAAACCGTCCATGCCTATGCTGTCATGGAAGACGTTCAAGCCCACTATGGAAGCCTAGAAACCGCCTGTGTCATTCCAGCGCCTGACGTCTTCAGAAAGCAATTTGCCATTGACCCAGAAGTCCATGCCTTGCTGGTCCCCATCGAATCCAGGACCCAGAAGCTAGGCTTTATCGTCCTATACGGAAGCAACAAGAGGCCCTTCCAGTTCCAAGGAAGCCATGACTTGGTCTTGGATTATACCTATCAAATCGCCTTGACCATAGAAAACATCACCCTCTTGCAGCAACTCAAGTATGAGGCCGAGCACGATTCCTTGTCAAAGCTCCTCAACAGACGAACCTTTTTTGACCGGGCCCATGACCAGTATGACAAGATGGTCGACCAGGTCTCCATTATCATGATGGATATCGACCACTTTAAATCCATTAATGACCGGTTTGGCCACGTGGTCGGCGACCAGGTCATCCAGCTGGTTTCAAGAAAGGTCCGTTCCCTTGTCCCCAAAGACGCCTTGATTGGCCGTTACGGGGGAGAAGAGTTCATTGTAGCCCTCTTCGACTACAGTCACGAGGAAGTCATTGCCTTGGCTGAGTCCGTACGTGGGGCCATTGAAGCCTATGGCTTAGACATTGAGGGGGTTGAAGCCTTTGGTGTCACCCTGTCCGCGGGCGTCCACACGACCAAGGACCGTAACCTGACCCTGGTACAGATCATCGACCAGGCCGACGACAAGCTCTACCAGGCCAAGCACACTGGCCGCAATCAAGTCCTTGCATAAAAACAAGCGTCATGTTTTTCCACCCAGGGGGTAGGAAGAACATGACGCTTTTGTTTTGCTGTCATTCAAATATTAGCTTCTGTGGAAGGTGATCTCACCACATCCTTCGAAAGCCTTGTCATTGATATCCGTTAAAGATGCGGGTAAATATACATCTGTTAAACCGGTACAATCCTTAAAGGCCCAGGCGTCGATCCGGCGGGTGCCTTCATTGATTACAACCTTTTTCAGGTCCTTAGAGGCATTAAATGTGAAAGGAATAATGGCATAGACGCTACCTGGAATTTCGATTTCAACCAGGCTGGTCCGGGTGAAGGCATACTGCCACATGTCTTGTAGGTTGGGGGGCAGTTTGAGGGTTTTCAGGTTGGTACATCCTTCAATGACAAAACCACCAATTTGCGTGACAGAGTCGGGAATATCCATGGACTCAATTTCCGTATGTCCCTTGAAGACACTGTCATTAATGATAGTGATGGTATAGGTGTTGGGAAAGTCCACATGGGTTTCATGGCCCTTATAGCCTGTTATACAGTAGGTCCCGTCGGGTACCTGCTTGTTATAGAACGTCATGGACAACCTCCTTTGGTTGGTTCACTGTGGATTACGGGTCAAGTATAACACAGGAATCAGGATGGCAACAGGGTTTTGTTATATTATTAACGAACTGTGGAACATTTGTGTTTTGCCTATACCCTATAAAAATACTAGGATTTCGTAACTTCAATCACAGTTTTCTCAGGAGGTTCATGGTATACTGATTGAAATGATAATCGTTATCAACGAACACGAGGAAAGGACACCCTTATGAAGAACCCAACCAAAGACCGGATTTTACAGCAGTTTACCTTCACGACCATTGATGGTCGGGGAGAACACGAAACCTTTAGGGACTGTGTCACGGAAGCCCTAAGAAACCTAGAACCGGGCCATGGAATCCATGTCATTAAGGACTTTGAACCCTTTCCCATGTATCAAATGATGGAGTCCAAGGGTCTGGACAAGTTTGTTGAAAAAATCAGCGAAGAGGAGTACCATGCCTACTTCTTCCCCGTTGTTACCGGCGACCTCAACGACATAGAAATGAGCCAACATATCCAGGTGGACAAGGATAAAATCAAGGCCATCGTGGACATCAAGCTCCTTTATCTCAAGGGGGACCTGACCCAGGAAGCTGCCAATGAGCAATTGAAACAAGAAGTGAAAACAGTCAATGCCCAGGAGTTCGCCATCGCAGAGCAGTACCTTCAGCAATACGGTGTAACGGACGATGACCTGGCTGAACGGATTGAAGAGATATTCGCTATTTTTGAAGGGGTACTAGAAACAGACCACCTCCAAGTACCAAAGGGCCACCCGGTCCGCACCTACATGGACGAAGTGGCGGCCATTCGTAGTCTTTTAGCAGGAATGGAAGGCTTATTAGCAAGTAAGTTCATCAAAAATCCTTGGGTGGAAGCCTACGAAAAACTGGCCCAGATCAACACCCACTTTGCCCGCAAGCAAAATCAGATCTACCCAGCCCTGGAAGCCAAGGGATTCGACAAGCCTTCCCGGGTCATGTGGACCCTGGAAAACAACATTCGAGACCAGATCAAAGACTGCCGCCTGCTCCTGGACCAAGACCAAGACCAGGCCTTCCTTGACATGCAAAGAGACATGATCGACCAGGTAGAAGACATGATGGTCAAAGAAATGGAAATCCTCTATCCTACAGTTCTCGACATGTTAAACCAAGAAGACTTTTATCAGATGCGGTCTGGCGATGACGAAATAGGCTACTGCCTGATTGACACCCCACCGCCATTTGGTCCTACAAAAAAAGAAAAATCAGAACCAGAGGGGAATATGGCCCTTATGAAGGACCTGTCTGCCCTTCTACAAAAACACGGCGTCCTTCAAGAGACCCCTTCCACTGAAGAACTGGACGTCAGCCAAGGCAAGTTGAGTTTGGAACAGATCAACCTGATCTTCAAGCACCTGTCCATCGACCTCTCCTTTGTGGACGAAAATGAAATTGTTCGTTTTTACAGTGACACTAAACACAGGGTCTTCCCAAGAAGCCCTGGGGTCATCGGTCGTAATGTCCAAAACTGCCACCCACGGGAAAGTGTCCACATGGTGGAGGAAATCATTCGGGCCTTCCGTGCAGGTGAACAGGACCAAGCTGAGTTTTGGTTGGAAATGGGCGACAAGTTCATCTATATCATCTACACAGCCGTTCGGGACGACCAGGGCACGTTCAGGGGTGTCCTGGAAATGATGCAGGACCTCACCAGACTCCGCAAACTGGAAGGTAGCCAGCGGCTCCTGTCCTGGCAGAATACGCAGGAAGAGCCAGCGGAAACCAAGAGTCCAGTAGAAACGAAGAATTTAAGAGACACAGGAAGCCAGGATTCAGAGTTAAGCCCAGGCCAGGAAGAGACGTCCATACCTGCAGGGGAGGGAAGTAAATCGGAACCTGAAAAGTCGACTTCCAATCCCTATGGCATTACACCCCATACAACTGTAGCCGACATGGTCAAGCGCTATCCCTATACCAAGGAAGTCCTCCTAGGCCTGTCGCCCAAGTTCAAGAAACTCAACAATCCAGTCCTCTTCAAGACCATGGCCGGTGTCGCAACCCTGGACATGGTTGCTGGTAGGGGGAACTTGAATATCCAAGACTTAATCGCAGTCCTGGTGGCAGCGATTGAAGCTAAGGAAGCATAGATCAGGAAAGCAGTTAAAAGATAATAGATATAGAACCCAGGGTTTGAAACGACTAACCCCTGGGTTCTATTTTTGTAGGGAGAATCTAGCTTGTCCTTGCGGAATCAAGGAGTCGACAATGGTCTGGAATGGGACAGGGATTGGTAACCAGGACACCACATGGTACAATGGTCTAAGAAGACAAAAGAGGTGATGACCATGAATAGAGTAGCAATCAAAATCCGAGAAGCAAGACTCAAAGCGGGTTTAACAGAAAAACAACTGGCGAAAAAAGTTGGCATGTCAGCCGGTTATATTCTTCAGATAGAATCGGGCAAAAAAATTGTCAATGAAACAGCAGCAGAGAAAATCCTCAAGGCCCTGGGTCAAAAGCTGGAAAATCAATCAGAAACCAGCATGAAGGAAGAACGCCAGGTTGCCCAGCAAAAACCGGTGAAGAAGGAAAAGCCCCAAGCCTTCCATGTCAAGCCCAATGAACAGTGGCAAAGTGCCCTGGCCGGTGTTCTCCATACCTATCCGGTCTTTGACTGCCAAACAAACAAGGTTGTAGGCCAAAGGGAAATGCCCATTAAAAACAACAAGGTCGCTGGCCACCACATTGACCGCCTCCTTTTTGTCCAGGCCTCCAACAACGACATGAAGGCCCTTCGTATTGAAAGGGGAGACGTCCTGACGGTCCTTATGGCCAAGGAAATCCAAAACAACGGGATTTACGTGATCGAGGTCAACAATCAAAAGATCATCCGCCGGCTCCGCAAGGAAAACAACAAGGTCGTCCTGTCTCGGGGTGTTCCTGGAGAACCCACTGAACAAGTGGACAAGCACAAGTTGAAGTTGATCGGCAAATGTTTGAAGGTGGACTTCTCATTGGACTAGTCTTTTGGCCAAGTCTTTAAAAGGCAAAAAAGACCACTGGGAAAGAAGCCAAATCTTCGAAACCACCCCATACAATTGAAATCAACCCAAATAAGTGGCAAAACTAAGACCAGTGTATGCTTCCATTCGGAAGGCACTGGTCTTTTTGTGAGGCAAAACAGGTCTAAAAAGGTTAACTTGGGTAAATGAATATTGACACAATACTTAACTTGAGTTAATCTTAATACAAGAAAACAAATCATTAACTCGAGTAAATGAATTTGCCCGGTAAGCAGATTCTCGATAGAGGAGGCCCCATGAAGCCCCAAGTTGGCAAGCGAGAAGAAAAGAAAACCCTTCAACGGATGGAAATCGTACAGGTTTTTGTAAAAGCCTTGGAATCAGAAGACTTGATCCACCTCAAGGTCCAGGACCTCTGTGACGCCATCGGTATTTCCAAGGTGACCTTTTTTAAGTATTTTGAATCCAAGGAGTCCGTCCTCCTCCACTACACCTCCACCTGGCTTTACCTCTTGACCTATGAAATAGGCAAGAACAAGCTCCAGGGGATCGACGCCATTCGTAGGGTCTTCCAAGCGGTTGGAGGAGCAGGCAATAGTCAGCATGTCATGAATGGAATCCTCCACCATTTCATTAAACAAGAAAACTACCACATGCCCATACTCACCGATATCGAGCGCTACTTGATCTCCCCAGAGGCCTTTGAGGCCGGGGTCAGGCGGAAGAGTATTCGGGTCTTAATAGAAGACGGCCTCGAGGTCCTTGTGGCCGACCAGGAGGACCGCAAGCGTTTATTCAGGGTCCTGGAAGCTGGCTTTTACGGAGTGGCCCTCCGGTCAAAAATCAGGGATAGTTCTTTACAAGACAACTACAGGGAATTTGTTGACACAGTTTTGGAAGCTTACTTATAGAGATTGGCCGCCAATGGATAGGGCGGCAAGGAATGGACCCAACTTCTAGCAAGGGGTCCATAGTCATCGAGAATGAACGGGAGGAAAAAATGAAATATTCCAGTGGCCCCCTGGTTGGCAAGGGGCGTACAGCAGACGTCCATGCAGCTGGTGACCAGGTGGTAAAGCTCTTTCACAAGAATCTAGACCCCAGCCTCTGCCGTAGGGAGTACCTGGCCAACCAAGTGGCCAACCAGTTTAAAGCCCAGGCCCCCCAGGTCTTTGGCCAAGTGGAAGAAGAGGGCCGGATGGGTATCCTCATGGAACACCTACCCGGTCACACCTTGACCCAACTCCTGATGGAAAACCCAGACCAGTGTGCCCTACTGGCCAAGCGGATGGCCCAGGCCCACCTGTCCATCCACCGGGCCCAGACAGAGGACCTGGTCAATGACAAGGATTTTTTCGCAAAGC
>CAYFHQ010000105.1:0-13142 GCA_964342805.1 uncultured Peptostreptococcaceae bacterium | reverse complement strand
TCCAGTGAAATTCATTGTAAAGTACCCTTTTAAAGTGATCTCTTTCTACAACATCTTGGATTGGATTAATGATTAAACGTAAAACAGCGCTCTTCAATTTTTGAAGGGCGCTTTTTACACAGAAAACCACCCCCAAGCATAAACTCAAGAGTGGCCTTCATGATCTTTTTCCGTGGACAATCTGGGGATCAGACCGTACCTATGAGGGTTACATGGAACTTATGGAAAACAGTGTCGTACTCTTCACTGTACCAGGGGCATTACTAGGAGTTTTGGAGACCCTACTGGGCCTGCTCACTCACACTTTCTGTTGCTGTTGCGTCATAAGCCAGACCTATTTTAATAGCCTGGGTATTGGCTTCTGCAAACCGACCCTTGCCCTTACGCTCAAACATGTCGTTCATGCCTTGAATGGCTTCTTGGTCCGTAAACTCACCAAGGAGTTTGACAATCACACCTGTCATAATGATGTTTGCCCCCTTGGAGTGGTTGATTTCCTTGGCCATTGTGGAACAAGGAACTTCAATGTAGGTCAGGTCAGGACGCTTGGCCTTGTCGTAGGTCACCATGTCGCTGTTGACAATGACTGTACCACCCTGGGCTACCATACCCACAAACTTGTTGAAGGATGGTGTATTCATAGCTAGAAGAATGTTAGGCTCTTCTTGAGACGGGTTGTAGATGGTGTCAGAACCAAACTTAACCGTACAGTTGGCTGTCCCTCCACGCATGGCAGAGCCGTAGGAAGGAATCCATGTAGCGTTTAGGCCCTTCTTGACTGCTATATCAGAAATGATCAGACCGGACGTCAGAACGCCCTGGCCACCAAAGCCTGCAAATACGATCTCTTTCATTAATTTGCCTCCCTTGTCTTAAACTCGCCCATTGGGAAGAACTTCACGATTTCATTGTCTATGTGGTCCATGGACTTGAGTGGTGTCATACCCCAGTTGGTTGGGCATGGAGAAAGAATTTCTACAACGGAGTAGCCTTCGTTATTCTTCTGTGCCTCCAGGGCTTCACGGATGTAGCGCTTGAGGGTATTGATGTTTTTAGGGCTAGTTACAGACCCACGAGCCGCATAAGCTGGTGCAAACTGGCTGGCTACGAGCTCAGGGAACTTAATAGGTGTTCCCGTCGTTGTACAGTCTCTACCCTTCACTGACGTTGTTGTCTTCTGTCCAGGTAGGGTCGTATTGGACATCTGTCCACCGGTCATACCGTAGTTGGTGTTGTTGACTACGATCACCGTGAAGTTTTCATTTCTATAGGCAGCTGAAGTCGTTTCTGCAAGGCCGATGGAGTAAGCGTCACCGTCACCCTGATAGGAAATGACCATTTGGTCTTGGGACACCCGCTTCATACCTGTACATACAGCCGACGCACGGCCGTGGAGACAGTGAAGACGATCCGTATCAAGTACCCCACCCAAAAGGGAGGAACATCCAACACCAATGCCAAACATGACGTTCTTGTCGTCGCCCATTTCCTCGAGACATTCACCGATTAATCGGATCGCCACGCCGTGGCCGCATCCTGGGCAAAACGTAGAGGGTTTTGCTGCGATTTGAGGGATTTTTCTTGCCTTTGCCATTCTAGTATACCTCCTTGATTTCACCGTTTACGATCTTGTCAAAGTCTGCCTGGATTGCCTTTAGCTCAGGAATGCCATAAACGTAGGGCAGGCAGTATACTGGAATGTTTCTTTCGTAAAGGCGCTTTGCAGCCAGGGCAACGTCGTCAACCATTTGGCCCGTTGCATTGGCTTCCACTGTGATAAAGCCTTTTACATTTGGATTTACTTTTTTAAAGGCGTCCTCAGGGAAAGGCCAAGCCGTAATGGGCCGAATAATGCCCACCTTGTGGCCCTGGGCTCTCAACTGCTTAATGGCCCCCTTGGTCGCACGACCCGGTAGACCGAAGGACACAAACACGTAGTCAGCGTCTTCAAGGTTTTGGTCTTCCCAGCGCTGCTCGTTTTCCTTGATGGCAGCATGCTTTTCATTCATGAGAACCGCTTCCTTCATGGAGTCACGGTCGAAAATACCAATTTTCTTGTAGGAGTACTTGCCATCGAAGCCCCATGGGTTCCGCTTGGGCTCCATCATCTCAGGTAGAACACAAGGCTCCATCATTTGACCCAGGGCACCCTCTGTCATGAGAATGGCAACTGTTCGGTACTTTTCAGACAGGTCAAAGGCTGTTCCCAATAGGTCAACCGCTTCCTGAATGGACTCTGGACAAAGAACGATCGGACGGTAGTCACCGTTGCCGCCGCCTCTTGTTTCCCGGTGGTAGTCACACTGGGCAGAGAAAAGGGTTCCAATACCGTTTCCGTAGCGTACCACGTTAATGATTACCGCTGCCAGCTCCTCGTCATAAAGCTGGGTAATCCCTTCCTGCTTGAGGGAGATACCTGGTCCAGAAGAAGCTGTAAAACTTCGAACGCCACAAGCCGCCCCGCCGATAACCATGTTGATACCAGCGATTTCACTTTCCGCTTGAACGAAAGCCCCACCAACCTCTGGCATTCTCCATGAAATGTATTCCATGATTTCTGTCGATGGAGTGATTGGGTATCCTGCATATAGTCTTGCGCCATAGCGGACTGCTGCTTCCGCCAGGGCGTGATTTCCTTTGATCATTTCAGCCATGGTCTTCCTCCTATTTCCCCAGTACTTCGTAGACGCCGTCTGGACACATGGTGTAGCAAATGCCACAGGCAATACATGCGTCGTTGTCAATCACCGTTGTCCGGTAACCAAACTCGTTGAACTCCTCAGTGAATGTAATAGCGTCCTTGGGACACTCCTCTATACACAGCTCACATTGCTTACAGCGTAATGAATCGACTTTAACCTTCATGCTAGGCAGCCTCCTTTTGTTGTCTTTTCACGTATATGTTTTTACAGCCTGTCTCCTTGGTTAATAAAGATGCGCCCCAGCCGAGGACAACGGAGACCAGAACTATGAAAAATGCCTTTTGATATAGTGCCACCGCGGAGAGGGTGTCTCCGTGGCTAACAAATACATTTGCTACCAGTGGTGGAATGGCAATGGTGCCTGTGAATCCACCGATATTGGCCACAGCGGCAGACACACCCACATAAGCAGGGTCATTGACTTCCTTGACTGCAGGCCAGCTCATGACATAGGCACAGCTTGCAAAACCAATCATGAAGAGGGTTGGCACCAGCATAAACTGGGGCATCTGTCCTCCGTTGGCGAAGACCACATAGGCCCAAACCGCCACATAAACAAGGCCGGTGTATACCAGGGGCTTCTTTCGACTGAGCATCTTGTCAGACACCCAGCCCACAACCACAGACCCGACAGCTGCACCCAATACCGCAGCAATAATATAGCTGGAAGCATTGATGGTGGATATGCCGTAGACGTCTGAAATGAAGGAAGTACCAAAGTAGCCTGTGATGATCACGAAGGACCCATAATAGGCTGCGTAGCTGATAAAGAGTGGCCAAGTTCTTGGATTAAAGAAGACTGCCAGTAGACTCTTGAAAATGTTGGTTTCCTTGGTCTCCCCTGTTTCCACAGAAATGTTTAGAGGGGCCATGCCCAGTTCTTCTGGCTTGTTGCGGGCCACAAAGAAGATGATGGCTGCTATAGCTACTGAGGCCATGCCGATCAGCTGGAAGGAAAACCGCCAGCCCATGGCTTCCACCATCATGGCTAAGGGGGTCTGGGCAACTGCACCGCCCATGACGCCTATGAAGCAGGTTAGGCCCGTTATGGTCCCAAATTCTGATTCCTTAAACCAGGTGGACTGGATTTTTATGATGGAGACAAAGATCACTGCGGTTCCCAGTTCCACAAGTCCCCGACCCACAAAAAGAAGGGTCAGGTCCTGTGAAAAGGAGAATAGAGTTGTCCCGATGGCTGCAACCAGGGTTCCCAAGACAGCGGTCATCCGAGCGCCCAGGGTGTCCGCTAAAATGCCCGTTGGTAGCTGCATGAGCAGGTAGACCCAGAAGTAGACATTGCCTATGCTGACAATAATGTCTTCAGTTATGCCGTACTCCGCTATTAGACTCCCCTTGACCACACCCATGGAATAGGAATGGAAGTAGACAATCATATAAGATAGGGCCATGACGCCCCAGACCACCCAGCGGTATCTTAGGGTGGTGGCAATGTCCTTCAAGGTTCTAGGACTCTTTCCTTGACCTTGGTTTTCTATGGTTTTTTGACTTGTATTCTTTGCATTAGAGTTCATGGTGTAGCAGGTCTCCTAAGGCCTTGATGCCGACTGTAATGTTTTCCTCATCCATGGTCGCAAAGCTGAGACGGATGGTATTGTCATAGCCCGGTGCGCTGAAGAAGGAACCGCCTGGGACAAAGCCCACGTTGCGTTCCAGGGACTTAATGAGAAGGTCATTGGCATTGACACCCTCCGGCAGGTCCAGCCAAACGAACATGCCACCCACCGGGTGGGTCCGCTTGATGGACGACGGGAAGTGTTGGTCAATGAGGCCACACATGAGGTCACGCTTGGCCTTGTAGCCTGCGACAATCCCCTTAACCTGGTCATCCAAATCATAAGTGTTGAGGTACTCAACCACCTGCATTTGCGCCAGCTGGTTGGACTGGAGGTCTGCCCCCTGCTTGATCATTTCATACTTGCTAATCAGGTCTGGAGCGGCTAAAATCCAGCCCACCCGTAGGCCTGCACAGAAGATCTTAGAGAAGGACCCCAAGTAGACAACCCGGTTTTCCCTGTCCATGGACTTAATGGAAGGAACCGGCTCCCCTTCGAAACGGATTTCTCCGTAGGGGTCGTCTTCAATAATTGGTAGGTCATATTCACAAGCCAGTTCATAGAGACGCTTTCTGCGCTCTAGGGACCAGGTCTTGCCCGTTGGATTGGAGAAGTTGGGCACTACATAAATCATTTTCGCTTTCGGATCGGCCTTGAGCAGGGCTTCCAGCTGGTCCATCTTCATGCCTTCGTCGTCTGCGTCAACCCCTTTAACATTGGCTTCAAAGGGTGCGAAGGACGCCAGAGCACCCAGGTAAGACGGGTTCTCCGTAATAATGGTGTCTCCCTTGTCAACGAAGAGCATAGCGGAGAAGGAAATGGCCTGCTGGGACCCTGTTGTCACCTGGAGATTTTCCAGGGCACAGGGCATGTCCTTGCTGGCCATCCGCTCCTGAATTTTTCTCAGTAGGGGTTCGTGACCCTTGGTGGGTCCATATTGGAGGGCTGTTGACCCCTCTTCTCTCAGGACCTTTTCCGTAATTTTCGCTACCTCTTCCACCGGAATGAAGTCCGGTGACGGTAGGCCTGCTGCGAAGGATATACACCCTTTTTTAGCTGCAATCAGCTTGCCACTTTCGCGGATAGCCGATGGTTTCATGACATCAAGTCTCGACGCTAATTTCATTTATTGTGCCCCCTTTGTGGACGCTAGACAGGCCAGCGCTATGGAGTTGATTTTTATTTCTGCTGTGTCTGACCTGGAGCTAAGAATGACAGGACGACTGGCGCCCAGTACAATACCTGCCCACCGGGCCTTGTTAAAGTGAAGCCAGGACTTGGTGAGTACATTGCCCGTTTCAATGTTTGGGAAGACCAAGAGGTCCAGGTCTCCAGACACCTTGGAGTCAATGCCCTTGTGGTCTGCAGCATACTGGCTGAAGGCCACATCAAATGCAATCGGACCTTCAATGGTACAGGTAGATATTTCGCCCGTGGCGACCGCATCTACTAAACCTGCAGCGTCTACGCTTGCTTGGACCTTGGGGTTGACCATTTCGTTGGCTGCAAGAGCTGCAACCTTGGGCTCTGTCAGACCCATGGAGGCCATGGCCGTAAGGGCCGACTGTAGAATGACCTTTTTGTCTGCCAGGTCAGGCGCTGTGTTGATGCCTGAGTCCGTGCAGTAAATAAGCTTGTGGTAGTCTGCCATTTCGAAGACCGCCAGCATGGAAATCAGACCGCCTGTCCGCATGCCTGCTTCTTTGTTAAGAATGGCCCGCATGTAAACGCTGGTGTTGACCAGACCCTTCATGAGAATGTCGCCAGCGCCCGCCTTAACAAGCTGGACCGCTTTGGCCGCAGACTCCTCAGGCGTGTCACAGTGGTGGATGTCACAGGTTGGCATATTGAGCTCGGCCATATAGGCTTCAATCTGCTTGCTGTCCCCTACTAGGACAGGTGTCACAAAGCCCATGTCTACTGCTGACTGAACCGCTTTTAGGACTTCCTTGTCCTCTGCCGCTGCGACGCAGAGCTTGTAGGGTCCTGTCTTTTTCGCCTCGGCTATGATTTCGTCAAAATTCTTATACATTGCTTTCCCCTTGTACGAGCGTCCCAGAACGCTCCCCTTTTGATTTCTCTACTTATATATATTCTTTCGGTGATTCCTCACCGGAGAGTCGCGAATAGCACCTAGGGCTAGGGCTTCCATTTCCATTTCCCCAGCTTTTACTTCAACTGGTGCCAGGTAGGACACCCGGTCGCTGACGCCTTTTACCACCAGGTCCGAGCAGGCAATGCCACCGGTTAGGATAACCCGGTCCACCTGACCCTTAAGGGATGCGCCATACTGGGCAATCTCCTTGGCAATCTGATAAATAAAGGCTTCCATGACTAGGGCTGCCTTTTCGTCACCCTTCTCAATACGGTCCTGAATTTCAATCATGTCCTTGGTTCCCAGGTAGTCATACATGCCGCCAACCGTGGACACCTTGGCCACCATTTCTTCCTTACTATACTTACCGGAATAACAAAGCTTAATGAGGTCGTAGGTCAGAAGACCACCGGACCGTTCCGGTGAAAATGGTCCGTCTGACCGGCCGCCAGACCCGTCAATCATCTTGCCCTTTTCATGGGAGACTATGGAGATCCCTGAGCCCAGGTGGGCCACAATGAAGTTGTAGTCGTCATATGTACCGCCCATTTCCTTGGCCGTTTGGCGGCAAACCGCCTTGTGGTTGAGGGCGTGAAGCCAGCTGGCCTTTTCAATGTCCGGTGGCCTGTAATGCGGGAAGCGGGCATGAACTCGTCAACCGAAACGGGGTCACCGACAAAGGAAGGAAGGCCCAGCTCGTCCGCAATGCTCTTGGCAATGACCGAGCCCAGGTTGGAAGCGTGCTCACCGTTGATGGCATTCCTCAGGTCTGTAATCATGGCCTCATTAACTGGGTAGGTCCCGCCTTCAATGGCCTTCATAAGACCACCGCGACCTACAACACAGTCAAACTCACTTATATTGAAACTGTTCTCCGCCAAAGTGGAGAGGATCAGTTGCTTTCGATAGTCAAACTCGTCAAAAACGCGCTTATAGGGTGCTAAGTCTGCTGCAGTGTGGGTAATGCCTGTTTTAAATAGCTCTGTTTGATTGTCAAATACGGCTATCTTCGTTGATGTCCCACCTGGGTTAATCACTAGTATTTTCATGGTTTCCTCCAATTTTAGAACGCCGTTCCATTTTTGTAACAGTGCTGTACTCGGGCAGACTTCACCCGAGTACGCACCTTTTGTTGTTGGTATTTCATTCAGTGAACACTTGTTCTACCATGCGTACGGGGGCGCACTGGTATCTAAGCTTTTTACTAAGCAACACCGTCTTCTTTTTTGGCTCTGAAACCTTTAACAGGCTTGTTTTCCCAAAGGACAAAGATGCCCATAAAGGAAAGAACAATGGAAAGAATAGGGTTGATGTAGTTTAGGAATGCATATGGCGCCAGTTCCATAGTGGAAACGCCAAGGGTTGTTGCCATGAAGGCACCTGCTGTCGTCCAAGGGATCAGGGCACCGGTTAGGGTACCGCCCTCTTCCAGTAGACGGGAAAGCATGGACGACTTTAGACCACGCTTCTTGAACTCGTCTTTGTAGAGGTTACCGTTCAGAATGATACCCAGGTAAATCTCGCCCATGGCAGCGTTGCCAAGAATCGTAGACAGGATAACTGTCGTTACTAGACCGCCAACCGACTTGATCTTACCAATGAAACCAATGATCAGTGCACGTAAGTAGCCCACCTTCTCTAAAACGCCGCCCAAGCAAAGAGCGATGAAGGATAGAGAGAAGGTCCACATCATACGTTGAATACCACCGCGAAGCAGAAGGTTGTCAACCAGGTCAACACCTGTCGCTTTGCCGTATCCGTAGTTTACAGCAGTTAGGGCTTCTGAAAGGCTTGTGCCCTGCATGGCCATAGCTACTACGATTGCAGTTGCAGCTCCGATGATCATGGCTGGCACTGCTGGAACCTTTTTCAGGTTCAGTGCAAACAGAACAACCATGGGTAGAATAACGATTGGTGATAGGTTGAAGTTTGCAACCAGTGTCTCCTGGATTGTCACGATGTCCGCTGGGTTGCCTGTGCCATTGGCATACTGGAAACCAAGGATGGTGAACAATACAAGAGAAATCAGATAGGCCGGTACAGTCGTATACGACATGGCCTTAATGTGGTCGTACAGGTTGGCGTCAGAGGAAACCGCTGACAGGTTAGTCGTGTCAGAAATCGGAGACATCTTGTCACCGAAGAAAGCGCCTGAAACTACCATACCTGCAACGATTGGAGCTGGTATTCCCAGACCAACACCCATGCCCATAAGTGCAATACCAATGGTTCCGGCCGTCCCCCAAGACGTGCCTGATGCCATTGACGTCAAACTACAAAGAATAAGACCGATCGGTAGGAAAAACTTTGGTGTCAAGAATTTCAGACCGTATTAAATCAATGCTGGAACCGTACCCGCTGTAATCCAAGTACCGATGATGGCGCCAATCAAAACGAAAATCATCATGGCTGTCATGGCACGGCCAATGGATGTTTTCATTCCATCCACGAGATCATCAAAGGTGTAGCCCAGTCTGAACGACACAAGCGACGTGGTTACCAGACCCATGATCAACAGGACGTGGATATCAACTTTCAACCACATAATCCCTGCGATCAGGAAGGCAACGATACTTGCGAACACAAACAGCGATTGGCCAAAACTAGGTGCCTTTTTCACTTGCTCATTACTCATTTTTTAAACCCCTCCTATATCCTATAGCCCAAGTCATATCTTTGGTTTGTTCACCCCTTCAAACCATTTGATTGCGCAATCGTATTGATTTTGTTGAGTTTCGTTCTACTCAGCAGAACATCATTCCGTAAACTGAGCATAAAGTTGTTTCGTTGTTCCGCACAACGAAACGATGTTCTAAAAGATATGTACTCAATGCCATTCTATCATACTCGATCTGGTTTTCAAGGAGGAAATCGTTTTTTTATGTAAATTCCTTAACACTTTTGCAAGATGCGCCTCCGCCCCATCCATTTACACCCAAAAGCCCTTTCATTTGCAAAGTTTGACGTTTTTGTGACAGGAAACACATCTTTACGGGAACTTTTCCAATATGTGTTAAACTGTTTTTGACAGTTTTGGAGGTTGCATTATGGAAAATATGGATCAAAAACCGGGGCGTGACCAAGCCCCCTTCTTATCAAAATACGTAAACCAAGACAAGCTCCAGCGAGACCAGGTTATGGAGTTTATCTGCCCAATTCCAAGGAATCATTCCTTTAAGGTATATAAGTTTCTTGTGCCCTTAGGTATGATGTTTGGCTTACCCTGGTACTTGCTCTATGACATACTGGACCAGGTGACCATAGGCCATATGGCCCTCGTCTTTGGTGTGGGGCTTGCATTTGCACTTTTTTATCTGTATAAGACCCTTTGGGGATATGCAGGTCGTGAGATCATTCGACTGGACGAAATGACCCTCACAGTTGAGAGCCAGTTGTTGCGGTTAAACAAGTCTAGACGTTTTAACATTGAACACTTGGAATACGTCAAACTCAACAAGGACTATAAAATCAACCGAACACCCCCGGGTCAAAGAACAAGAACCTTTGCCCAGACCATCGGCTATGACGTTGGCTTTATTGAAATTGGATACGCGCGGGGGACCCAGTACCTGGCAAGTGGTGTGAGTCGACAGGAAGCCTTGGAATTGATCGAATTGATTCAGGACCACCCTCTGTTTAAGGAAGATCTGGTTGCAAACGGACAACCTAGTAGGCCTAATCCTCTTCCAGATATCCCACTGCCAAGTGCCAAAGGGTCTGTCTTTTCACCGGCACCCATCCTTGAAGATGTCACCTTAAAAGGTGGCGAAGCAGAAAGTATGGTTACTTCCAAGTTTGAGGATGGACTGGCCCACTACTATGACCATGAGCGGAGCAAAGAAACAGGTCACCAGGTTTACACTTGTCCCATACCTCTGACCAGGTTTACAAGCCTTCGGCGAACTGGAGTTTTAGCCATTGCATGTGTGCTTGTTCCTCGGTGGTTATCTGAATTTCTGAGAATCGAAGGCTTTGAACGCCTGCTACCTGCAGTGGTACCAGTAGCCCTCCTCCTGATCCTCACAGTGGTCTTTAAAGAACTTGTTGCCTGGTATGGCAAGGAAGTCCTTGTTATTACAGACCAGCAAGTTGTGGTTGAAAACCGCCTTGGCCCCTTGGCCTGGAAACGTAAGTTTAGCTTTAAGGATATAAACGGCATACGGCTAAATGTCCACCACCAGCCAGCTAGGAACATGAGAACCCTTGGCGACCAGGTCTATCCCCACCAGGCGGGCTATGATTATGGCTTTGTCCTAATCGAGTATAAGAAAACCGTCCACAAGTGCGGAAGTGCCTTGACCATGGAAGAAGCCAATAGCTTTATAGAGTTGATAAAGGCCCATAAGAACTACGTGCCGGATACGGAGTAAAATATGAAGGATCGAAATCTATATGATCTCTTTTTCATCGTTTGTATGACCCTCTTGACCATTGCCATGAGTATGACTCCAACCATTCCTTTTGGCCTTGTCATTGTACATGCAGCTAACTCAGTTGCCTTAGCCAGAACAGCTGGGGAGAGACGGTTTCCTCCACGACCCAAGGTGGCCCTGGGCGCCTTTCTAGCCATGGTCCTGTTGGCCTTGGTTTTGAAAATGGATGCCTACCTGCTCATTTACTATATGGCTATCACCCTTTCCTTGGCCTATTCAGCACCCCTTTCAGACGCCTTACTTCGATATTCTGAACGTCGGGCCACTTTATTGCTCTTCCTAGTCTTCGTGCCCTTTATGGCCATGATTGGTTACCTGTTCATGACCATGACGGTTACAAGTTTGACCTACAATCACGCCGTACACTTGCCCTACATATTAGGCTTTGCCTTATTCAATGTAGGCACCGCCATTTTCGTACGCTACTGGATCATACATAAGAGCGGCTTAGCCGTTTCAGAAGAAATTCTTCAAGCAAAACGACACCCTTACATCATTTGATGTTTGGGTGTCGTTCTTATTATGGTTCTTATTATGGTTCTTATTATGGTTCTTATTAATGGTCATTATAATAGGCACTATGGGGACAGGCGGCTACCCTATTATGACTTCCGCTGGCCGTCCTTGGTAAAGGTCTTTTTCAGGGCCGACTCTGTCAAAATCACCGGAAAGAGCAAACAAAAAAGCTGACCATACATAATAATGGAGATCATGGGTTCCCCATAGGGAAAGAGCATCCAAAGAATTAGAGAAGCAAACCCCGCGCCCATGCCCCACTTTAACCAGACACGGCCCACATACCTATGGGCAAAGTCCCAGGTGTCTTGGTTCTTCATGGACCTTTTAGACCGATAGCCATATATCCAGTTGATTTTTCCTGGTGGCTTATTGGTCCACCGATAGCCGAAACCCATCATTATGGATGGTATCAAAAGTACCACTAAGACAAACATGACAATATCCACAGCAAGCTCCTTCCTAACACGCAACTTGACTAGACAGTGCTTCATTTCAGTTTGTTTAGAGAAAAACTCATTTCAATAATACGTTCCACTCTAGTAGCCGAAATCCTCCTAGAATATAGAAAAAGGCAATGACCCCATACTGGGCCACTGCCTTTTGATTCCTACATATTCGACTTTACCAACCTACATGCCCACAATCGATTGAAAGGTAATCTCATGGAAAATCCGAAAATGGATGGCGTCCTTGTCCAGCTTTGACAGGAGCATGGTTCCTTCAAAAGCTGCAATCAAAGCCTTGGCTTTTTCACTAGCGTTAGCAATCCCTTCAGCGTCAAGTGACTCCACAATGCGACCTTCCAGGACCTGATACCAATCCAAAAGTTTCAAACGGAAGGCTTCGTTCTCGTCCGCCAATTCCAAAATCAAGTTTCCAACAGGACAGCCCCGCTTTAAACTCAGGTCGATCAGGCGATTGAAGAAAATACTAAAGAAGTCCTTCAAGCCAGCCAGGCTGGTTTCCGCTTCTTCAAGACACTGGGTTGTGTCATGGATGTAGATATCTATAATGGACAGTCCTAAGGCTTCCTTACTGGGGAAATAGTGATAAAAAGATCCCTTAGGAATGGACAACTCGTCCAAAATACTCTTTATCCCCACACTATGGTAGCCCTTTTCATGGATCAGCCGAGCAGCTGTAAATACGATTTCGTCTCTTTTACTCATAACCTTCACCGTCTTTCATGATGTTAATTATACGAATAAAAGGTTAAACGGTCAATCGAGGCAGGGTCTAGTATGTTACAACGTCCATATGGCCAAAGCCCAGGCTGTTGTCCGTAACCTTTACTTCCTTCATTTCAATACGGTAAACACTCATCATAGAAGGATCACCCGGTAGGTCTTTCAGGAAAGGATACTTGGTCATGAGTAGACCCATAGCCTTTTGCATTTCCTCAGGTGTAGCCACTTGGAAGGCTTCCCCTGTCCCTCTTATGTATTGAATCTGTGATAGTTCTTCAATGGTATGGGCAGCGTCATCAACCACCACATAAACACGGTTATCAGCAGCAATTTCCTTAACCTTGTTGGTTGCAGTAAAAGTCGTAAAGTAGATCTTTGACTCGTCCTGTGGGTCCACAGCAAAGTCAACCGACCGCACATTTGGGAAACCATTTGCGTCCAGGGTACCCAATCTTAGAAGTTCGTGTTTCTGTAGGATGTTTTGAATTTTCTCTTTCATTTTTTCTACCTCCGAGGTTTTCGCCATTTTCTATCCGGTGCTATTAGACCGGTCGTCTAGTACGATTATAAGCTGTGATTTTTGGAAAGTCAAATAGAAAATCCCTGGCCGGGTGACCAGGGATTTGGATTGG
>CAYFHQ010000104.1:0-13285 GCA_964342805.1 uncultured Peptostreptococcaceae bacterium | reverse complement strand
ACGGGTCTGGAGACGACGGTGGTGGTTTCATGGGGAAACTCATGAACGCTGGTAAAAGAATGCTGACCGGTGAGAGTCTATTTATGACCACTTTCACCAACAACGGGCCTAACATTGCCCATGTTGCTTTTGGGTCTCCTTATCCAGGTAAGATTGTTCCCCTGGAGTTGTCTGAATATGGCAACCGTATTCTTTGTCAAAAGGACGCCTTCCTGTGCGCTGCAAAAGGCACCAAGTTGAGTATTGCCTTCCAAAAACGAATGGGTGCAGGCTTCTTTGGTGGCGAAGGTTTTATCCTTCAAAGTATTGAAGGGGACGGCCGGGCCTTCCTACATGCTGGGGGCATGATCGTTAAGAAGAGTCTGGCTGCTGGTGAAAAACTACGGGTGGACACGGGCTGCATGGTAGCCATGACCAGCTCGGTTGAGTACGATATTGAAATGGTGGGCAGTGTCAAGTCAGCCCTGTTCGGTGGTGAAGGTCTATTCTTTGCAACCCTCCAAGGACCAGGAGACGTTTGGCTACAATCTCTACCATTCTCACGCTTGGCTGAAAGAGTACTGGCCAATGTGAATGTGTCCAACGATTAAGATATTTGTAATCAACCAACTCTTAAATACCTTCCTGTCATTGACTAGGAGGGTATTTTTTATGCACAAGCTACGAAAGTAAATGTGAGTGTTCTTGTGTTTATTTATGAAGAGTCCACAAACTTGTAATGTAAATGATGGAAAAAACAAGTTGTTGAATTCGTATGAACTAATACGTATTGGTCGATAATTGGATAAAAATTATATTATATATGAATAAATTAACATAATATCAAGGAGTGTTAACAAAAAGAAATAACCTTGTATCAAATTCTTAGATTTATGTTACTCTATTTGTAGGCATAAAAAAATTGTGATACATAATAAAATATTCGTACATAATATAAACTCATTACACTCCAACCTTACACCAAGGTTTGGCGGATAGACCAAGAACGCAAACAGTCCTAGTAGAGACCTCACTTATCTTGCAAACAACCTAGTCACACAGTTCATGCCTCACTTGCATTTTATTGCAAAGGAGGATCTTTTTTTGTTCAGGAGTTATAAGAGTTAAGGGGGAAAATAATTTGAAAAAAGTATTGTCTTTAGTGGTTGTGCTCACCATGTTGCTGGGCCTTATGCTCCCAACTGGAGCTGTGTTTGCAAATGTTGAAATGAAATCATACTCTGTTTTGTTTACGGAGTCTTCATTGCCAGCTACTCTTGAGCAGGACCTGGAAGCCATGGGCGCTGAGTTGGTTCAATCTGTTCCACAAATCGGGTTTGCCCAAGTACGTGCACCCAAAAGTTCCATAAAAGCACTCAAGGGTTTGGCGGGTGTTCAAGTGGTGAATCCTTCAATCAAGTGGGCCCTACCTCAGGCAGAGCGCATTCAAGTTACTGAAACAGCAAAAGAAATGACAGACGGTGCATATTTCTGGGATCGTCAATGGGATATTCAGCGAATTACTGAAAATGGTGCCAGCTATGAGCTGGGCAAGGGTTCCCATGACGTTGTTATCGGTGTTGTTGACACAGGCATCGATCCAGACCACGCTGACCTAGTTGGCAACCTACTGCCAGGATCAAAGAACTTTGTACCTGCTGGTGGATATGCTGGTGAAGAACCTTATGAGACTGGAGACATCAATGCAGTCAATGACCTCCATGGCCATGGTACCCACGTTGCTGGTTCCATTGCAGCCAACGGTGGTATGTTGGGTGTTGCTCCAGAAATCGGATTTAGAGCTTACCGCGTATTTGGTAAAGGTTCAGCTGAGTCGGCTTGGATTATTAATGCCATGATCGCAGCAGCAGACGACGGCGTTGATGTTCTTTCCATGAGTTTAGGTGGGTTTGACCTTCTTGGACAAACCTTCTATACAGATCCAGAGACCGGTGAAGTTGAAAAGCTGGGTAATGATGTGGCAGACTTTACAGCTTATAAGCGCGCCGTTCAGTATGTACAGCAAAAAGACATCGTTATTGTAGTTGCGGCTGGAAACGACGGAATTGACTGTACAAACAAGAGTGAAGTTACAGCATTCTTGAACGCAGAGTATGGTGAAGACGGATATGAGTTTAGAGGTGCTGGCTTTAACGTACCAGCTATTTATCCAAACATCGTGACGGTTTCCGCAACAGGTCCTAATGATATCTTGGCCCTATACTCAAACTTCGGTGCAGGCTTTATAGATATTGCAGCACCAGGTGGGGACTACCGTGTATATATGGAACATAAGGCGAACGGTACATTCGATGAGTACTTGGTTCAAAAGCTTTACTACAATGAATTCTGCTTCAGTACTGGTGAAGACGGTGGATACTATTACTCCGTTGGAACATCCATGTCTGCCCCTAAGGTGTCTGCAGTTGCAGGTCTTTTGATTGACAAGTATCCAGACCTGCCTGCAAAAGAGATTGCAAAAATGCTAAAAACCAATGGTGTTGATTCCGTAAATGGAAATGAAAAGAAGATTTTTGGCAACGGCCACCTGAATGCGGTGAAGGCACTTCAATAAGTTTGATATTTTCCATGTAGTCTAAATTAGTAAAGACCTTGAAGGATGGGGGACCATTCTTCAAGGTCTTTCTTGTTTTATATGTGATGGTTGGCAACAACCGTTCGGTCCCTACCTTCTGTCTTGGCCTTATAGAGGGCCACATCAGCAGAGTCTATTAGGGTTCTGACGTCTAGGGAACAATGGCGTTCTTCCAGTTCCAGAAGACCAGCGCTGAAGGTCAGGATAACCTCATTGCCGTCCCAAACATGGTCTTTCAACTGGTTACGTAAGCGGTCGACAATTTCGACAGCCTCACGGACGGGCGTTTCAGGAAGTACCAAGAGAAACTCCTCACCCCCGTATCGGCCGACAGCGTCGGTCTCCCGGAGGTGGTTTTTAGCCATGGTAGCAAAGGTGCGAAGGACCTCGTCTCCAAAGATATGGCCAAATTGGTCATTGACCTGCTTGAAATGGTCCAGGTCGATTAGGGCAATGCTGGTCACGTGGTGGTAGCGGGCCGTCCTGGGTAGTTCTTCAACCAGTTTATTCATGATTGACCGTAGGTTATGGACGCCGGTTAGGTGGTCCACATAAGACAAGTTTTCTAGCATAGCTGATTTTTCCACAAGGCGCTTTTGCAAGCGGTTGACCACCATGAGGATAAAGACATAGCCTCTGGAAACCGCCATAAACATGGAGAAGAGGACGGTCAGTTGGAGGGGAAGGGCTACACGGAACAGTTGTGGCACTTGGCCCACCCTAACGACATTTCCAATTCGTAGTATAAACATGAGGGAAAATAGTCCATATAGCAGGGTCATGTGGAGGGCGTTCATTTCATTTTCTTTGAGGTAGTGGCGGAGGAAGAGACTAGCCACAATCCCATTGATGAGGATCTGCTCTAGGCTAAAGATAACAATCCGGGCAGCAGTGTCCGGCACAATGTACAAGTAGTAGGTGAAGAGGGCCGTATGGATGATCAGGCCAATGGCTAGGAAATGCCATGGAAAAGGCTTGCCTAAAAAGCGGACTAGGCCCTGCATGACTAAGAGCTCACCTGTAATTAGCAAGAGGTTGGCTACCATGATATTAAAGAAGGGGTCGTTGATCCCCTGGTAGGACAGCATGAAAAAGCCCAAGCCGCTGAGGATGGTGCCCAGGGTGAAAATCCTCAGTGAAGTTTGCTTGTAGGTAAAAGAAGCCACCATGAAGGACAGGGACACAGTGACGTGAATCATAGATAATATGATGACCAAGGTTTTGGGATCCAGTACTTTGAACACTTCCATGCTTTTCTCCTTTTTCATTTCACTTATACCCCAGAATGGGATTTTTCTCACATCCATGGAAGTTTAGATCAAAATAGCCATTTGGACCTGGGAAATGGTAAGATATTCTATGGATGAGAAAGAAGGGGAAATGAGTCGGAAGCGTTTGGAAGCCTGTATAAAGGCCTATGGATTGGGGTCCATTGGGGAGGTCACACCTGCCTCTATAAGTTCTTCGGAATGTTACTTCGTGGCAACAACCACTGGAAAATGGGTGGTCAAGTTTATCGAGCCTAAGTTTACCAATGCAGACGTCCTGCAGGAGGTTCGATTGGCAGGTCTCCTCAATGACAGTGGTATTCAATCGTCGGTGTTCAAAAGGTCTTTAGATGGCGACTATATGAGTACAATAGGGCAAGATCGGGTAACCGTTCAAGCTTTGATTGAAGGGCAGACCTTTGAAATGAATCAAGGTCCCCCTTGGCTGGTTGACCAGGCAGCTTCAACCTTGGGCCGCATTCATCGATTGTTTGAGTCAGAAGATTTAAAGGAGCGGGACTTGTTTCAATACAAGATACCGGAGTCCTTTGTAGCCAAGCGGATCAGTCAGTTTGAGCAAATCATTAAAAATGCTGAGGCATCTGACTGGGAAGAACGTCACCAACTCATGGAAGACGCCCGTTGGCGAATTGCCCAGCTCAGTAGCTTGTTGGAGAGGCCTTTTCCATATGAGAAGTTCTCAGTTGGTCCTAGCCATGGAGACTTCAACATACTTCAGTTGATCGCAAGGGGGTCTAAGTTTGCAGTGATTGACCTAACGGGTGCCTGTAGCCTACCACTCGCATGGGAAGTGGTCCGGTCATACACCTATAGTTCACAGGCCTGCAAAAATGGTCATTTTGACATTAAGGGTTATGTGGCCTATTGGCGCTTGTATTTAGAACAGTTTAGACTGCCGCGCTTTGATATTCTAAACGCACATCGATTGATCTTCGCCCAGATTTTACTGAGCTTTTTTGGATTTTATGGATACTTAGATGGAACCATGAGTAACACTTCCCTGAAGACATTTGGCTTCTGGCGAACCAATATGTGCAGGAGTATCCTCGAACAGGGCAAGGACATAGACAAGGCACTACATGAGGCTTTTGGTACCTTAAAGGAGTGAACAAAAAAGGAGTGATCAAATGAAAACACGACAATATGGCCAAGGAAGTCCCCAGGTAGTAGTGCTACATGGCGGCCCCGGCGCGCCTGGAAGTGTAGGGGCCCTGGCCCAGGAAATTGGCAAGAGGCATTCCGCCCTAGAGCCCTTCCAAGGACAAGGGTCAGTGGAAGGTCAAGTGGAAGAACTCAATGACCAGATTAAGGCGAGTTGTACGGAGCCTGTGACCCTGATTGGTCATTCTTGGGGGGCTTGGCTGGCCTATGTTTATGCAGCGACCCATCCAAGAAGGGTGAGTAAACTGGTGCTGGTGGGTTCTGGTCCCTTCGATGTTTCTTATGTGGCACAAATGAATGCCACCAGGGCCCAGAGAATGCCCCCTGACCAAGAGGCTGAAATCAATCGGCTGGCAGGGGCTATATTCGGTGGTGGCCTACCTGAGGCAGAGGAGAAAGCTTGTTTTGGCCAACTGGGCGGGATCATGACGGCCCTTGACTCCTTTGAAGCCATTGATAAAAACAGCCATGCCGTGGACTATCGACCGGACCACTTTAAAAGTCTCATGCCTCAAGCAGGTCAACTGCGAAAGTCAGGCCAACTGGTGGCTTATGGCAAGGACATCCAGTGTCCTGTTTTGGCCATCCATGGCGATTACGACCCGCACCCGGTGGATGGGGTTAGACAACCCTTAAGTCAGGTCCTAGGGGACTTTGAAATGCGTGTCATAGACCGGTGTGGTCATGAACCGTGGAATGAAGTATATGGTAAGGAGACCTTTTACAAGACCTTGTTCTCCTTTATAGACGCCTAGGAGGGCCCATGGACAAGGAAAAAATGAGCAGACAGTGGTTGGACTGGGCCAAGGAGCTCCAGGCCATAGGACAAATTGGCTTGGCCTACTCCAAGGACAAGTATGACCTGGAACGATTTCAACGGATCCGTGATATCAGTGCAGAAATATTGTCCTTGCATACAGAGATAAAGGCAGAAGTGATTAGGGACTTGTTTGCCAATGAAACAGGTTACAATACCCCAAAGGTAGAGGTGCGGGCAGTGGTCCTCAAAGACAACCAGGTTCTTCTGGTCAAGGAGGAGGGCGATGGTCGTTGGTCCCTCCCAGGAGGATGGGCAGACATTCAGTACTCCATTGCAGAAAATGTGAAAAAAGAATGTATGGAGGAGTCGGGCGTTGCGGTCCACCCAGAATGGATATTAGCCGTCTATGACAGGAAAAAGCACCATGAAACCCCCTTTCCCTATGAGGTCTACTGTGTATTTGTTGCCTGTAGATATGTAGGAGGCAGCCACCAAGAGAACATAGAAACAACGGACAGTGGTTTCTTTCCACTAGACCAGCTACCAGACCTGTCGGTGGGACGAAACACCTATGACCAGTTGTATCAATGTGTTGAAGCCATTCGTCAGAACAACCGGATAACCTATTTCGATTAGATCATAAAAATGTCAGAAAGTTCACAGATCGGACACACCCCTGTGCAATAATGAACTTACGTTATGAACAGGTAGGCACGAATACATGGGGGGTAACATGTTCGAAAGTGGAATTACCAATCTAGACACAGCAAAGGCCTATTATCTGGCCATGGACTGTTCGCCATATCAGATGGCTAAAGACCATCCAAAGCTGTATTCACAGTATAGAAGGTTACGGATTCCCAAGCTGGTTGAGAAGGTTTGGGAAGAGGAAAAATTTGAGTATTACTATGGCCGGTTGGTCAATTGTAAAAAGGATGACACCTGCTGTTTAGCCTTTATCAGGATTTGTGAGCTGGCAGCCTCTATGGGCAAGAAAGCCTACATCCAAAGGGTGGTTGAGTTTGCCAATAGCGTCCTGCCGACCTTAGAAGTCGACGAGCAATTGGTCCTGGTGGAATCCATGTTGGGTGTCCATAAGCGTAACTTGCTAAAAAGTTTTGTTGAGGTAGCCCATGAAGAGGGCGGAACCCAGCTCAGTGAAGTGGTCATTGGCCTGGTGCTATACATTCTCGATGCCCTGGAACCACAAGCCAATCACCAGTTTAAATTGGCAAGCCTGAAAACCCAGGCCTATGCAGTGATGGGCAGGCTAGCTATATAGGATCAGAAGCCAGAGTCACCAGAAAGATCAGAGACTTTGTACTGATAGGACATTATGCCACAAACCAAAAGGACTTAGCCAATATAAAGGCTAAGTCCTTTTTTATTCTGAAAATTTTACTTTGTAAGTTTTAGGCCATAGTACAAATGGTCACTGACCCCGTGGTCAAACTCAGCAATCCCGGGCATTCTGCCCCATTCTTCAAAACCGAATTTCTTCAAGAGTCCAGTACTGGCTTCATTAATACCCAGGAGAATGGCGATTAAGGTATGGAAACCCAGCGAAGGCGCAGTTTCAATTGCAAAGGCCATAAAGGCCGACCCGATCCCCCGCCCTTGAAAGTCTTGGTGGAGGTAGTAGCTGATCTCAGCAGTCTTAATCATGGCTTTTCGTGGACGATAGGCGGTGAAATACAAGTAGCCTGCAACTTGGCCATCTTCTTCACAGACGTAAAGGGGATACTGGGTATTTTGGTGGGCATCAAACCAGGGTTGACGCTGGTCAACCGTAAACACCTCTGTGTCTGCAGTACAGGTTTTTCGGATGATTGCCTGGTTATATATGTCTGTCAACATGGGTAAATCACTTTGAACTGCCAATCGAATGTTCATGCACGCCTCTTTCCAAAAAATGATATGATAGAAAAGTATTACCCAACCATTATAGCAAATTTAACAGGAGGTCCCATGCCTTTAGACTCTATCATCCAAGAATCGATCATTCAAATATCGGAAACCCTCCGGCTTCGGACACCTAAAAAAGAGGAGTGGTCCCTGGCCCTTCCCTGGTATGGCAATCCCAAGGTTATGTACCTGTCAGAGGGAAAAACCCAAGGGTCTTATAAAATCGAAGACATCCAGGCCATGTATGGCTACTTGTCGACCATTGGCGAGCTCTACTTTATCGAAATTTTGGAGGACCAGTGGAAGGCCATTGGAGACGTAACCCTCTCACCCAAAACACTGCCCATTGTCATTGGTAACGAAAAGTACTGGGGGCAGGGTATAAGCAAAAGGGTCATGTCCACTTTGATTGAACGGGCCAGGAAAGTTGGGCTGACCCGTCTAGAACTCAAAGAAATTTATTCTTACAATGAACGGTCCCACCGCCTGTTTACCAGTTTGGGTTTTGAACCCTTTGAAAAAACAGAAAAGGGCCAGCGGTACCGGCTAGTACTTTAAATGAAAGGTAAAAGATGCGCTTTATAGGAATTGACTTGGCCTGGACCTACAAAAATGAAACGGGCCTATGCGTCTTGGACCAAGATGGGACTGTCCTTTTGTTGGACTCAAAGGTGTATACAGACGACCAACTGGCAGACCTGATCGAACACTATGCCCAGGGTGAGGCTGTAATTGGCATTGACGCCCCCTTGATCGTGAAAAACCAGGAGGGGTCAAGGGACGCTGAGCGCCAACTCATGAAGACCAAGATCCATGGACACCGGATCTACGCCTTCATCACCAACCGCAGTTTTATGTTGCGGACCTTCAAACAATTGAGGGGGGAGACCTTAGTGGGCCATATTCAGGAACGACTACCAGAGGCAACCTATGCCCTGGAAGCTCAAGACCAAGGTGTAGTGGTCCAAGAAACCTTTCCCACAGGCATATGTTGTGGACTCTTTCCAGATGCCTATCCCATAAGGTACAAAATAAAGGGGAAGGTGCCCTTTGAGACCACCAAGGCTGAAATGGTTCGTTTGCTGGACCTCCTGAAAGGCTTGGAAGAGGCGTCAAGGATTAGAAACCTACTTGTTCATTTGGACTACCAGCCTGAAAAGATAAAGAAGAAAGACCACAAGCACTTAGAAGACAAGGTTGACGCCTTCCTGTGTGCATATGGTTTAATGGCCCTATATAAGAAGTGGGCCAAACCCCTGACCTTTGGAGACCTGGAAACAGGCTTTTTCACCCTGCCCATGGGAGAAAGAACGATGGGTGCAGGAGGGAAACTGTAGGGTTTTTGCATGTACGAGGGGCAGTGTTGACTGGCGACATGAGAGAGGCGACATCAAAAAAGGAGAGTGACACCGTGAATATGAAGGACAACTGGAATGCCATGGCTGAAGCCTATGAAAACTTCACCAACCGGGCAGATTCATACTCCATGGCCATAGAAAAACCAGCCATACTATCTCTGCTTCCAGACCTAGGGGGCAAGACAGTCCTTGACCTGGGTTGTGGAACAGGCAGGTATGGTTTTATATTGGAAGAACTGGGTGCCCGCCGGGTCATTGGGATTGACCAATCCGACACCATGCTTCAACTGGCGGATAAACAGAAGAGCAAAAGGCAGTCAAGTGTAGACTTTATATTAGGAGATGCCCAAAACCTAGAAGGCCTAGCGTCGGGATCAATAGACCTGGTATTCTCTTCAACTTTACTTCACTTTATTGAGGACTTGACCCTAGTTATGGAGGAGGTCCACCGGGTCCTTAAACCAGGAGGCCAAGTGGTCTTGTCTCTTATTCATCCAGTCTATTCTGCCCAATACCCTGTCAAAAGGGACCATGGCCAATTCCCAGAGGACGACCAATGGACAGTTCGATATTTGGACAAGGGAAAGAGAGCCTATGTACAGCCCTGGATTGAATACAATGACGCCCTGGAGGACTTCTTAACTGAAAGTTACCACCATACCTTTTCGGACTATTGCAGTGCCTTTATAGCCAGCAGATTTACCATTTCAAGCGTCTTGGAACCCCAAGGAGACCCTGACTGGTGTAGCAAGTTTCCAAGGGCTGCTGAAGCCTTTAAAAACATCCCTACTTATTGCGTGTTCCGCTTAGAAAAGAAATAGGGGAGTAACCATGAGGAACCTGAAAGAAGAAAGCATGTATGAACCCATTCGAAATCTGCTTGAAGAAGAAGGCTTTCATATACAAACAGAAGTGGGCCATGCAGACATCGTAGGAGAAAAAGCAGGAGAAATGATCATTGTTGAGATGAAGACCAGTTTCAGCCTGAAGTTGGTCTACCAAGTGATCGAACGCCAACGGGTCACTGAAAACGTCTATGCTGCCATTCCCCTTGACTATAAAAAACTCAGAAGCAGGAGTTATAAGGACATGGTCAAACTCCTAAAACGGCTGGGGGTGGGCTTGATCGTGGTCCATGTCCGCAGGAGGGGCATGGAGGCTGAGATCGTCTTCAACCCTGGGGTCTACACCTATAACAAGTCCCATGTAAAAAAGGGAAGGATAGTCAAGGAGATCAAGGAACGGTCAGACACCTATAATTCAGCTGGCATAACTGGCCAGAAGTTGATTACGGCATATCGAGAAAAGGCCATCCACGTGGCCTGTCTGCTCATGGAACGGGGTCCCCTATCCACCAAGGTCATACGTGAGGAGACAGAAAACCCAAAGGTGACCAAGATCCTCCAAGACAACCATTATGGTTGGTTCAACCGGGTAAGCAGAGGTGTTTACGAGTTCGTTCCAGACAAGACTGGGGAAGTCCAGTCTTTTGAAGCGGTTTTCGCATACTATCTTAAAAAGGTCACATCAGACGACTAGCTTCTGGTGTGACCTTTTTCTAATTTCTAAGGATGGTGATGGCCCCATGGGCAGGTGTAAAAGGCATGATGTGTCCTTTCGTTCTTACGATGTTTTGACCTCTTTTCAGTGTACAGAAGGTCAGGCTCTTAGTGTCAACATTTTAGTTACAGAATGGCAAGATTTTCACAGACTTTCGTGTACATAAATACATACAAGAGGCAGGGGTTTGGTGCTGAATGTCGAATCTTTACCTATTGGACGAAGTGTTGTTACACACCAGAGTGAGGGGGCTTCTATGCTGGAGTGGAAACACGTAACGGAAAGGGCAGACGTGGACCAGGTGAAGAACCTGTTCAAGGAGTATGCCGACGGGCTCAAAGAGGACCACTTAAGTCGGGTCATGGAAAAAGAACTGTCATGCCTTCCGGGAGACTATGCACCACCCAATGGCGTCCTGTTTCTTGTGGAGGACGACCGTGAACCAATGGGATGTGTTGCAGTTCGAAAGCTACAACCGGGGATCTGTGAGCTAAAGAGATTATATGTCAGACCCCAAGCCAGGGGAACAGGCCTGGGCAAGGAGTTGGTCATGATGGCCATAGACGTGGCTGAAGCATTGGGGTACGAAAAAATGCGACTGGACACCTTGAACACCATGGAAACGGCCAAGGGACTCTACCGTTATCTGGGATTTGAAGAGATTGAACCCTATTCGCAGGTGCCAGTAGAGGGGCTATCCTTTTTTGAAAAGCGACTCTAGCGGACTCTTGCAAGGGATTAGCATGGAATGAGAACCAATCACCAATAAGATAAAAGACCCGGTCTGATCGACTCTTGCTGTGAAGAGTTAACAGACCGGGTCTTTTATTAGTTTTAATCATGACTATCTTGTTCCTTAGGCCCCTATGGAAGCGGTTGAAACTCCATTATGGTATTGGGATCAATATTGGTTTCGAAGTGGGACATGGTCCAGTGTAAGTGGGGCCCCGTAGAAAAACCTGTGGACCCAACCGTGCCGATAATCTGTCCTTTTTCAACTATTTGACCTTCTTCAACGGACCGGGTGTTCATGTGGAAGTAGACACTGAAAAAGCCTAGGCCATGGTCAATAACAACCGTCTCACCAGTTAAGATTAAGTTCATGGACCGGACTACACGTCCCCCATTGGTCGCAGCAATATCGGTACCTGTTGGCGCGGCAATATCAATTCCCGAATGCCTGTAAGAAGTAGGGGCGTCATTGACGTGGCGCATTTCTCCATATTCGGTGCTGATCCGACCCTGGCAGGGTTGAATAAAGGCGCCCGACCAAAGGGCCTGGGGCTCAGATTGTTCCCGTATGCTCCCCATGAACTCTGCATACTGCTCGTAGGCTTCATTGTTTTGTGTTGAGGAGACCGTTGTGGCGTCCACATAGAGCTTTTGGATGGGGAAGTCTCTTTTACCTATGGTAACGGGTAAGGAAAGATGAACCTCTGGACTAAGCGTATTCTTAATGGTTAAGTCAAACTGGTAGTCCCCTTTTTTTGTCCAGTAGTTCAAGGGGATAAAGGCAATTTTCTTTCTGTCCAAGGTCCACCACGTCACATTTTTTGAAAAGGGTTGAACCAGGTCGATGGTGTCCTGGGGACCGACATTGTCCACTGTAATGGAGAAATAATCTCCGGCCATGGCATTGGACCTGTTTATGGAGACCACGGGTGCTATGTCGGTGACGCCATAGAGCTGCCAGGTGAGTTCACCGGTATTTCCAATGGCTTGATCCTCTTCCCACAAGCCCTGGATTTTATATTCTAGTTCTGCTTCCAAGGGATAAGCAGAGAACTCAATCCGCTCTATCCGGTTCCCAGCCAAAAGGGGTGTTAATCTCCAAGGCGTATTTGAAGTCGTTTGGCGGGTAATGGTGTCAACGTCGGCGGTTAGGGTCACCGTGTCAAGGATTTCGTCGTCCTGGTAAACGTGGACCGTAACTTGGGAAGCTGGCTGATCAAAGTGTACAGTGAAGAGATCTGTCTCAGCTAAGGTTAGTTGGTGTTCCTCTCCAGAGTCACCAAATCGGACTGCCGAGTCGTAGTAGCTTCCGTTAACCTTTTTGTATTTCCATGTTCCTTCCTGGGGAAGGAGTTCTATATCCAGACCATGGCGGTGTAAATGGGCAACTGGATAGTCTTGTTGGGGATAAATACTCGTAATCCCTTCCAAGGACATAAAGGCAATTGCATCTTCCTCTGTGAGTTGGTAGCCTTCTGTGCCTTGATCATCATAAAGGATCACTTGCTTGGCCTCAGGGTCCATCACAAGGGAAAGGGTTTGTGTCTCCTCCTTGGCGTAACTGATGACCAGTCGATGGCTAGGCACGGGTTTTGTGTCCAGGCTGATCACTTGGCTGCGGTTGAGCGCATCGATAGCAAGGGTATAATCAGCTTGGTCCTTGTAAAGGACTTGGGCATGATTGTCCGTGTCAGTTTCATATAGGTTCATTTGCGTGATTGCTTTTGCGTCAAATGCGGGCTGGCTCACATACCACCAGGCCACGATTAGGACTGCGATTAGTGGGAGTATAACCCAAATTGTCTTTTTCATCATGTCTTCCTCCGTACTCCCATCATAACGCCAAAATGGCAGCGCCGCCATAGGGGAGCTGCCATTTACCTAAAAATCCATTTTACACTGTGTCTACGAGTAGGTGGCGGTACTGGTCGATGTTATCCTCAGT
>CAYFHQ010000103.1:0-13454 GCA_964342805.1 uncultured Peptostreptococcaceae bacterium | reverse complement strand
CCACTGGCACATAGGTACGACCATAAATAATAGGTGGTTCCGCACTCAGGGACAAAGGGTCCATGCTGTTCTTAAAGTACTTGTTTTCGCCAATAGTAATGGATGTCCACTGGGCTCCCTGCCTGATTTCAACCGTTCGGTTTTCGCTGTTCCATGTAACGGTGTATCCCATTGCTGTAGCCACATCATTCAGGGGTAACATGGACACCGCATTGATCCGTTCAATTTCCAGGGACGTTTCAATGGCCAGTTCATTGTAGAAAATCTCCGTGGACACATTTTTTTCAATTGGTGCTGAAATCAGAACTGGAACCGCTTTTACGGGTTGGTCTGCAAAAGCCATAACGCCCATCATCGAAATGGTGCCCACCATCACCAATACCATTAGTTTTTTCATTTTATTCTTCTCCTCATATTCATATGATGTGTTGTCCTTCAGTGATTAGACGCCCTAAACGACAAAAAGTTCCCGACTTTTAGAAAAATCGAGAACTTTTATTGCTTATTAGCAAATTCCATCGGCAAATACACTACAAATCGACTGCCACCTCGCTTGGCCTCATAGTGGATGGTTCCGTCAAAAATGGTGGTTACCATATTTTGAACAATATTCAGGCCCAGGCCTGTCGACCCATAAGCCCGTCCAAGGGTGGTCAACATGATTTTGCTGGACTCCTCTACTTCATTAATGTAGAGGTCCAGGGCTGATTTGCTCAGTTTGCCTTCTTCCAACCTTTTCATTAATTTGAGGATTTCTGCCTCAATAATTGAAAGCGTCGTCCTTGATCGCAGGGTCAAGGAGCTGGCCATTGACATCCCCTGCAGCATTCACTTCTTCTATTGCCAAGGTAAATCCATACCTGGCAGACACGCCTTCATTGGCCAATAAACCGGTTAATCCAACTGAAAATCCCACCTTGAGAGGCTGGAGCGCCACACATCCCACTAGCAGGACAAGCAAGAGAATGACACTCGCAACTTTTCTCATAATTTTCACCGTTTCCCTTTCCAAAACCTAATCTGTTTTTCCCCTGAAAGGGCCTGAGTCAAACAGTCAAAGCTATATTAATGCAAGAAAGCGATATGAACCTAAGTTCATACCGCTTTACACTCATAACTTATTGGGAAATCAGCTTTACATCGACCATGATCAGTTTGTCCACCTCTTGGCCTTTCACATGTTGAATGGCTGTTATGAAAGCCAATGACCCCATTTGCTTGGGTTGTTGGGCGATGGTTGCAGCTAGGTCTCCTTCTGCAAGGGCTTTTAGGGCTTCATCAATCCCGTCAAAACCAACGATTAAGAGGGACAAGTCCGCCTCTTTCATAGCCTGAATGGCACCCAGTGCCATTTCATCATTATGGGCAAAGATCGCTTTTAGGTCTGGTTGGACTTCCAAAAGCTGCTTAGTGGCTTCATAGCCCTTAACTCGGTCAAAATCTGCAACAAGAGTTGCCGTCAAGGTCATCTGGCTGTCATCGATCATGACGTCGTTGAAGCCCTGGCCCCTCTGCTTGGCTGCTGAAGTTCCCTGTAGGCCCATCAACTCACCATACTCGCCCTGGTTACCCAATTGCTCAATGATATAAGTCGCAGCCTGGCGGCCCCCTGAAACATTATCCGACGTAATGTGAGAAACTACTTCACCACCTGTAGACGCCCGGTCCACAGTAATCACGGGAATTCCAGCATTGTTGGCCAATTGGACGGCCGGGTAAACCGCATCGGAATTCACTGGGTTGATAATGATCACATCCACCTGGTCCTCTATCAATTCCTCTATATGTTCATATTCCAGGTCAGAACGGTTGTTTGAATAGTAAACCTCTAAAGAGTGGTCCATTTCCTCAGCACCAATTTGGGCCCCTTCAACTAACTCCTGAAAAAAGTTGCCTTCCTTGGTTGAAACGACCATAGCCACCTGAATGGAATCCTCTTGGAAACAGGCCACCAGCCATAAGGTACAAAGAGCAATGATGATGACCGCCGCGAATTTTTTCCGTTTCATGGTTTTCCCCTTTTGTTCACGCTCGAATAACCGAAATTTGGTATACTGAATATGTGGACCCCGCTAAAAATGGGGTATCAATGGAGGAAAAGGGCGAAAGGACAGGTCATGCCAGCACAAAACTCCTACCAAAACAAGACAAAACACATCATACCAATCGCAGTACTCCTCATTGTCATTATAGCATTTGCTTATGGGGCTTGGATAGCATTTCAATATGAGTTAGACGTTTCGAAAAGCCGTGTTCGGCGGGACATGCAACTTCTAACCCAGGAACTATCAACCCTTGTCAATCGCCAAATCGACCAGTCCATGGGCCTTGCCATCTATCAAATGGACCAGCCTAATCTCACCTATGAAGACCTCACCAATTATAGTGAAAAATTGTTCCAAAGGTCCAATAGTTTGTTTTCTCTGGTGGCCCTAACCGAGGACACCACCATTCATTTTGTCTACCCCCTTGAAGGCAACGAAATCCTCTTGGGACTAGACCTCATGAGCCTAAGTGAGCAATCTAACCTGGTTGCCAAGGCCAAGAAAAGACGGAGAACAATTGTGACGCCTCCTGTTGATCTGGTGGAAGGCGGGCGGGGTATAATCTGTCGTATTCCCATGTTGTCCTATCAAAATGGGATCCCCCAAAACTTCATTGGCCTACTAAATATCGTCATCAACTTCGACCATTTACTAGGTCAATCTGGGGTACTTGAAGCCACCAAAACCTATGACATAAAAATTCACGAATCCATTAATGGTCGCCCCATTGGTACGGCTTTTTTTGAAACGTCTAGTGCCCCCCTGGACCAACCAGTCATGATGCCAGTGGAAATACAAGAAAACACATGGATTTTACAGGTGACACCCAAGGATGGATGGAAGCCTGCTTCCAATTCCCATATTCTAATACTCGCTGCTGGTTTGATTGCGGCCTTGGCCACTGCTTTTTATGCCCAAAACCAACTCCAATCTCAAACCAAACTCAATGAAACCGTTACTCAACGTACTTCAGAGTTAATTCAGACCAATACTTACTTGGAGGAGTCCCTGGCAACCATTGAGCAGAAGCGAGCCGAAATGGAAGTCCTCAATAGCCGCCTGGAGCAGTCTGTTGAAAACCTGGAAATGGCCCAAGACCAGTTGATCCAGTCAGAAAAGTTAGCCGCCCTCGGTGAGTTGGTTGCCGGTGTGGCCCATGAGATCAATACGCCATTGGGGGTGGGGATCACTTTGACTTCATTCGTCAAACGCCAACATGCCAAGGTTTCTGAGGCTTTTTTAAGTCAGGAGCTGACCAAGACTACACTCAGCGATTATTTTGTGGAAACAGAGGATGCCCTCTCCGTTATGGACTCTAGCCTTCACAAAGCCGCTGACATTGTTCGGAGTTTCAAGAATGTTGCAGCTGAACAGTCCCACCTGGAAGTCCGATTGTTTAACGTCTCAGAATATATTCAAGATGTCTTAATCAACCTCAAGCCCAAGTTAAAGGACCGGCCCATCCAGATCAACGTCAACTGTGACTCGGAAATGGAAATCAGGAGTTATCCTGGTGCCCTGTCCCATATTTTGACCAACTTTATTATGAACAGCCTGATCCATGGCTATAAGGAACATGAAACCGGTGTCATTACCATCATTGTTACTAAGGATGGCAAAGTCATCCGCCTGATTTACCAGGACAACGGGAGGGGCATACCATTAGACCTCCAACACAAGATCTACAACCCCTTTTTCACCACCAACCGGTCGTCTGGGGGTTCAGGTCTAGGCCTCCACATTGTCCACAACACGGTTTCCCAGGTCCTAGATGGCCACATTGACTTCCATAGTGAAGTGGGCCGAGGTACAACCTTTACCATTTTCTTTAATGAATCCAATATGATGCCAATGGCATAAATATGACAAGCCGTGACTTCTCTCTCGAAAAGTCACGGCTTTTTCTATTGCCTGAATGTCAATCTAGACTCTGCCCACTGGTGATAGGTAGACTACAAACTCCTCTTCCCCGTCCAGTTGAAGGAGGGTGTCGAACTCTTCTTGTTTGTAGGCTGCGATGGCACAAGTCCCACAACCAATGGCCTCACAAGCCAAGTATAGGTTCTGGCACACGTGGCCTGCGTCCAGGAGCATGGACTTGTGGGAGGTCGTATTATAGCGCCACTCTCCACGGTATGGGACAACAGACCAGACGAAATTCACAGCACAGTTGCCGGAGAACTTTTGTCCCAAGGAAGCTTGTGTTACCTTTGCCTCCATGTCCTCTGGCGTATAGATATAGGCCAGCTGGTGGTCCAGGGGTAGGTAGCGGTAAATCCCTGGTTTCATGCCCTCAACACGGTTGACAATAACGTAGGTTTCGAAGGGATGACGGGCACCCGCTGAGGGTACCATCCGCATGGTGGCATAGTTGTTGCCTTTCACAGACTTGACCCCTTGGGTTGCCCAGAGGAGATAGGACAGTTCTTCTAAACGAATGCTTTCTTCTTTGAACTTCCTGTGGCTCACCCGGTCATGGATAATGGCCATGATGTCTGCTTTTTGAATGACGCCGTGGTGGACCGTCGGTAGCGGTATTATTTCGTCTAGACCCTCCGCACCCTTGGTCAGGGGCGGTTGCGGAATTTCCTTTTGCTGGTCACTGGTAAATTCAACATCGTCTCTAATTGGTGATCGTAGCCAGTTTCTTTGTTCTTTTGCTGTAGCCATAAGTTCCCCCTTTAGAATATAAGCCTTTGTCTCTTTTGGCCTGAAATTGTTTCGAGGCCCTATATAAATAGTCTACCATAGGTTCTTAGACAAATTGGAATAGAAACTGGACCACCTGGTTGATCCAGGTGCCAATCGGAAGCAGGTCTACCCCGGTTGACCGTTCCAGCATGATAATGGCAAAAAGCATCACAAAACCGTACCGACGGAGGTTCCAGGCAATATGGGGTGCCTTTTCAACCAGGTAGTGCATGTATAAGTGGGACCCATCCAGGGGTGGAAAGGGTAGCATGTTAAAGATAGCCAGGCCCACATTCATGAGGACACCTGTAATCAGGAGTTGATAGAGGACCTCCATGGAGTCGTTCATCAGGTAGTCTGTTGACCAGAAAAGGACGTAAATAATCACCGTAAAAAAGAGGGTCAATAGTAGGTTGGCGGCAGGACCTGCCATGGCAACCAGAATAGCGTCTCTTTTGGGGTTCTTGAAATTAGACGGATCAAACCGGACAGGTTTTGTCCAGCCGAATCCCACCAGCATGATCATGATAAAGCCCATGATATCAATGTGTTTAAGGGGATTCCAAGTCAGCCGACCGTCTTCAAAGGCTGTCCGGTCCCCCAGTAAATAGGCTGCATAGCCGTGGGCAAACTCATGGGCTGTAAATGCCAGCAAGAGGTGGGGCAGCATGAGTAAGAGTGTTGTGAAACTTGCATTTAACATCTTGTTCTCCTTGTGTAAAAAATATTTTGTCTGCCCTATTATACCTCATTTTGCCAGATTTGACCTGTCCTCCACACCTTATTGACAAGTTACCAACAGATTTCCACAGGTTAAGCAGGACTTATCCCCATGATATTGTGGAAAACAAATTATTCTGTCTACTATATGTAGTGTCCCCTTCCTTTACAAGGCCACAAAAATCCAGTACAATCTAGGAGTCTGATTTGGTTTTTGGAGGGATAAGTCATGCAGTATATGAGTACCTACAAGAAGAATTACTGGTTAAAAGGAGAGCTGAGAAATATGTCCATAGTTGTAGACGGCATAATCGGGGCGGGTAAAACAACAGTAGCACGAATGATTTCTGATCATTTGAGTATTCCGATGTTTGAGGAACTAAAGGACGATGCGTCTGGCTGTACTTTAGAACACAGAATGTTAGATCGTTTTTACGCAAATCAGGATCGATGGAGCGCCATCATTCAGGTAATGTTCCTGAACGAACGTTTCAAAGACCTAAAAGAAATTGAAGCCAGCGGTCAACATGCCATTCTTGATCGGTCCATTTACGGTGACGAGATCTTTGCAAAGACGATTAACAAGCGTGGTAACATGGAAGATGATGAACTGACCATCTACCAAGAGCTATTACATAACATGCTACAACACATTAACCCACCCAAGCTATTGATCTACCTGGACGTGTCAATCGACACGGCTATGGATCGTATTGCCAAGCGTAGCCGGGGTACGGAAGCAGATATGATTCCAGAAGATTATATGATTGATCTTCGTGACACATACGAAGAATGGTATGACAACTTCAACCTATGTCCAAAGATCCGCATTGATTTGAACGAAAGTGCTGTGGATGAAAACGGCAATGTGGTTCCTGAAGTTCAAAACCGCATCCTATCCATCGTTTCTCAAGCTTTCACTGATAGCAGTGAGAAGATGGCTGTATAAAAGTTCAATATTGATTACATAAAACAACCGCCTGAGGAATTTCCCCCAGGCGGATTTTTTATTGCTTCTATACTCTCTATGTTGCAAGCCAACTAGATCACCATGTCATTATAGATCTTATGCTTGTCCTTGTAGTTTTCGATGTCAACAACCGCAGAGTCCTTCCCCCCAAACTGACGGGCCGGTATTCCCACAGCAGTGGCTTCAGGTTTAACTTCCTTGAGGACGACAGCGTTGGCCCCAATCTTTGACCCACTGGCAATGTAGATGGGCCCCAGTACCTTGGCACCGGAACCGATCACCACACCAGACCCAATGGTTGGGTGGCGTTTGCCATTCTCCTTGCCAGTTCCCCCAAGGGTTACCCCTTGATAGATGGTCACATCGTCACCGATTTCAGTGGTTTCTCCGATCACTACCCCCATGCCATGGTCAATGAAAAGGTTCTTTCCAATAGTGGCTCCTGGGTGGATTTCAATACCCGTAAAGAACCGGGAAATTTGTGAGATAAACCGTGCTAAAAACCGGTGGTTGTTTCGCCATAGAAAGTTGGCTACTTTATAGGTACCCACAGCATGAACCGTCGGATAAAGGAGGAAGACCTCTACTCGACTCCGGGCTGCTGGGTCGTTTTGCTTAATATTGTCCAGATAACTGAGAATCGATTGAATCATATGGTGCTCCTTTCCTCGGCTTCATACCAGGTGATCATTAAAAGTTTAAGCTACTAGTTACCAGATCCAAAGAGGGGTGTTGACAGGTACTTTTCCCCACCGTCTGGAGCTACCGTAACCACTTTTTTACCAGGGCCCAGTTCCTTGGCCAGTTCCAGGGCTGCAAGAATGTTACCCGTTGCAGAAATCCCGAATAGGATGCCTTCTGCTGCACTCAGTACAACACCAAATTCCAAAACATCTTCTTGGTCAATGGTTCTTACTTCATCAACAACTGAACCATCATAGTTCTTGGGTTCAAACCCTGCCCCAATCCCTTGGATCTTGTGGGGGCCTGGGGAACCACCGCTAAGAACATTACTCTGCTCAGGCTCCAGGGCAATGACTTTTACTTCTGGTCGCTTTTCCTTGATCTTTCGACCTGCACCTGTAATGGTACCACCTGTACCAACACCTACAATAAAGGCGTCCAGGTCGGGGATTTGCTCCAGAATTTCAATGCCCGTGGTTTCAAAGTGCTTGCCAGGGTTGGCTTCGTTGCTAAACTGGGAAGGTACAAAATACTGGTCGTTTCCAGCGGCCAACTCCTCAGCCTTGTCAATAGCCCCTTTCATGCCCTTGGGGCCTTCTGTCAGAACCAACTCAGCCCCATAAGCCCGAAGCATCTTGCGACGTTCCACACTCATGGTTTCTGGCATGGTAATCACAACCTTGTATCCTTTAAGCTTGCCGATCATGGCAAGGGCAATACCCGTGTTACCCGAAGTAGGCTCCACAATGGTCATACCAGGCTTGAGGACGCCAGCTTCCTCTGCTGCTTCAATCATGCCCAGGGCTGCTCTGTCTTTTACAGAACCCGCCGGGTTGAAGTTTTCCAGCTTCACATAAACCTCAGCCATGTCTTCAGTTACCAGGTTATTTAGTTTTAGTACCGGTGTATTTCCTACCATTTGCAATGCATTTGTGTAAATCATCATAGACCTCCTACGTGCGTCTCCAAAGTGTTCAACGTCATAACTGTGCAAGGGCACATCCTACTTGGTTGTGGGGGACACTGTGGCGTCGTAGATCTGCAGCTCTACAAACGGACGGAAATTTTTATACAAAAAAGACTCCATCTCTAAATCCTTAGAGACGAAGTCTATACTCCGCGGTTCCACTCTACTTGTTACCCTCTTATTCAGACACAACCATGTCCTGTCTCTATAACGGGAGAATTCCGTCGCAGCCTACTCTATTCGGTGCGAAGCTCAAATGGGCACTTCACCAGACTTGTTATGGAAGCTCGCAGCACCGCTTCCTCTCTTGAATAACGCCTAAGGTTACTTTCCATCGTCAAAGCATTTCCGACTAATTTAGTTGGGTATTTCGATTTGTTTTGATTATAACGATCAATTCCGAGTCTGTCAACAGGATTTAAAAAAATATTTCATCCCTTTTTGGTATAGATGACTGGGCACCCAGTTTCCCAACCGTCTTAGAGGCTGCATCTATGCCCTTTTGGACCGCTTCACTAAAAGAAAACCCTTCTGAAATGAAAACAGCGAATGTTCCCACAAAGGTGTCCCCAGCGGCGGTGGTGTCCACCACTTCCACCTTTCTCGAAGGCAGTTTGCTCATGTTTCCACCCTCAGAGAAATAGACCCCGTCTGCACCCAAAGTTAAAATCGCATTCTTTACCCCCATCTGGTGGAGTTCGCTGAGGATTTTCTTGGGACTTGATGCAGGTACCCCTGTCATTTGCTCCCCTTCGATTTCATTAAGAACAATATAGTCCAGTCCCGTAAAGACTTCTGCGGTCAAGGTGATGGCAGGAGCCGGGTTCAAGAGAACAGGCACCCCCAGGCGCTTACACAGCTTGACCGTATACTCCACCACCGGCTTGGGGATTTCCAGCTGTAGGACCACCAGGTCTGCTTCTTGCAGGATCCCCTTGTGGTGGTCGATGTCTGACTTATTAACCCGGCCATTGGCACCACTATGGAGGACAATGGAATTCTCCCCGCTACTGTCCACGTTAATAAAGGCCAATCCAGAAGATGCGCCCTTGTCGACGGTCACGTGGGACCGATCAATTTGCTCGCCATCGAACTGTTGCATGAGGGCTTGTCCATAGATGTCCCCACCCACACGGCCAATAAAGGTGACATGGGCGTCCATACGTCTTGCCGCTACGGCCTGATTCATCCCCTTGCCGCCAGGAATCATATGAAAACCGGAGGAATGGATGGTTTCCCCTGGCAGGGGCATATGGGGTACTTCTGTGACCAGGTCCATATTGATGGACCCAATTACAAGAATTTTAGCTGTTTTCATGGTTTTCTCCTATAGGGCAGCCGTCAGGCTGGATAGTCGGTCTACTAGAAAATCAATGAAGTTTCTGGCTTCTACTTCCATGGCTACATGGACATTGGGCTCTTTTCCCCACCGATTGTCAAAGTCACAAACCGTCATGCCATCACAGTAGACACTCTGGGTTTCCACCCCAACAAAGCGGTGGAGGGTCTTTACAAACTTGGGGTCGATGGCCATACAAACCGCCAGGGGATCATGCATAGAGCAGGCTTCAATGCCCTTTTTCGCGTTGAACCGCATCATATAGTCATAGGTCGCACCTGCCACAAAGTCTCTAACCTTGGGGTCCTTGACCCTCTTGGCGTCATCCTGGGTCAAGAGGGCCTTGGTGGTTACGTCTAGCCCAACCATGGTGACCTTGGCCCCACACTGGAAGACCCGCTCAGCTGCCTCAGGGTCAATGGCGATGTTAAATTCCGCCACAGGTGACTCGTTGCCCAGCATATCAGCTGCCCCACCCATGATAATGACTTCTTTGACCCAGTCCACTACCCTTGGCTCCTTTGCAATGGCCAGGGCAAAGTTGGTTTCTGGACCCGTCATGATCACGGTAATTTGACCGGGGTTTCCCCTTAGGGTTTCGATCATAAAGTCCACCGCGTGAACAGGGTTGTCATGTGACACTTCAATATCTTCCAGTTGACCGGCCAGCCCAGAAGCCCCATGGATTTCCGTTGCATAGCGGGTTGGGCGAACCAAGGGTTTTGTTGCCCCCTTGTAGACCTGGATCTCCTTGTCCCTTCCTATGAGCTTAAGCACACGCAGGGTGTTACGGGTTGCGGATTCTAAGTCGATATTACCGGAAACCGTCGTAATGCCCTGGATGTCTACCTCTGGTGACGCGCATGCCAGAAGGATGCCTATGGCGTCGTCTATACCTGTATCTACGTCTAGAATGATTTTATTCATTGTATTCTCCTGTGGTCATGATCTATTTTTCAACTTTTAAGTTTCATCTATTTTATCATACAAGGGGCAAGCAACTAATAACAGGACACATGTCCCGTTTTTCAAGCTGACATAAAAAAGGACCACTCTGATGAGTAGTCCCTTGTTTCCAGTTCCTGTTGCATAGAGCTTCCTTACTTGATGTTAAAATCACTCCAGAAGTTTTCCAGGTCATAGGTGAAGTTCCCATCCTTCACTCGTTCCTGCCGTAGGGCCAATTGTTGCTGGGTACGGATTTTGGTCAACTCCTCGATATCTTCAAATATCCGCTGGGGTGGCTCGCCACCTGCTGTGGCAATGACGCCTACCCTGCAATTCTCCACCCGCGCCCCATTGAGCCAGGTTCGAATAGCAGGCGGTATGGTACTTGCCCACGTTGGTGTTACCACAACGATTTGATCGAAGGTCGTTGGATCATTTTTAAGTGGCTCAATTTCGGTCATGGCACCTACCATGGCGTCCCGGCCGGCAAAAATAAAACCAAACAAGCCTGATCGTTTCTTCAAATCTACAATCTCTTCCACTACTGTTTTTTCTTTTTGAACAAACCACTCTGCAACTTTCCTCGTTTGTCCAGATCTTGAGTAATAAATAATTAGCGTCCGCATTACGGTCACTCCTTCCCCCCATGTTCTAGAGGTAGAATTCGTGACTGTCGTTCAAAATCCTTCAAAAAAGTTCATTAAATTGCTTGAAGAATACAATCCAGTCCGTCCTCACTGAGAATACACTGCATAACAGACCGGCTCTCCATTATGGCTTGGAACTTTTTATCAGACTCACGGCTATCCCCATATACCCGCCAGTACTGGACCTTGGTTAGGGGGAGTGATGGATGGCCCATAAAGCCCAGGACATCTTTTAGGGGGTAGCCTAAGAAAACACCTATTTCGTCGGGACACTTGCCTACAGCGATCTGGCCGCAAAGGCGGTCCAACCACGCCTCCATGGTTTCTTCCATGGGATAACCCATAGTAGCAAGGAAACGGCGAACCCTTGGATCAAGGAGGACCTCCTTCAAGGCTTCCTCATGGTAAAAAAGGACCTTGATCTGGTCGTTGTCTTGAATGATCTTGCGATAAGACAGATGCATGCTGTTCTCCAGATGGTGTTCCATCTGGTCTAACTTTTCACACCGGAGGCAATCGTACTTGGGATAAGAAATAATCTCTGCTGGCTTTTGGCCAAAGATTACCGGACTCAAGGTTTCCACCAACCAACGCAGGTGGCCTTCACAGCCTTCTACCTTGCAGGCTTGATTATTAAAACGATTGCTCTTGGGGGTCATAAGATCACGTCCATTTCAGTGTAATAGTTGTCTTGTCTGTTTAGGTCATATCATTGCAAGGGTCTTTGTCATATCTTTATTAGTGATAATGATTATCAATATTATATTATGATTATACCCCTTCTTCAATACATTTTGCTAAAAAGACATGGATTTTATGGTTGCTATCTAGGAAAAAAGGTATGATGAACGTAAGGATAAGGAGGAAATGATGATTGTAGTAACGACAGATTTTATTCCCAGAAGAGAAATTATCGAGGCTTTGGGTGTGGTCCAAGGGAGCACGGTCCAGTCCAAACATTTGGGTCGAGACATCGGCGCTGAACTGAAGAGCATTATTGGTGGTGAGCTGACAGGCTATAGCGAAATGCTCACAGAAGCCCGCAAAATCGCTCATGAGCGAATGGTTGACCAAGGCAAGGCCTTGGGTGCTGATGCCATTATAAATGTCCGTTACGCCTCTTCAGCCGTCACAGCAGGTGCTGCTGAGATCCTGGCTTATGGGACAGCCGTTTCCTTGAAGTAATGAACCTTACTAGATATATTTTCAATGTGTGTCAAATATGAAAAAGCCGTGACTCCTATTTGGAATCACGGCTTTGTTTATGATATAGTGTCTGATATTTTTTGGTGCTGGGTTCCCTGTATATAGTGGGACAGTGTACTCAAGTAGGCACTATCACTCCGGTGGTAATACATGAGAAGTGAATCATAGGGGTCGTCTTCTATGCCCAAGACTTCAGCAAAAGCAGGCTCTGTTTTTAACCCATTCAGCTTCAACTGGCGAATGTGATCCCTAAGTCTTGTGCCCGCCAGGTCTAAAAACCTGGATTCAATGACCATATGTCGATAGCCATTTTGACACTCCGTCGGTCGGTTTTCTCCGTAGAGTTCAATCTCAAATCCATCGAAGAAGAACTGACAAACCAAGACGGTACGATAGGTTTGTACGCGACGTTCCAAGCGAAAACCATCAAACTGAGAAAAATGCTGGCGAACGACCTGTTCGACTTGGTCAAAATCGTCCACATACAGTGCGATATCTATGTCGCTACCCGGTATATCAATATCCAATGGAATGGTCCCAATCACCACTGGTTCCCAGGGTGCCAAGGTGTCCATAATCTGCAACCGATCCAGCGCCTGGTACATTTTATGCTGCATGGGTGTTCCATTTTCATACCGACGCCAATTATGCCATTTGCCCATAGAAAATCCCCCCATTGGTACAAATGGTAACATGGAGGGCATTTCAATGTCAAAGCATGTATAAAATTGTAATCAGTCAGCGATATACAAGGAGTCTTCTTTTAGCAGTCGATTAATTACCCGTAGGGGAATTCCAGTCTCCAGAGAAATGTCCATGGCATTGGCACCCCGGTGGGTTTCGATGTAATCACGTATAATTTTTAAGTCAGTCCGGTTCTTTTGCTGGCATTCCGAACAATAACCATTCTCCAATTCGCTGGTCAGTTTTTCACACCGTCTACATTGCAAACTGGTCACCTCCTACTCTATCCATTGTTATACCCCATTATACACTGGAATGCACAGAAGAAAAAAATCCTGTAATCCTATTGACATCCAAGTATCAATCCTTTAATATGAAGTAGTCGCCAAAAGCGACGCACCAATTGAAATCAGCGGATGTGGTGGAACGGCAGACACGCTATCTTGAGGGGGTAGTGAGCAATCGCTCGTGCGGGTTCAAATCCCGCCATCCGCACCAACCCGGGGGTATAGCTCAGTTGGGAGAGCACCTGCCTTGCACGCAGGGGGTCAAG
>CAYFHQ010000102.1:0-13507 GCA_964342805.1 uncultured Peptostreptococcaceae bacterium | reverse complement strand
CATGGGTTCCATAAGCCGCCACCAGGCCCGTCATGATCCCAGCACCAATAGGAATGAGCATTCGGGTCAGGGCATTGGGTACCCCAATAGCCAGAATTTCCTTCCAAGCTGCTAAGAGTTCTTTTACACTGGCCCCGTCAAAACCAAGGATCTTCTCCCTATACTTGAGGACATATATGGCCACAGTAAATGTCGTCATACGAGCAAAGACAGTCGCCAAGGCAGCGCCTGCCACCCCCATGGGTTCGATGGGACCCCAGCCAAAGATCAAAATGGGGTCAAGGATCATATTGGAAACCGCGGCTACGGTCATGACGATTGAAGGGGTTTTTGTGTCTCCCAGCCCCCTAATGGAGCTATTGCCGATCATGGGGATGACCACAAAGGCTACCCCCAAGTACCAAATTCGCATGTAGGTCCGTATATGTACAAGGGTGGACGCACTGGCCCCCAGTAGGGTGAACAAGGGGTCAATGGTTAGAAGACCCAGGGTGACCACAAGAATGACCAGTAGGACACCTAGGATCAGAGAACCTGTGTTATAAATTCGCACCTTGTGCATGTCCCCTTCACCTACAGCCCTTGATACTAGAGTGGTAGCCCCCACACCGATTCCCAGGGCCAGGGAATTTAGAACCAGGACCACCGGGAAGGTAAAGGAAAGGGCTGCCAACTCTTCAGTGCCCAACTGGGCAACAAAATAGGTGTCCACCAGGTTAAAGATGGTCAAGCCAAGGATGCCAAAGACCATGGGGAGGGTCATTTTGACCAATAGAGGCCCAATGGGCCCATGGGTCATCTTGTACTTGTTGGACTTATTCATGGTCACCTCTAGGGCTTGTGTCTCTTTGTTTAACGTCCTCTACCATTTGAACCACGTTGGCCTGGAGTTGGTCCATCATGGCGATCACCTTCTGGTATTCCTCCTCTTCATAGCCCTTAGAAAGACCATCTGTGATCTGATCTAAGATCCCGTGGAAGGTTGGCATAAAGGCCTGGCCCTTGTCTGTGAGAAACAACTGGTACTGGCGTCCATCATTGGGGTCAGCCTTACGCTCTACCCAACCCCCTTGGACAAGTTTCTTCAAGGCCTTGGTCGTAGTGGCCTTGTCTATATGCATAATCTCTGACAGCTCTTTTTGAGACAGACCTTCATGGTGGCAAATGACATTCATGAAGAAGCACTGGCCTGACCCCATGCCGTAGGGCTTGAGCATTTGCTGGATGACAATGTGAATATGACGGTGTATGGACCCAATATAACGTCCGATGGAGGGTCTGTCGTCATTTTTACATTTCTTTATGTGCGGTCTGGTTACCATAATATATTTACGTCTCCTTGCTACTATAAGTGGATAAGGCTTATCCTACTTATTGTATGGCAAGATAGTTGCACTGGCAACTTCATAAAATTAGTTTTTACTCATTTTTCCTCTGCAGCAGGTCTTCATAGGCTGACTTTAATTGGTCCATGAAGCCCTCTACCCCACCAGACTCCTCTTTAGAGTGTCTCACAGGGTCTCCAAAAGACCGAATGATAAACTCCTTTGAGGCCAGGGAAATGTTCTGGTCTGCTCTGGTTTCATCATGGTTGGTCATGAGAATGCTCGGTAGGTCTGTTAGACCCTGCCGGGTCAATTGGTCCTTATAGGTCTTTATCTGGTCCGCTATGGCGTCTATTTCCTTGTAGAGGTCAGAGCCCATACCAACAAACATGGGAGCTTCAAAACTTTGTTCAACCCGCTTGAAGCCCAGACGGTCATAAAGGGCCATGGCCCTGGTATTTTTGCTGTGAACCCCCAATAGGCAGTATTTGTCTTGGTGCCTGTTGAGTAAGTCCTTAATCAAGGCCGTTCCTATGCCAGCCCCCCTATGGTCAGGTAGGATTCCAATGTTTAGAAGAAAGATCTGATCGTCGGCAACCGCCGTAGCAATGAGCATGCCTACAGGTTCTTGATCTAATTTGGCCAGGGTAACAACCCGTTCGTCATATCGACCGATTTGTCCTGTTACGAACTTATGGATGAACTCGTCAGGTGGATTGTTTTGATGGTCAGGGTCATCGCTACCAAAGATCATGTCTGGGATCAGGTCAAGAAGTGTACGTTCAAGCGCATCTCCCCCCAGGGTGCAGTCCTCAATGACTATGGGGTTGACGTCTATATCCAAGGGGCCAGGACTACGGGCCATGGTGTATTTCATGGGAACCTCCATTCTATTATGTGCCAGTAAACATATACTGATTTTACCATAATTGTTGAATGTCGTGAGAAGCTTCTGTTTTCCCTTGAAAGATGGCCTCTTCCAGCGATATAATAAGGGCAAACGAATGTTCGGAGGTTGTCATGGCAAAACGTGTCATCAAAGTTCACAACAAATTTTCTAAGCCAGATAATATCGTTCAAAAGGAACATGGCTACCAGCAAAAATGTAGGGAGATAGAAAACGACCTGCCTCCTTTTTTGATGGATTACTTTATATACCTTAAAAATGCGGTGGCTATTTCCACACGGCTGGCCTACTTGAAGGACCTGCACTTCTTTTGTCGCTACTTGTGTAACGAAACAGGCCTAACCCAGGCTGAGGAAGCCAAAGACATTAGCCTGGCAGACTTTCAGGCCTTGCGTGCCAGGGATATCAACCGTTATCTGGGTGACTACTGTACCCAGTATTACGTGGACCAGGGCGAAGTCACCTATGTCATGGAAAACCACAACCGGTCCCTGTCCCGTAAGCGGTCCTCCCTGAGTGTCTTGTTCAAGTTCCTCTTCCGTGAGGAGGCCATTGAAAACAATATCACAGATGGCTTTAATCCTATTAAGCTGCCCAAACCCCAGCCTGATGCCATAAAGAAGTTGGAGATTGATGAAGTGGCCATGATGATTGACGCAGTGGAAACTGGCGAGGGCCTCACAGACAAGGAAAAGCAGTACTGGAAGAAAACCAAACACCGGGACAAGGCCATTTTGGTCCTCTTTGTCACCTATGGTCTGCGTCTGTCTGAGTTGCAACAGTTGAACATCTCCTCTTTTAACTTCCGCCGGGGGGAGTTTAAGATTTATAGGAAGCGGGGCAAGGAAGTGACCATGCCCATTAACAATACCATTGAGACGACCATTAAGGAGTACCTGGACCTGGATCGAGACATGGCCCAAAAGGTGCAAGTTGGCCATGAGGACGCCCTCTTCTTGTCCCTCCAAGGGAAACGAATGACCCTCAATGCCATTTGCAAGCTGGTCAAGAAGTATAGTTCCATTGGTATGGGGACCAACCGGGAGGACGGCTACTCTCCTCACAAACTGAGGGCCACAGCGGCTTCGTCCTTGATTGAGTATGGTTTTTCTATCTATGACGTCCAGAACCTCCTGGACCACGATAATGTGACGACGACCCAGCTCTATGCAGCCCACCGGAAGAATTTGAAGCGGGATATTATTAAGAACTATGAGATATTGGATGAGTTTAATGAGTAGAAAACAAGCGTTTGCTAATTGAATGATAGGTTCCAATGAAATGATAAAACCGCCACCACTATGTTCAGTGGTGGCGGTCATTTTTTTGTTCGTGTTGTCCATTTGACTTGGTGACCTTTTGCCCAGAGGGCCTACTGGGTTTGTGGAATATAAAAGCCCATGACAAACCGGTGGTAGTGGCGTTCAATACGCTTGATGTAGTCTAAACACTTCATGATCAGAGTGACTTCATTCCGAAGCAACTTGGTCAGGTAGAGGTGTTCCTCCCCCTTAGCCTCTGAGTCTTCTTGGCCAAGCAGGTGGTCCACATGGTCCACATTTTTCAGGAAGACCATACGGAAGACCTCGTAAATTCGGTGGAGGATGTGCATGCCATGGAGGTCTGTTTCCAGGGAACCGATTTTTCGGATTAAACTATGATTGTGGTCCTGTAAGTGTTGGAGTTGGTCTCTAGTATAGGTCCAGTCATGGGGCATGGTCTTCACGCGAAAGGCTATGTCCTCCACTTCCTTGTCCGTCAGGGACTGGAACTGAAAACTGGACTCCACCATGCCAGTATGGCTGGCGTACATATGGAGTCGGTCTGTTAATATACTGCGGATATTGCGCATACAAGCGGTGGCATACTTGTGATAGTGATGGTATTCCAACATAAAGTGCAGGATGGATATGGCCACCAGGAGCAAGGCTATGGAGGCTGCGGTCTGATTGAGAAAGAACTTGGCAAGGGCCAGGCCCAGGTCTTCAGGTATCCGCTGCCACATGACACTTCTAGCGTCCAGGCTCCCTTTGGTAAACTCGTGAACAAGCAAGTGGAATCCGCCTATCATACCACACCAACGGTACCAAATGCTCCTCCTTCTATGTCTTTTCATCTGATCCCTCCAACGTATCGGATGGTTCCAGTTGGCTGTCCTGATAGACCAAAGACAGGAATAACTGGGTTAACTCATCGGGGCGCAGTCTGGTGGTTTCATTGAGCATGCTACGGTACAACTGAAAAAGGCCACCTGCATGGTATTGAATCCACAGGTCACTGGCGACTTGGTCCACATAGGTAGTTGCCTTGGGTCTAGCGGGTACAATGGCCTGGGTGATCTCGTTGAAGTACCTGAGCAAGGGCATGTCCAAGTGGGCACCAGCCAGGAGGCGAAAGAAAGTAAGGTCCTCTCCCACCTTGGAAAAGAGGTGGTTGACCTTGTCAGGCGTTTTTTCTAACGCCTTTACATCTTCCAATACCTGATGGAACCACCTGTCAAAACGGTCCAGTAAGATATGTTCCTTATGTTGAAAGTTGCGATATATTGTCTGTCTAGACACCTTGGCCTGTTTGGCAATGTCCATGAGTTGAATGTCCTCATACTCCTGCACCAGCATTAGGGTGGCTAAGGCGTCATAGATCTTTTCCTTTGATTTAACAATCCGTAGATCTTCCTTCATGGTTGACTCCCATCCAAGACACACGTTCGATTACTTTAATTGTAATCAATGGAGATAAGAGACGCAATGATTTGTAGAGCAATTCTGACATATTGGGCAAAAAAACAACAAGCCCTCGCAGGGTAGTTGGCGAGGGCTTGTGATAGGTGCAGCTGCTTGGCAGCGCTCCATGGGACACAATTTGATTCCTATGACAAGGGAACAGTTAGGACGTCACCCGGTCGAATGACACTGTCATAGTCTATATTGTTGGCTTTTCTGATACTAAAGATGATCTTTCTAACGTCTTCTTCCCCAGCATAGTGGACATGGTTGACTTCCTTGGCTATGGTCCATAGGGAGTCCCCACTGGCTACATGTACGTCTATGTAATCTGCAATGTCTGCACCTTCACTGTCGAATGCTCCCAGGGCCAAACTAATGGATGAACCTACGAATAAAAGGATAAATAGGATGGACAAGGTGAACCGTGTTTTGCTTACAATTTGAACTCGTGTTTTTCTTCGCTTCTTATAAGAGTTTCTCATATGACTACCTCCGAAACGGATTATTTGTTATCCGAACATCTGTTCGTTTTTATTATACCCGAACAAGCGTTCTATGTAAACAGAAATCGAACAAATGTTTTCCGAACTTATGTTTGATTTTGAAAGACCCCTATGTTATACTTTAGTCAAATAAAGGATTTGAGGTGTTTTTATGAATGGAGATCTGACACGAAAACAACAGGTGATTCTTGACTTTATTCGGGAAGAAGTCCATAAAAAGGGATATCCTCCGTCAGTTCGTGAGATCTGTGACGGTGTCGGATTAAAATCCACTTCTACCGTTCACGGTCACCTAAACAAGCTAGAAGAAAAAGGATTCATCCGCCGTGACCCTACTAAACCAAGGGCCATTGAGCTTCTGGATCCCACTGACAACGTAATTCCGTTCAAACCCAGTACTTCCTATGTCCCCATTGTTGGAAATGTAACTGCAGGTCAGCCCATTCTCGCCGTTGAAAATATCGAGGAGAGCTTCCCCCTTCCAACTACACTTGTGGAGAATGGCAACTACTTCATGCTCCAAATCCAAGGGGAATCCATGATCAATGCTGGTATCCATGACCGAGACTACGTGCTCGTTAAGCAACAACAAGACGCTGACAATGGTGACATTGTTGTGGCCATGATGGACGATTCCGCTACGGTCAAGACCTTCTATAAGGAGTCCAAACGTTTCCGCTTACAGCCGGAGAATGACTCCATGGACCCAATTTACACTGACGACGTAAGTATTCTGGGCATTGTAAAAGGCGTATTCCGCCTCATGTAACACATGTATATGTAGGTAAAACCCTGCAACTCCTACCTCTTGGCTTTGGGTTGCAGGGTTTTTTATTGTGGTAAAAGGCCCAGGGGGGGCAGCGAGCCACCCTCTTGACACTACTAGTTATTTAAGTGATCACTTTTGTGCCTTTTATGTGTAGAGTCGATTCAAGTATTAACTCGTTTTACGCATTGACCTGATTTATGTATTGACTCTATACCAGGAATAGACTTTAGACTAGTCTTAGATATCCTAGATAACCACACGAAAACTCGGATGCACTTAATGCTAGGCTCACCTAATATTCAAACGGTTAATATGGAGGTAAGAAGATGACCTATCCCAATGAAGTAATGAAGATCCTTAACGTGCGTGGCAGCATTCGCGCCTTTAAAGAAACACCCATTCCCAGAGACGTCCTAAAAGACATTATTGACGCTGGCTGTCACGCTGCTACCGGTGGTAACTTGCAACCCTACAGCATTATCCAAATCGAAAGCAAGGAAAAGAAACAGGCCCTTATGGACACGGGTTGCATGCAGAATATTGTTGAAAAAGCACCAACCAACCTGCTCTTTTGTATCGACTGGAACCGGACCAAGCGGTGGGCCCAGCTTAACAAGGCACCCTTTGTCGCTGACCAGAGCTACCGCCACTTCTGGATCGCCTTCCAGGACACCATTATGGCTGCACAGAATGTTTGTACCGCTGCAGACTCCATGGGCCTAGGGTCAGTCTATATCGGAACCGTTGAAAGTTGTTTTGAAGACGTTTGCTCCATGTTCCAACTACCAAAGGGTGTCTTTCCTGTGGTGATCGTCTCCTTGGGGTATCCCAACCAGCCATTGAAGGTTGCTCCTAAACTCATGTCTGATGTTATCGTTCATATAGAAGTCTACACGGAGCTTAGCGATGAGGCCTTGAACGCAGCCATGGACCAAAAGTATGGTCAAGGTCCCGACACACCCCTATCTGACAAGAACACCTCTACCCTCTGGCAAACCGCAAAGGATGTCCACGGCCAAGCCTTTGCCGACGAAGCTGTGGCCTACGCAAAAGAACTGGGCCACATCCATAAAGCCCAGCGGTATTTCGGCCTCCACTATGTGGCCAACCGCATGGCCCAGGGAAACGACGCCTTCCTCAAGGTCCTAGAAGATCAAGGATTCGGCTGGATTACTGGACGGAATGTGCCTGAGATGTAGGTAATAACGTTCTATACCATAATCACTTGAGGAGATCAGTCCAATAGGACGCGTAAATGTTATGGATAGGATATATCTAACATAAATGAACCCATGGATGCTTACTCCATGGGTTCATTTAATGCTATCTGAATTTCCTTAATCTGATAAGCTGGATTTTCCGTAATGCTGTCATCCAAGAGGATCAATTCAATGGCGTCCCCCCTCAGAGAATACCCAGCCGTCCGGACCTCCCCGATCATTTCCTGATAAATGGTGGCAGGGTCCACTGCCCGACTGTACTTTTTGCAGTAGTAGAGCCCACCTTTTTGAAGGCCTCTTGATGTGACAGGAGGTGGCGTTAGGGCATTTGAAGTGTCTACGTCCCTATAGACCGCCAAAAGATTGGCCAAATGTGGCTTATCATTGATAATTTTAATTTGCCTAGAAGGCTGGTGTTCGATCTCCTGGTGAAGGCCGTACAGGGTCTTAACCGCAGCCAGACGCTCCATGTGTTTCATATAGTCATCCTTGCCCTCCATGATAATGGCTTCACCCAAGCGGTCAGGAAGTGATCGATAAACACCGATCTGGTAGTCAGGTCCATTGAGCAGGTCAGAGATCTCATTGACATGCTGACTCACATAGGTATGGACCAGTTGCAAACGCTTGATCTCCCGTTCCAGACGAGCCTTTTTGTCCATGAAGGTGTCCAAAACGTCTGACAAACTTTCCTTAGGAAGCTGGCGGATTTCCTCTAGACTTAACCCCGCCGATTGCAAGACTTTCACCCGCCAAACGGCATTGATCCCTTCCATGTCAAAGTACCTATAACCACTCTCTTCATTGATGTAAACAGGTTTAAGAAGCCCCTTGTCCTGATATAAACGGATAGCCTGGACACTGACCCCTGTAACCTTACTCAACTTCCCGATTGAAAACATTTTCCCGCCCCTTTCCGTAAAAGGTTTGACAATGTAGGACAAATAGACTACTCTTTCTATAGATGATAACCATTCTCACTATATGGAGGTAGCCATGTTTACTGCCCAAAGAGAAGCAAAACTCTTTGAAGAACTGTATTTGTCCTTTTTAATCATACAATTGCTCTTCCTGTTGAACGTGATCTCACCCATGTTCTCCAAGTTCCAGTTCAAACCCATAGCAATCGTATATTCGCTCTATTTAGTGGTTCGAATAGGCCTACGCATTCGAAGCCTCTACTTCTTACATAAACTATCTCTAGACCTTTACAATACCTTGTGGACCCTATCGGATGGCCTCTTTTTGACCCTCTACATTTTTTCAGAGGCTCAATCAGGTGCCCATATGCATGAACTATTTTATCCTTTTATCATCATTCAGTCCATGCGGTTCCACCAACAGCAGGCCTGGAAGTTTAGTTTCTTTGTGTCCTTGTGTTATGGCCTGGTTGTTCTTTTTTCCGGTAGCTACACCATTACCATCATGGGCCACCTGGTAACGGTTGTCCTCTTCTTTGGGACAGCTATCCTCATTAGCCTCCCCCTCCGGGAGTTGGCGGTTCTTCGCGTTGAAAAAGAAGATATGATGGACGCCTTAAAGGCAAAAAATGCAGAACTGGAGGACCTGGCTAGAACAGATTATTTAACCTCCCTAAGCAACCACCAGTCCTTCCATACCTATATCAAACGACTGAAAAAACTGGCTGACGACCAGGAGTTTTCCTTTAGTGTCACCTTGATTGATATCGACAACTTTAAGCGGATCAATGACACCTATGGCCACCTGGCTGGCGATCATGTTCTTAAGGAAATCTCACAGGTATTAAAATCCGCCATAAGGCAAACAGACTTTGCCGCCCGCTATGGTGGAGAAGAATTTGCCATAATTTTCCCCAAGACTGAAATTCACACATCGGTAGTCCTTTGTGAGAGAATCCGGTCTGCGGTAGAGTCCCACAAGTTTCTAGTGGATGGCCAGTGCATTCCCGTTACCATTAGCCTTGGTACTGCAACCTACCATGGGAATGACCCCCAAGAAAGAATCCTTGAGTTCATCCATGATGTCGACACCCTCCTCTACCAAGCCAAGCACAATGGGAAAAACCAAGTCCAGTTCAAAAAAATCATCGCTTAACCGCATCTATAATAAAAGCGCACCCATAACGGAGTGCGCTTTTTGCATATAAAATAACAGACTATAAGTGAACCAGGTCACTATCCACCAAGGCTTGAAGGCTTTTCATGACCCCAAACTTAGAATGGGCATAGGTCAGTCCCCCCTGGAAGTAGACCGTATAGGGCTCTCTAATCGGTGCGTCGGCACTGAGCTCAATACTAGACCCCTGTACAAAGGCGCCTGCAGCCATGATCACGTCGCTGTCATAGCCTGGCATGGCCCAAGGCTCCGGGGTAACAAAGGAGTCCACTGGGGCTGCGGCTTGAATGCCCTTGCAGAAGGCCACCACTTTTTCTGGTGAGCCCAGTTTGACCGCTTGAATAATGTCTGACCGTCCGGCCCTAGGTTGTGGACAAACGGGATACCCCAGGCCATCATAAACTGCTGAACATAAAATCGCACCTTTTAGTGCGCCAGCAACAACTGTTGGTGCCATAAAGAGGCCCTGGAGGATAGACCTGGACTGGCCAAACATAAGGCCACATTCCAGACCAATACCCGGAGAGGTCAACTTGTGGGCCACCAGGTCAATGAGGTCCTGGCGTCCAACCACATAACCGCCGGAAAGGGCCAGGCCACCTCCCGGATTCTTGATCAGGGACCCTGCCATGATATCAGCCCCCACCATGGTGGGTTCTTTCACTTCAAGGAACTCTCCATAGCAGTTGTCCACCATGACCACTGCCTCAGGGACTTGGTTTTTCACATGGGTAATCACCCGCTCAATGTCCTCAATGGAAACTGAAGACCGCCAGCTGTAGCCCGCAGACCGCTGGATATAGATCATTTTGACTTGTTGGCCTTTTAAGCTCTCTAGTTTTTGGTCAATGGCGGAGTAGTCAAAGCCACCTTCTTGGTGGAGGTCGACCTCTTCATAGGCCACGCCGATTTCCTTTAAACTACTCCCATTCTCCACCCCAATGCCAATGGCTTCTTTCAAGGTGTCATAGGGGGTGCCGGTTATGGACACCATGGTGTCACCGGGTCGTAGGACGCCAGTTAGGCACAGGGTCAGGGCATGGGTTCCGTTGACGATCAAGGGCCGTACAATCGATGCGTCCGCCCCGAAAATACTCGCGTAAATCTCTTCGATCACTTCACGGCCAGCGTCGTTGTATCCGTAGCCAGTATTCCAGTTGAAGTGGGTATCGCTGAGTCGGTGGTGCTGTAAGGCTTTTAAAACCCGCATTTGGTTCACTTCTGCCACTTGGTCAATGGCTGCGGTTTGGTCCAGAATCTGTTTTTCTGCTTGCTTTATGTGGTCAACGATCTTGGGATCGATGTCAAAGGCTTGATAGATGTTCATGTTCTTCTCCTTCATTGGTTTGCAGCCTCTATTATAGCAGAAGAAAAGCACCTGTGAACCGACTTTATGGTCCCAGGCGCTTTGTTCCTACAAACATGTGCCTTTGTTGCTTACAGGCTTGTGCCAGCCTCCAAAAGAGAAAATGTCTTCTTGTCACAGTCAATCTGACCGGCAACCCCCATGGGAATGGTAAACATGGGTGACGTGTGGCCGAAGTTCAAGTTATAGAGTATTGGCAGGTCAGGCCGACCGGCCTCCACTGCGATCACTTGGCGGATCACTTCCTTGTAGGCCTCATAGTGGGTTTCCTCTAAAGGCTTTGACCAAATGATCCCATTGATCTGGTCAATGGCCCCTGTGGCTACCATGCTTCGTAGCATGGCTGTTATGGCTCCTGGTGGTGTGCAGTCCTCACTGGTTTCCAGGAAGAGAATGGCCCCCTTCCACTGGTCCAGACTGGGCCAAATGCTTGTGCCACGGACCATGTCGAGGACTTCTATACAACCGCCTAGCATGTGGCCTTGGACCTGGCCACTCCCTTGGAGGCATTCGATCCCGTGGGCTTCAGTTTGCATGGTCCTAAGGGTGTCATTGTTTTCTTTGACTGTCCATTCCAGTCTTTCAGAGGTCCATTTGGGTGACGGCTCAATGACCCCCAGGGCTTTGTCTTGGAAGAGGTTGTCCCGAACAGACTGTACAGTGTAGTCATGCATGGCTACATTTTCACCGAACTCCATAAGCATGGAGGGGCCATAAAAGCTGGTGACCCCTGCCTGGTAGCAAAGCAAGTGACTAACCGTTGAATCTGAATAACCCAAAAAGACCTTGGGGTTATTGGCAATGACGTCCAGATCTATGTATGGCAAAAGACGGATACTGTCCTCGCCTCCGATACAGGAAAACACACCCTTGATGGTTGGGTCCTCAAGGGCGGCCATCCAGTCCTTGGCCCGTTCTTCAGGATGGGCAAATACATGGGCCGATCCTTTAAGGGTATGGGGCATTTCGATCACATTAAGGCCAAACTCTTCTGTTAGACGTTTTTTGGCTTTTTCGTAACGGTCTCGAATGACAGGTTCTCCGGCGCCGCCCCATGAAAGGCTGACTGTGGCTACAGTGTCACCGGGTCGTAGAATAGATGGTTTTTTCATAGTTTTCCTCCTTTTGTGAATATTTCATGAGTATACCTTATGGGATCATGAATGACAAGCACAAAATGGGTTTTGTGGAAATCTATGCACCTGGTGAAACGTAAAAGGACAGGCCTGTGTTTGGCCCGTCCTAAACTTATTGTGCACGATGTGACTTGCTGTATGTAGCATGACATGTTGTCGTGGACATGACTTGCCTTACAGATTGGCAATGTCCTCTGGTGTGAGGTCCTTAATCATGGAAACTGCCAAGTTAATGGTGGCCTGGTAGTCCTCAATTGCAGAAATCCCATAATTGGTATGGGCGTAGCGGACCGGCGTTCCTAGGACAATACTTGGGACCGCTTCTTCTTCAATGTGAATGGACCCAGCATTGGTTCCTCCACCTGCCCGAACGGCCTGTTGGAAGGAGATCTTGTACTTTTTAGCAGTGTCTTTGGCTAGGCGTACCAGACGTGGACTGGCCACCATGGACCTGTCCAAGTGGCGGATTTGAACCCCACCCCGGATTTTCCCTTGGGCTTCCAGGGGTGAACGGAAGGTGTCGTCCGCAGGTGTTCCTTCAAAGACCAAGGCAACGTCCGGTTTCACCCTCGTCGCATTGACCCGAGCTCCCCGGGTTCCAATTTCCTCTTGGGTGGATATGACACCAACCACGTCAACAGGTAGGTCTAGACCTTCAAGGGCCCTCAGGGTTTCGATTACACAGCCACAACCCAGGCGGTTGTCAAAGGCCTTGCCCATCATGATCCCAAGGTCATTGGAGTCGAACACAGCATGGGGCACTACGGGTGCACCTACATCAATTTTGAAGACGTTTATAAGTTCATCAAGACTCGTGGCACCTACATCGATATGCATGTCGTCTAAACTAGCTTCTGCAGACTTGTTTTTAAGAAAATGCGGGGGTGTTGACCCAACAAGACCTGGTATGTATTGACCTTCTTCAGTCCGAACCCAAACCTTTGACGCTGCCACATTGGCAGGTACCCAGCCACCCAGGGGCAAAAACTTCAATTGACCATTGGGCAGGAGGTGCTGGACCATAAAGGCCACTTCGTCTGAATGGCCGTCTAACATAACCACAGGCTTGTTGCCGTCGTGGTTCTTTCGCTTGATGACCAGGTTACGCATTTTGTCTTCTTCCAAATGGAAGTCTCCAGCTAATTCATCTTTTATAATTCCAACAACCTCGTCCTCAAAACCAGGAGCACCCATGGCGTTGGACAGCTTTTCAATGAGTAGAATCATGACTTTCTCCTTTTGCCTTCAATTGGCTCTATCATTTGTCTGAATCTATCGATCTACCCGCATGATCAGGCTGTCTCCAGACTGACCACAGACTCGAAAACCCTTTCTTTCGTAAAGGTATACTGCCGGGTTATCCGGGTGAACACTTAAGGAAATGGTGTTGTACCTGTAAAAAGTGTCCTCCAGGGCATAATCCAGGTTGCTCATGTCTGTCTGAAGGAGGGATGTGAA
>CAYFHQ010000101.1:0-13562 GCA_964342805.1 uncultured Peptostreptococcaceae bacterium | reverse complement strand
TGACATAAAGGATGTAGGTCCACATGTCGACTACCAGGGTATTGACCTGGCTTACCATGCCTAGAATAGCTTCAAATGGGAAGCCTACGGAAGCATAGAAGGGGATCAGGATGAAGTAGTTGGCCAGGGAGCCAACGATCACCATGGAGATCACGCCCAGTAGGACACCTTTCAGGGCACCTGCTCTTGTACGTTCCTTTTGGTAGTACCAACCCGCTGGGATGACCAGGGCAGAACCCACAAGGAAGTTGGCCAGTTCGCCAACGCCTGCTGTTGTTGTCATCATCACGTGGAAGAGGTTCTTCACCAGTTCAATTACCACACCTGCCAGAGGGCCAAATGCAAAGGCGCCGATCAGGGCTGGAAGGTCACTGAAGTCCAGCTTTAGGAAGTCTGGGAAGAAAGGAAGAAAGGGTGTTAGAACCATTTCTAAGAAGTAAATTACAATTGCTAGGGTACTGAGCATGGCCACTTTCACCATGACATTGGTGCGTCTAGTCGTATTCATATGGTTACCTCCTAACCGATTCTGCTCCGGGCAAATAGAAAACCCCCGAAGCAAGTGCTCCAGGGGTAGTGTATACAGAATCCGGTACGGATTGCATACTTCTTCTCTCATCCAGACTATACTGTCGGTTCCGGAATTACACCGGATCAACCTCTCGGTTCGCGGACTTTACCGCCGGTCGGGAATTTCACCCTGCCCTGAAGAAATTTGCTTTTATTTTCGTTAAAATTCTAGCACGATCCAAAATCATTGTCAACCTAATTACTCGGAATTCCTAGCCAATCAATTGGCTCCCCTCTTTTTGTCGGGGAAGGTCCACACAGAAGTGGGCCCCTTCTTCCTGGGCAATGACATTTAAAGACCCTTGTAAACGTTCTACTACCAAACCCTTGGCAGTCATCAAGCCGCCGGCAAAGGGGCATGGTGACCCTTGGATGAGGCCATCCCCTTCTAGGATCTGTTCATGGACTGCGGCTGGTATGCCCACGCCATTGTCCCGGTAAACAATCCGGTACCAATCGTCGTCATACATGACTTCAATTAATACCTCCCCCTGGTTCACATCCTTCAAGGAACACTCCATGGAATAGGCCAACAAGTGGGTCAGTACCTGGGTAATGACCAATTCGTCAGCAAAAACCTGGAAGCGTTCGTCGCAGTGAAGCCGTAGTTGTGGCGCTTGGTCATACTCAGAAGTTACCATGTGGAAGGCGTCTTGAATGGTCGACTCCAACAGTATATGTGTCGCCTTTGCCTCATAGGTGTCCAGCAAGACTTCTTCCGTTCGCAGTTTGCCAGTGACAATACTGTGTACCCTCTGTAACCGTTCTAGGGTAGCCTCATAAAAAACTGTGTCCTTGTGATTTGGCGTTCGGTGTAAGCGTCCCTTATAGGCCAAGATCAGGTCAGACACCAATAACTCAGCCGATTGCAAACTATGATCCAACCACTGGGTCTCCATGGGGAGTACCGTGTGATTGTACCTGCCTGGTTTATGGGCTTCAAATGGATCTTCGAAAACCTTTTCCTCTTGGTCACTGGTCTGGGAAGCCCGAATATGGTCCGCCAGTTCGTTTATTTCTGAGTAAGGAAGAACTAGGTCTGTCGGATTGGCGTCCACCACCTTGTGCATGTAGTGGAAACTCTTTCTGATATTCACGCGAATAAAGTAGAGGGCCACAAATGCAATAATCAGCATGACTCCTACAAAGAATATGGATTGCTCTGTGACAACACGGACATTGTATTCATATTGAATAACATTGTCCTCCAACTTGGGCATAACAGCGTCCAGGTCTGACTCCACCAGGACCATCCAGTCCCGTTCCTTTATGAGTTGGGCAAAACCGTAACCGGAATACTCCCACTCCCCCAGTTCGTCGTCTGGACGGCCCAGTGCGTAGGTTAAAAAGGAACCATTTTCCGATTTATGAGCGATGGTCATGGCGTCCTTAACCACACTCTTTGGACCCACACCTTGGGGGTCTTTGGCAAGTAGTAATTGTCCTTGTCCATCATATATATAGGCTCTTATACCAGCAGGTGAGGCCTCAAGAAAGTCCGAAAGGTGGCTGAGGGTCTCGGCCTGCAGTTTGTCTGTATAACTTTGGACGTAAAGGCCTGACCCGATGTAAAAATCAAAGGGCTGGACCTCACGGACATAACTAATCTTTAAACCCGACTCGCCTTTTTGGGTTGGACTCTCCCAGTAGCCATTGACAAAGCCCTGGCCATGGTTCTGGGCGATATTGATTTCGTCCCGAATGACGAAGTTGCCATAGTCGTCCTGGAGACCCAGTGCATTGGTCCCTTCCAGCTCCGGCTTGGTGGGATAAAGGATCACGTCCCCATTAAAACGGTCCATATAATAGTAGCCTTCACCATTGTCAAACCGGATGGGCCTTAGGGCTTCTCGAATGAGGTCCTCGATTTGTTCCTTGGTCATGGTCATAAAATTATGGTTATAGAGGTGTTTGGCCGTTCTCCAACCTTCGTCCACTCTTTGTTTGGCTTCAGCTTTCAGGTGGTCCTCTGCCTCGGCAGCAATCACAGATATATAATTATGGACTTGCTGGTTGGTGGACTGGATACTGGCCTTTTCACTTTCAATCCCTCGGCTATAAATGTCCTGTCGATCACGCACAAATGCCCTGCGACTATGATACAGCCCCAGGGTTACAAATATCGCTGAAAAAGCAAGCACGGCAACCAGTGTCACCACTGTAAAAGCAGTGCCTATTTTAATCCTACCACCCATTGTTTTGTCCCCCTCGTCGAAACAGTCCCCTCTTTGTTACCCGACGAAACAACGTGACAAACTACCAATGTCGAAATTTATTGTACTTTGTTAGGTTTAATTATATCTAATTCGACATTTCTTGACAAATGGCCAGTCAATTCCACAAAACCGCAAAAAAAATGACGATAAGTACAGATTAAATTGTACTTATCGTCATTCAATTGTCGAATAACACCTATCTAATCAGCTTTTAAGTTGGTCACCAAGGGGCGAATTTTGCTGTGCTTTAGAATGACACCCTTAAAGAGGGCCACGCCCACTACTGTTACAACCACAAACTCACCAAAGCCCACTTCCGCCATGGCAATCCATAGGGGAATGTCCGCTTGTACATTTAGTAGAATACCAATCACAATGGCATTCACAAGGGTTGGCCACAGGGAGGCGATCCAAATGTTCTTGGTTCTCGCTACCAGCTCCACAGCCAGCCAAGTGGCCAGGGTACCAAAGATCACGTCCAGGTAACCAATAGGACTTAGCATATTGGCCAGGAAGCAGCCAATGACAAGGCCTGGAATGTACTTCCGATTCACAAAGGCCAGCAGGACCATCATTTCAGACAGTCTAAACTGAATATTTCCATAACTGATTGGCGCCAGGGCAATGGTCCACACAGCGTAAACCGCTGCAACCATGGCATTGATGGCCAACCACTTCACATTTTCATTTCTCATGTTCTCTCCTACTCTTTTCATCCACTCATCGTCCATTATGAGATTCTAAAAGCAGGGTTTAGGTTAACATAACCCGATATCCTTCGTCAAGGGGTCATAACCGTTTTTGGCCTTCATAACGAATAATTAACTTTTTACCAAAGATTGACCCAAACTTGTCTGCATATTCCATGGCAGCACTGATCTCCAGGGCCGGTTCAGCCGATGCGTACAAGCCTACAACCACCGCGTCCCCATGGAATTCCACTTGTACGTCCTCTATGACACCCGATTCACTCCTGTCTAGTTTTTCACTGAGGGCAATAAATAGGGATAGGTCCTTGAGTCGTTTAACTGCCTTCTTGTCCACAACCAGCTCATAGTCCGTGGGATCAATCCGTAGCTTGTCAAACCGGTGCATGCCCACCAACATGGCCGCTGATACCAACTCCGTATTGGTCAGGCCATTGATCCTAGAGTGGAGGGTCAGGTAGAACCCATGCATATGGTGGTTAAAGTACTCCACATGCATGCCAATGTCATGGAGGTAGCTGGCCACATAGACCAACTTCCGCTCGTCGCCACTGAAATCATGGAGGGGGCCCAGTAAGTCAAAGAGGGCCAAACTGAGTTTTCTCACATGGAGGGCATGGTGCTTATTAAAGGTATAGCGTTTAGCCAGGTTTTCAATACTATGGTCCAAGACGTCCTGGATGATAGGGGGTGCCCCCACACTGTCCAGGAACTTCTCATAAAACCAACCGTCCCGTAGACCATTCCCGCTGATCACCACTTGCTTGGCCCCAATCCGGTCCACCAAAAGCTCCAGGGGAAGAATCCCTCTTTTAATAATGTCCGCCCGCTTGGCATTGATCCCCGGGGTCTTGCGTAACTGGGGTATGGTTGAGTCTGCAATATGGGCAAAAAAGCCCTTGAGTTCCTCTTCATTCAGCCTGTAATTGTGGAGGGTCATTATGGGAAAACCCATGAGGTTACGGTTGACCTTGGCGATGGTCCGGACCACCCCTCCCAAACCAATTATGGGCAGGTCTCTCAGGCCCTCCAGCCAGTCCACCTGGTCTAACTGGTCATTGACAAAGGCCTTGGCCTTCTTAGTATTACCCTTCACGTCTTGGGGAAACTGCTCAGACAGAATAACCGACCCAAAGGGCATACTAATGGCATTGACCACCTTGCGGTTTTCCACATGGACCAACTCCGTGGACCCACCGCCGATATCAATGAGAATCCCTTCTTCTATATCAATGGTATTGACCACACCCAGGTAGTCATAGTAGGCCTCTTCTTGGCCCGTTAGGACTGTGAAGTCAAAGCCGGTTTCCCCCTTGGACCGGTCAAGAAAGTCCTGTCGGTTGCTGGCAGACCGAACGGCTGCAGTGGCCAGGGCATAGACCTGGGTCACCCCGTAGGCGTCAATGAGCTTGGCAAAGAGTTTGAGGGTATTGATGGTCCGCTGGATGGGTGCCTCCTGCAGGCGGCCAGACTCTTCAAGACCTTCAGAAAGCCGGACCATTTCCTTGGCCTGGTCCAGCAGGTAGTAATACCCGTCTTCCTCAATATGGACAATATTCATGCGCACCGAGTTGGAGCCCAGGTCAATAATAGCGTAACGGTTCACCGCATCTCCCCCTTTTTTATACAGAAACAGCCAGCTATTGGTTAACAGCTGGCTGATGGTTTACTTCCTTTTTAACATGTACAGACGGTTGACCGTCTCAAAATCAGCCATTTCCACGTCGAAACCCTTTACGGCTGTGAAGTAGGGTTCCAGTAGGTCGTCCAACTGGTCCAGGTCCAGGTTCCAGAACAAAAGTCCGGACTCCTCCTGCCAGCAGTTGTCTGCCACAGGGGTAAAGTCTGGGTCCTGGGTGAAGACCTCGTCTTCAAAGACCGGGTTGAGCTTGAGCAAGAGGGCTCCGCCCTTTTTCAGGACACGGCCTGTCTCGGCAATGAGTTTGAGGCCGTCCTCCGGGTGGAGGTTGTCTAGAATGTTGAAGAGGATCATTCCGTCCACAGACCCGTCCTCTAGGTTAGCTAGGGCGTCCACACCGCCTTGGACAAAGCGACACTTGTCTGACTCCCATGGGGACTTGTCAACAGCTTCAGTGGCCAGGGCCACAGCCTTGTCGGAGATATCGATCCCCAGGCCTCGCTTGACCCCATACTTCATGGAGGCGAATAGGGCCTTGCCTGTGCCGCATCCAAAGTCCACCACATAGTTGGCTTCCTCACCCAACCAGCGGACCCCTTCAACAAGCTCCGGATAAGGGAGTTTGGCGTCCACCGTGTAGGCTGGAGCATGGGAAAAGACCTCATTCCAGTAGTAGCGTAAGTCTTCGTATCGGTCCGCCATTATTTGTGACCTTCCAGGGGAACAATACAAATGAAACGAAGCTTTGTGTTACCTGTGTTGCGGAACTGGTGGAGTTCGTTGTTGGGCACATAGGCATAAGAACCCGCTTCGATCTTGTTTTCCTTACCATTTAAAAAGAGGGTACCCTCTCCTTCAATAATGTAATTAATGTGGGGCCAGTCGTGGGTGTGCTTGGGTGTGTGGCCACCTGGCTCCAGTTCAAACACGCGAAGTACATTGTCTTCCCAACCTTCTTTTGGGGAAACCAACACTTTCATTACTGCGTCTTTTACTTCAGGGTGGTCTACGACGCTACCCATAATATCTCTTTCATGTCCTAATGGCATGTGAACCTCCTTATATACTTCTTGGCTATTAGCCATTGTACCCCATTTTTAGCCCAAATACCACCGGGAGGGGTCCTACAAAATATTTATTTCGATACCCTAATTATTTGACCCCCTAATATTCACCTGCTATACTGGTCATATGGATTATTCGAAAAGAAGACAACTCATTTTGCATGGCCCCATGATGCGGGTGATCCTCACCTTGTCTGGACCTGTCATGCTCAACAACTTCATACAGACCCTTTATAATTTGGCGGATACGTATTTTGTCAGTCTCCTGGGTACCTTGGAAGTGGCCGCTGTGTCCTTCATTTGGCCCGTCATTTTCCTAATGATGGCCTTTGGTATTGGCCTCAACGTGGCCGGGACCAGCCTGATCTCCCAGCACATTGGATCGGGGGACCAGGAAACAGCCCGAAAGACGGCAGGGGCTCTCTTGAGCTTTTCCCTACTGCTTTCAGTGGTTCTGGGTTTTCTAGGTTATTTGGTTTCTCCCTTGATCCTTCGAGCCATGGGGGCCGGGGAACTCTACGACCACGCCTACACCTTCTTAAGTATATTGTTCATTGGCATGCCAACCATGTATGTCATGTTTGCCTATAATGCCATTAAAACGGGCCTGGGCGACACCATGCGGCCCATGATTATTGGTGGCCTTTCGGTGGTGTCCAACATTATTCTTGATCCCCTATTCATGTTCACCCTGGGTATGGGACTCAAGGGGGCAGCCTATGCCACGGTACTGGCAAGGGGCGTTTTCGGCATTTATGCCATTTCCACCCTCTTTGCACCGGGTCAGTCCTTTAGGTTGCGACTTGACGACCTCAAGCTGCGCAAGGACATGCTAACCGACCTTATTCGCATTGGGGCTCCGGCCAGTATTGGCCAGTCCACCTCTTCCGTTGGCTTCATTGTCATGAATGCCTTCATTAAGAGCTTTGGGGTGACAACCCTGGCAGCCTTTGCTATCGGTAACCGGATTTCCAGCCTGGTCATGATGCCAGCCATGGGGGTCGGCGCCGCCCTGGCCACGATTGTTGGCCAAAACCTGGGTGCAGGCAACCCCGACCGGGCCAAACAAGCGGTCCGCTTTAGTTCGATTTTAACCACGGCCATCTTTGTATTGGGTGGTGCCGTGATCATGTACTTTGCCAAACAAGTGGTTGGCGTCTTCACGGTTGACCCAGAAGTACTGGCCCAAGGGGCCTACTATCTGGTCCTCATTACGGCCTCCCTACCGGTCTTCGGGATCTTCCAGATCCTTGTGGGTACCTTCCAGGGGTCAGGCCATACAACCTCTGCCATGATCATGCAGTTTGGTCGTTTGTGGGGCCTGAGAATCCCCATGATCCTGATCCTCAAGCAGTTCTCCCACCTGGGGTCCAATGCAGTTTGGTATGCCATGGTTATGTCCAATGTGATCATTACCCTGATCGGGTACGGGATTTACCGGACGGGTAAATGGCAGGAGAAGACCATACGGGAGGAAGAACAGCCCGCCATGGAAACTTCCTCTTCTAAAGCAGACTAGCTGGCTAACTGGAAAACCAAAGAAAACAATGAAAAGCAAAAAAGTAAGCCATGATTTCAACACTTGTTGAGACCATGGCTTTTTTTCATGCAAATGATTTGTTTGGTGCGGGCCTTTAAGCTCCTCAAAATCTAGTTAAGATAGAAGTCCAATTACTCTAAATCAAATCAGACCTAAAATGGCGACATATCGTCCATAAGCTGGGTAATCCCCGTCTCATCAATTAAAGCCTGGGCAAAGTCCTCGGACTTGGTCTCCATCTCCCCTTGGAAGACTTGGACCCGGTCGTAGAGGTCCATGCCGTTGGTGTAGTAGGTATAGCCATAGGCAGCAAATGCGACCGGTAGCAATAAAGTGGCAATGAGGCGGATGCCTATTTTACCCCTGGCCTCCTTGTCCCGGCGTCCAACAAAGGACAGGACAGCGGCTGCCAGGCCTACACCCAGTAGGATCATACTAATGAGGATGGCTTGGTCAATGATCTGGTCCAGGTGGGAGGTCATAATGTCCTGCAACCACAAGGGGTAGCGACCCAGTTCATCCATGATTAATGGGGTAGTGACCATCCGTGTGTTCATGAGGGCCCCACCGGTTAGAATGGCCGCCAAGCCAATCCACTTGAGGCCCCCTTGGATGGTTCTTGACCCAAAGAGGATTAAAGCCAATAGAAGGGTCACTAGGGCTGGAATGAGCAAGTAGACCACGTTCTTCACATAAGCGTAACTATCCTTGACCAGGTCAATGGGGTTTTCTGTGTAAGTCGCTTCAGCAGCGGCGTAAACGTCCAGTTCTGGGGACAGCAAATTGGGTCGCCCTTCTGGCCAGATCATGCCCTGGATAAAGGCCTTTTTCCGCTCGTCACCCTCTAAGCCTTTTACAGACTCATATACCTTAGGAATCTGTTCTTCTAAGTCCTTGTCCAGTTTCAGTGCTGAAAGGTCGGTTACCCCCTGGTCCAGGAGTTCAAGGGCCATGTCTGCTTGACCCGTCAGGGAAGGGTTAGACGTCATCTTGTCCAGGACACTTTGGAAAACCGCATCTTCAAAAGGGGTTAGGGCAATGGGGGCCATGGCCTCCCGGTTGCCGCCCACATAGTGGAGGGTCTCCTTGGTCGCTGACTCAATGCTTGAAATCATAACCTCTTTGGGAATCCACTCTTCCAGGTTCAATAGATAGTTGAACTGGGCTGAAAAGCGGTTGTAGGCCTCTTCTGCCACTTGTTCGGCCAGCCGTTGCTGGTCCATGGTTTCAATAATGGCGTCCACACCAAGTCCCTTGTTGAAGACTGCCACGGTCACCACTGAAGTGGTCAATACTGCAATGAGCAAAATAGTTAGGATAAAACAATAAAAATGATTCAGGAATCTCATAATTTCACCTCTCCCTGAATCATTTCGACATTTCTATGAAGTTTCCTCTATTGAAGACCCGCGTCCTTTAGTTTTGGGCCTACATGTCTCCGGTCATCATGATCTCCAGGAGCTTGCGATAGGTGCCAAAGGTCCCGCCAATGGTGTCCTTGATTTTGGGGAAGATTTCGTCGATGTTGTCCTCCAAAACCTTGTAGACAGCCATGTCCAGCTTGCGGCTATAGGCCTGGCTACGGATTTCTGCCAGGACACATTCCTGGTCACACCCCTGGCGGTAGGGGCGGTCTTCCATCATGGCGCAGGTCATGTCGGCTATGGCCCCGATCCGGTCCAGGAGTTTTAGCTGGTGGCCCTGGAGATTGAAGGGATAACCCGACCCGTCCAGACGTTCGTGGTGGTGGGCAATGAGCTTGGCCACCTCTGGCAAGTGGAGGGCGTCGTTGATCAGCTTCCGGCCGATAAAGGGATGGGACTGGACCAACTCGAACTCCTCCCGGGTGAGTTCCTTGGGGTTGTTGAAGATATGGGAATCGATTTTGATCTTCCCAATGTCGTGGAGCAACATGCCAAATCGAGTGATCAGCAGGTCATGGGGGGACACGTCCATCTTCTCTGCTAGAATGCCCGCCAACTCTGCTGTGGCAATGGAATGGGCTGCTGTATAGGTCTGGCGGTAGTCCACGGCATAAACAATGGTCCGGGCTACGTCCATGATTTCGTCATTGGTCAAGGGGTGCAAAAAGTGGAGGTCGTGGTATTTCAAATAGTCAAAAAGGTCGCCCTGTTCCAACTCCAACCAAAAGGCTTCCTTACTCTCCACTTCCATGAGGATGTCCACCAGTTCCGGTTTAAACATGGTCCCACTGGCGGCCGCCATTTTATTGAGGATGTCCTCCCGCTGGAAGGCGATGGCCCTATTGTCTGCAATGAGGGTGGTCATCCGGTCGGCGATATGGAGGATTTGCTGGATTTCCTGCTCAATTTCAGGCAGGTGGCTCATTTGGGCCCGCTCAATCCACTTGACGTGGTGGTGGGAAATGATCCGTGAAAAGGGCCTGAGGACCTCCGATTGCGCCGTTAAGAAGCCCCCCACTTTTCCGTGATAGCCATAGTCATTAAGGTCAAAACTCAACCATTCAATTTTCTCATTATGGGCGGTAATAATACCAATATCGTGGATCAGGGCTGTATGTAAAACCCTCTCCAACTCTTGTTCTGGCAGGCCCCGCCGCCTGGCGATCCGGTAGGCCACATAGGCCGTCCGCTGGTGGTGGAGTTTTAAGTTGTTATCCAGTTCACCGGCCAGTTGGGTATACAGGAGCAACATGTCCAGTAGTGTGATACCAAATTCATTCGTCATGGGTCACCTCTTCGTTCTAGACTCTCAAGCTACTCCTACCCCAGTGACTGGAAGACCATTCAGATTAATGCCCTTTGCCTGGCAAAACAAAGAACCCCAAGGATGCTTGAGCCGCATTCTTGGGGTTTGACTGACTGCTATTTGACTTAGTCCGTAGCCATTTGTGGATAGAGGGTCTTTCGGATGTCTGTTTCAATGGCCACCCGGTCCCTTTGGTCGTAGGGATTGTTAATGAGGGCCGTTACGTAGAGGTAGGGATAGTTTTCCTTGAGGTGCTTCATGTAAAAGAGCCACTCCAGGCCAATATGGCCATAAACCCGCTCCACGTCCACCTTGAGGTGGTCCAGGTCAAAGGTGGAAATGGTCCCGTCTTCAATATCCGCCCGCATGGCCAGCTCCTGCTGGAGGTGGCTGACGCTCATGAGGAGTTCACTGAAGCGGTCGTGTTCTAACAAGGATGGGTTGGCAATGAGGCTGACAAGTAAGTCCTTGTGGTCATTAAGGAGGTGCTTGACCTTGGCCAGGTCCATCTTTTCAATGGCCACGGTGTGGTCATAACCCCGAAGCTGCTTTTCCAGCTGGCGGTAGTCCTCCTTCTTCCAGGCTGCGGTGATCTTGCGTTCCTCCTGCACCTGGTGGATCTGGGGGTCTGCCTCCGTACAATGGCCCAGCAGGTCCATACCCATTTCCGTAAAGAAGAGGCCAATGAGCATATTCATTTTTTCCATAAGATGCGCCTTCTCCCGCTTTTCCAGGATACGGTCAAGTACCATGGTAACGAAGAAGACTTCCAGCGGTATAAATGCAATGTCTGCCACCAGGAAGATGAGTAGGTGGTGTTTGTCGTGGAAGATTAAGTAATGGCCATAGTGGAGTACAATCGACAGGCCGATGAGAACGGCCCCGATGATGATCATGTCTTTGTGTTTTTTTATGTAGTTTTTCATGTGGTCCTCCCTGATTTTTTGTCCTTGTGTATTGTACTGTTTTTTGTGGGTTGGGGGAAGAGATTTTGCTTAGGCCACATTTTTGTTTGTGTCAAAAAAAAGGCTCTAAAATAAATGTTGGGGTGGATCGATAAGATCCACCCCTTAGCTATGCAAAAAAAGAATGCACTCATCCACAAAGCTCTTTAAAATGTAAGTTGACTAGACCACACAAAGAAAGGAGCTAGGAGATAAGTGCATTCTTATTCTATCAGCAAACTACTGGATTTAGAAGGACTTCAGATCAAGAAGTTCCATCGAACGAATACTTCTATCAAGTTCTACGCAACTACAACCAAGCGCCAAGTCCTTTGCCCTGCTTGCAAAGCAACCACTTCGAAAGTCCATGACTACCGGAATCAAGTGATAAAAGACCTGCCCATCAATGCTATATCTGTTCAAATCATACTCAAGAAGCGCAGATATGTGTGTTCTTGTGGCAAGAGATTTTATGAGGACTATTCTTTTCTGCCTAAGTATCAGCGCAAGACAAACCGTTTAAACGCCTTCATCTGTAATCAAATGGCTAAGTCTATACCAGTAACAACCATCGCAGGTGACTTGAACCTTTCTGCTGCTACAGTTACTCGAATTTTTGACCATGTAAGCTACCCTAAGCCTTCACGACTACCAAAAGTCCTAGCTATCGACGAGTTCAAGGGCAATGCTGAAACTGGAAAGTATCAGTGTATCTTGGTCGATCCTGTTAAGAAGCGTGTTCTAGATATCCTTCCAGACCGTAGACAACACTGCCTAGTTGAGTACTTTAAGTCGATTCCACGCTTCGAAAGAAACAAGGTCAAGTTCTTTGTCTGTGACATGTGGGCTCAGTATGCTAAAACAGCTCGCATCTTCTTCCCAAATGCTAAGATTATTGTGGATAAATATCACTTTATTAGACAAGTCACATGGGCTGTTGAAAACATTCGAAAACGAGTCCAGAAATCCATGCCAGCTTCCTTACGAAAGTATTTCAAAAGAAGTCGTACACTCATCCTTAAAAGGTTCCATAACCTTACCAAGGATCAAAAGGAACGACTGGAAGCCATGCTTCTCTATAGCGAGGATCTTAGGGCTGCTTACTGGATCAAAGAAAAGTTCTATATGATCTGCAAAATGGACAAGTACTCAGAGCAGCGTAAAGCTTATGTGCAGTGGGTTCAATACGTTGCATCCTTACAGCTCACGGAGTTCAAAAGCTGTATGACGGCCTTTCAGAACTGGCACAAAGAGATACTAAATGCCTTAAAACATGGATATACCAACGGTCCTACCGAAGGATTCAACAACAAGATCACGGTCTTGAAACGTGTTTCCTATGGCATCAAGAACTTCACAAGATTCAGGAACCGTATTCTACATATTTGCTACTAACTAACCATATTTGAAGTTTTCACTTGGCCGGTCCAGCCACTGGCTTGTTTTACATGTCCCAAAGCGCTTTTCGGAGTGTGCATCTTCTTTATCCACCAAAAAACAGTAATGGAGCGTGATCTGAATAGATCACACCCCAACTATTGACTTAGAGCCAAAAAAAATAGCGGGTCACCCCGTTGCGCTTCGGTGAGAGGCGTGGGTGACCTTTACATTTCTAAGTCATTTGCATGTAGCTGGTGGTTTTGTTGCCTCCACTGGACTTGGACACATACATGGCCTTGTCCGCCCGCACGAGAACTTCACTGGGTGTTACACATTCTGAAGTTACACTGGACACCCCTATGCTCAGGGAAGGTTTCCACCGGTCGACAAAGTCCACTTTATGAATGTCACACTTCTCATTGAGAATATTCCCAAGCCGTATGGCTGCGTCCTCGTCGGAGTGTTTGCAGATGTCCACAAACTCGTCTTAACCCAGACAGCAGACCTTGCCAGTGTTACGGGTATTCTTTTTAAGAAACTCTGCAATCCAGAGGAGGAGGTCGTCCCCTACCTCATGGCCGTACTGGTCATTAACAAACTTGAAATTGTCTACGTCAATGAAAAGGAAAGAGCTAACAATATTATAACGGTTCCACTCAAATATGCTAGACTCCAACTCATCCATAACATACCGCCGATTGGGCAGGCCTGTCAGAGCATCAATTTCCACAATACGCCGTAGTTCGTTGTTGAAGTCCATAAGCTCCTTGGT
>CAYFHQ010000100.1:0-13614 GCA_964342805.1 uncultured Peptostreptococcaceae bacterium | reverse complement strand
CATTTCTGGCTAGTTTCTTTGTCCGAAACTGACTAATTTATTTTACCATTCACAGTGTACATTATAGTGAATGCGACAATGAAGCTGCCAAGCGAGAACTCTTTGAAGAAACCGGCATTGTAGCTTAATCTGACTTAGTGGAACTTCCTTTTGCCCTCAACTATAAAGAACCCAAAGATGGGGTCATGATGAATATGACAGACACGTGTTTCCTTTTGAAAGTTTCTAATCTTGTGGACATAGTCCTTTCTGGCGAGCATGAAAGTTATAAATGGACTGGGTTGAACGAAGTGAGAGATTTGTCAGACTGGGAATCTAGTCTTGAGGTATGTAAGTATATTGCAGTGAAAGGGCATTAAAATAGGATTTACAATGAGGCTTGATGGAGAACCGTGATTAATGAACCCAATTACCATAAGCCGATCCCGTGATATAACCAATGTTGTAAACTGCTGTGATCGCGATGATAGCTGTGAAGACAAACTTTGAAATCTTCTTGGAAGATGGATTCATTGTGCTTTTGTCTGTGGTTGTCATAGCGAAGTAGCATAAGAGCATAAGTCCAATTGAGTAGAATGCTTGTGTCATTTCAGTACCTCCAGTGTCGTTTGGCTCGTAAAATTTCTGATTTAGTGTTGTTGCATCATAAAGCTGATTTAATCAATAATCACATACACCAGCTGAAAGTGCTCCCGCTCATTGATATGCACCCGCTCAAGCAAGTGGTACTCGCCCCGTGGTAGCCGGTAAATTTTATGGGTGTCAGCAGAAGTAGTTACATAGGTGGATAAACCATCAGTTTTCATGTTCTGGTCCAGTAGTATGTTGGACTCAGAAACTAGGAGGTCATCGCCCTGGTTTAGCTCAATAGTCACCGTGTGGGAGACTGAATCTTCTATGGATCTTGTATTCATAAATCCATATAAGGTAGTACCAATCAGTGCAAGACCAATAATCATGGCTAAGAGTGTTTTCTTCATTTTAGGAACCTACTTTCGGAAGGGTATCTTTACGTCACCCTAGGTTTTAAGGATCAATGATAAGCGTCTATCTAACCACTAGTGGAGCGTCTTGGGTTTCCATCTTATCATCTCACACATAATGATAGCATATGTACCATTAATTAGGTAATTAAACCTTTATGTGGTGTTGGATTGTTCATGAGACGATAAAAAGAACTCTATAATAGTCACTTAATATAAAGAAAATGGTTCCTGTAACGTTCAGGAACCATTTTTTTATAGCGGGTTTATCGTACGTAAAAATCGATGCCGACAAGTTCTGGTCGCTCGTAAATGCCATAATAGCTCTTTTGGCCAGTCGCTGGATTTACCATGTATTGCTCGTATACATAATATTTCACTTCTTTATCAGCATAGGCTAGGTAACGTTGACCTCCTCCGGGGATGTTGATGCTATACTGCGTTGATTTGTCAACTTGTGCACCAATACCGATTGAGGTGTTGATTAGTTTGTTGCCTACCGAGAACGAAACAGAAACTGAAACATCATTGCCATCTTTATAGTAGATCTGGTGTCCATATGTAGATGATGTTCCTGAGGGTGGCTGACCAGCAATTTTCACTTGTCCTGTACTTTGGGTTGGTGTACCAATTAAAACGAGCTCAACGTAACCAGATGCACTACGAGTGCTAGGTCCACTCTTGTGGAACGATTGCATGTTCAACTCTTGTTCATGTTTTGCAAGTAGTTCTTCGTTACTTGGCTGTTCAAAATCATAGCTTGTTACTTGCGTTTCTGTTTCACCTGCATATGCAGGAATCCCTAATACTAGGACTCCTAAAGCCATGACTAACATATTAATCTCTTCATTGGTTATGCTCCTCTACAAGTCTCTTTTGGCATCATTGGTCAATGAAATTGACCAAACCCAATTCGTTAGCATTTTGAAATGGAGTTCTTGACGTTGATATTGATGAGTTTATGCACTTGTTTCCTATCAGCGTTTTAATTCATAAATGATCTTTACCTGCAGGTAGCTGATTATGCTTACATAATGTCTGTTTAGGATAGTGTTTCACTCTAAACAAAAAATCGTCATATCGGTGTCTGTGATCATGTCGTCCTTCAAAGGGATGAGACCACGCGCAAACTCACCATATGCTGGAAACGAACTGTGTAGCTAAAGTGTATCTAAGAGCAGGGGACACAACAACCCACAAAGATGTGGGTGAACTTACTACAGGGAAATGCCATATTTTTCTTTGGTTACATTGATATATTGGGTCTTAAGTTCCACCATATCGTTCACATCTAATAACATGATTGACTTTCGCAAATCAGTAAATCCTGATTTCTCACCAAAACCTCCTAGTATGGATGCGATACCACGTCTGTAGTATAGGCCATGGAGCAAATAGTTCGTCTTATTTTTTTTGCAGTATTCAATACCTAGCGTTGCATACTCAAAAGCCAATTGGTGTTGATCCAGACAATGATAATTATAGGCAATGTTCATTAGCAATTTAATTTTCAATATAGCTGTGTTTGAGAATAGATCAACTGGGAAACTGTATCTTTCTAGCAAGAACAATGCGATTTGATTTGATTCTTTGAACCTCTTTAGCATATTCAGTTCCGATGAAACTAGGAATAAGCACTTTAGCTCCAAGTATGAGTACTTAAATGTTTGAATATCAGTCAAACAAAAGTTAGTAATTGTTAAACGAATTGCTTCTATATATGTGTTTAAGGCCTCAATCGATCCGTGGGTCGTATAACTTAGTTCAAGGCCCTGTATGATGGTCATAAACTGGTCAACTTCCTTTTTGTTGTGGATTTGCTCAGTTTGAATAAAAAAAGCATCGAAGATACTAGATATATTTTTTAGTGTTTCGTGTTCATAAGAGATAATTAAGTTATCCAAGTACTCGTAGAATGAATGCAAAGCGTTCTCTTTACGGGCTGTCATATAGAGTCTGATGACATCAACCTTATAGGCCATGGTCAGATTCTCTATTGTTCGAAGGGTTGGTAGATTCTCTCCTTTTTCGATTCGTCGAAGGGTTTCACAACTTAGTGTTGTTAGATATGAGACTTCCTGTTGAGTCAAGTTTAGAGACTCTCGCACATGCCGGATATATTGACCGAAATGTTCCTTTTCCAAGCTGTATAACATACATCCTCCCACATTTATGTTGGTTTACTTATGTATAGTAACACACTATCCTTTAATTAGGAGGTGATTGTATGGCAAAAAGAATAGGCCTTGTAACAATAATGCTTGTGGCCTTATTGACATTACTGATGTCAGTGTCTTTTGGCGCTGATCATGATATACCAATTGCTAGAAGGCAAATAGTGGAAGTCAGCAAGCAAGTTCAATGTGAATAAGCAACCCAAAGGACTCAACCGAGTCCTTTTTCATTTGACAAAAACCATAGTAGTTGCTAAGATAACTACTAAAGAAATATAGTGGTTCACAAAGTAACTACTATCGAAAATTAAGAACAACCAACCAAAATGACCCTGTGATAAAGGCCCGATCAAGAAATCAAAAGGTCAGAAAGGACACCCAATGAACCACCCCATAAAACAAGCCCTAAAAGACGCCAGCCCAGTCATGCTAGGTTATTTCCCCATCTCCATGGCCTTTGGCATCCTCAGTAAGGGGGCAGGCCTCAGCATGATCGAAGGGGTTATGATGTCAGCCGTCGTTTATGCCGGAGCCAGCCAGTTCATGGCGGTGAGCATGATCGCTGCGGGGATCAGCCCCATGAGTATTGTTTTGGCGACCTTCCTTATGAATTTTCGCCACTTTATTATGAGTGCTTCTATTCGGGCCAGGCTCAAGAAAACCTCAAAAGCTTATTTTCCCATTATCGGTTTTTTCCTAACGGATGAGTCCTTCTCCGTGGCCAGTATTCAGGAGGAGATTGACCACCCAGCCTACTTAATCCCCTTGGAAGTGGCCTGTTACTCTTCCTGGGTTTCAGGAACGGCAGCGGGATTCCTTGCAGGAGCCTTTTTCCCGCCAGTTTTGGTCCAGGCCATGGGTATTGCCCTATACGCCTTGTTTGTAGCTCTCCTGATCCCATCTTGGAAGAAGTCCAAAGAAGCCATAGTCCTGTCGATGTCTGCCGCAAGCGTCAATATGGTATTGGTTAAAGTATTGGGGTGGTCAGGGAGCGCATCTTTTGCCGTAACTGTGATTGTGGTTTCCTTGTTGGGTGCCTGGGTCACGACCCGAAGTGAAAAGGAGGCAGTCCATGAATAATTACATGCTTATAGGTGCCATGGCCCTGGTGACCATGACACCGAGGATATTGCCCTTCTTTGCCTTTGATGCAGACAAGTTACCGCCGGTCATGAAGCGGTTTTTAGACTTCATTCCCTTTACGGTCCTGGGAGCCTTGATCCTGCCAGGGGGCATTGAGGGCATAGGTGGACACCCTCTTTTGTCAGCCCTTTGTTTGGTCTTGGCTGGCCTGATTGCCTGGTTAAAAAATGGTATCATTCTACCTGTCATGGGTGCAGTGGTCTTCGGAGTGCTGGCACTTCAATTTGGACTATTATAGGGGGCCACGTGCAAACAAATGCCATTATTGAAGATATGAAGAAACTGGGCTTTAGCGAATATGAAGTCAAAGCCTATATGAGTCTCTTGGAACAGTATCCGCTGAACGGGTATGGACTCAGCAAGCAGTCCGGTGTTCCACGGTCTCGCATATATGAAGTCCTGGGCAACCTGGAGGACAAGCAGCTGGTCTTTAAACAGGTGGATGGGGAGGCGACGGTCTACTATCCCCTGGAACCAGAGTTGTTGGTGGAAAAGCTGAAAAAGGAAATGACTGAGGCCATTCAACATGTCCAGTCCTTTACCCACAAGCTTTTTAACAAGAAAAAGGAAGACCGGCGCATGATCAATATCAATGGCTATGATGACATTATCAACTTCATTGAGCTTTTGATCGACAAGGCCAAGGACCGGGTGGCCATCTCCATTTGGGAGGAAGAGGGCAAACACCTAAGTGAAGCCCTTCAGCAGGCTGCGGCCAGGGGAGTGACGGTACGAGGGGTCTACTTTGGAAAGGCAGTTCCTTTGGACACCCTGGTTACCCACCGGCGTTTGGGACGATATATGGCGGAAAAGAAAGAACGCCATGTGTCCATTACCATCGACGGAGAGCAGGTGATCTCTGGGGTTATGTCCCGGGGGAGTGAAAGCCGGGTTTCCTGGATCAAGGACACGGGTTTTGTGGAAATGACGGAAGACTACATTTCCCACGATGTCATGGTCAATGGTTATGCTGCTACCCTAAGCGGGAAAGAAAAAGAAGCCTTTGAACGTTTTACCGACCTGTCCCGACGGGACTACTTCAACTACACCGAAGAAGAGTTTGACCAGTGGAAGTTCGGTGACTAAGCAATGTTAAACATGCCAATATTGGATGAGACAAAGGGGAAGTCCTAGACCGATTGCCTTCTTGTCTCCATGAATACAGCCCATGCCAACGCTGCCCCGCGGAGGTATGGGCTTTCCCTATTTAGTAAAAGTTCTACATTTGAAGTTATTACAGCGTTGACACACTTTTCAACAGGTGGTACAATTAATGCGACCGAATTACAGAACGTCGTTCCACAGAAAGGAACGATATCGATTTTCTTCGTGGTGCGTGAAAACACAAGGAAATCGTTTTTTTAATCACAAACTTTAGAACAGCGCTCCACTGTATAGAACATTTACAGAAATGGATGAATTAGGAGGTGGGGGCATGCACGTTGTGATCATCGGCAACAGTGATGCGGGACTCAGTGCTTTGGAAGCCTTTCGAAAGCACGACAAAACGTCCAAGGTAACATTGATCTCAAAGGAGGGCGGAATCGCCTATTCTCGAGTTTTGTTACCCTATTACTTACGGGGAAAAATCGATTATGATAACTTCTTCATTCGCAAGCAAAGCTACTACAATCAAATGAATGTCAAGTATATAGAGGCAGGGGTGGACCAGGTGGACGACCAGGCCAAGCGCCTTCGCCTTTCCACAGGAGAAACCTTGAATTATGACAAGCTTCTGATTTGCACCGGGTCACGGGCCATGAAGCCGCCTATACCCGGTCTGGACCAGGAGGGCGTTTACCACATGTGGACCCTCAAGGACGCGGAGGCCCTAGCGTCTTACTTTAAAGAGGGCAATCGGGTTATGGTCCTGGGGTCGGGCTTTGTTTCCCTCCAAGCGGCCTGGGCAGCCCTCTACAAGGGGCTTGACGTTCATATCATTGAACTGGCCAGCCGGATCATGCCAACGGTCCTCGACCAAAAGGGGGCCCAGCTTCTTACAGATCAAATTCAAAAGCTCGGGGCCAAGCTCAGCGTTGAAACCATGACGGAAAGGGTGGAAAAAACGCCAGAGGGAACCTTCCGTGTACATACCAAGGGCAATGAACCCTTTGAGGTGGACTTCATTATTGTGGGGACTGGCGTCCGGGCCAATATAGGTCTGGTTCAGGAAACTGCAGTGGAAACCGACCGGGGTATTTTGGTCAACCCTTATATGGAAACAACAGCCAAGGACATTTATGCGGCAGGTGACGTAGCCCAGGGTCCCACAACCTTTGGGGACAAGCACATGATCCACGCCCTGTGGCCAACGGCCATTGAAATGGGCAAGGTGGCCGGTGCCAACATGGCAGGCCAGACCCAGGCCTATGAGGGTAGCCTCAATATGAATACTACCCAAATGTTCGACGTGACCGTGTCCTCCATGGGCCTCTTCAATGATGGTATGGGTGATCGGGTAGCCGTCCTAGACGGCGAGGACTTTGGCAGCTATGGCTATGTCAAAATTGTATATGATGGAGACCATATCGTTGGCATTACGTCCATTGGTAGTTCGGACCTGGTCAAGCTCATGGGCAAACTCAGACCGGTTATCCGCAAGAAACAGAAGGTCAATTTAGAACCGGAACGGCTTGGGGCCTTTTTACACCTGCAGATTGCCAACGAAGCGTCAGTGATGAAGATATAATAGGAAGTAGGAGAGGGAGAACTCATGCGTTTAGTAACCATGGAGCCAAAGAAATGTGTAGGCTGCCGCAATTGTGAATATGCATGTTCATATAACAACAATGGTACCTGCGACAGCAAACAATCCAATATTCAAGTGAACTTTTACCCGAAAGAGGGTGTCTGTATCCCCCTGACCTGCATGCACTGTGACGAGGCCTGGTGCCTTAACGTCTGTCCGGCAGCGGCCATCAGTCGCAATGAAGAAGGGGCAGTCCTTGTTGACCAGTCCCGGTGTGCAGGTTGTAAAATGTGTATGTTAGCCTGTCCCTATGGCAACATCCACTTTGACACGGCCAAGCAGGTGAGTCGCAAGTGTAACCTTTGTGGGGACGAGGAGCCCAACTGTGTCAACCATTGTATTGCAACGGCCCTCAACTATGAGGAAGTGGAAGACATGGACGCTGGCCGAGGTGCCTTTGACACGATTATTGTAAAGAAGCTACAGGATGGGGGAGATCAATAATGGCAGACCAAAACATCGTACAATCCCTGTGTCGTATGTGTGACGACCACTGTGGCATTCACGTTTATGTGGAAGACAACAAGCTTGTAGATATCCAGGGCAACAAGGACCACCCCTGGAACCGGGGCCGCCTGTGCATTAAGGGCCGAGCGGGTGTGGACATGGTCAACGCCAAGGACCGCATTCGAAAGCCCCTCAAGCGGACTGAAAATGGATGGGAAGAAATATCCTTAGAGCAGGCCCTAGACGAAATTGCAGCCAAGGCCAAGGACATTCAAGGCAAGTATGGCGACGCCACCATGTCCGTTTGGAAGGGGGAGGCCATTGGCTTCATGCAGCAGGAGGAAATTGCCCGCCGCTTTATCCATGCCATCGGATCGCCCAACTACTTCTCCAATAACTCGGAGTGCTTTGTGGGCCGCTGGATTGGCTACTCCCTCATGTACGGCCGCTGGAACTCCCAGCCCGACTTTGAAAACTCCAAGTGTATTCTCCTGTGGGGGGCCAACCCAGCCCATGCCCACCCCAACATGACCCAGCAAATTAACAGGGGCCGAGAAAACGGAGCACCCCTTATTGTTATCGACTCCCGCCTGTCAGCCATGGCCCGCCAAGCGGACTACTTTGTCCAGCTTAAGCCGGGTACGGACGGTGCCTTTGCTTGGGGCCTCATGCGAGAGCTCATTCATAATGAGTGGATCGACCATGAGTTTGTCAGCAAGTATACCACAGGCTATGACAAGATAGCTGCCTATGCTTCCGCCTTCACCCACGACTATGTGGCAAAGGAGTGTGGCATTGACGCAGCTAGCCTGATTCCTCAGATTGCTAAAGAGATGTACCAGGCTGCCCCTGCGGTCATCAACTATGTGGGCAACGGCCTGGAGCACCACGAAAATGGCATAAACAACATCCGTGCCGTGGCCTGCTTCGACGGTCTCCTGGCAGCGGTGGACGCTATCGGTGGCAACTACAGCCCCGTGGGCTTCCCACTCAAAGAACTGACCCTCTACCATGAAAAGCCACTCCTGGACCTCAAGCCGATTGGCCGGGACCGTTTGCCAGTCCTCTATGACTTCCGCCAGGAATGTCATACCATGACGGCCATGGACACGATTTTAAGCAACGACCCATACCCCCTACGAGGCATGATCATTGTGGGGGCCAACCCTGTCATGACCAACCCCAACGCCGCCAAGGTGATTGAGGCCATGAAGGCCCTGGACCTCTTGGTTGTTCGGGACCTCTTCATGTCGGAAACCGCAGAACTGGCCCATTATGTCCTGCCTGCAGCCTCTTACTTAGAGCGGTCGGAGTACCATATTCACGGGGGCTGCCAGATCATTGGCTTGACGCCACGGGCCATTACCCCAGACCCTGAAACTCAGGACGAGTACCAGTTCTTCCATGACATTGCCCATCGCATGGGTGCGGGAGTCTACTTCCCTTGGAAAGACGAGGACGCCCTCAATGAGTGGCTGGTCAGTGACTCCGGTGTAACAGCCGCAGAAATTGCAGCCCACCCGTCTGGGTATAAATACGCAGAGAAAAAGGACCGCAAGTTCGTTGAAGCCATGGAGCAAACGGGCAAGGCCTTTAACACACCGTCGGGCAAGCTGGAGTTCGCCTCCACCTACCTAAAGGACTTGGGCTATGAGGAAATTCCGGAGTACATTCCGCCTGCCTTTAATGTGAAGGAAAAGCGAGACTACCCCTATACCCTCATTACAGGGGCACGGAAGGTCATGTACCTCCATGGCCGTAACCGTAACTTCGACCGCCTGGTAACAGCCTGTCCGGGGCCTGAAATCGAGCTCCACCCCAAAGATGCGGCCGCCCTGGGCCTTGAAACGGGGGACACCGTAAAGGTAACGTCACGGATTGGGTCCATTGAAATTCCAGTCATGGTCATGCACCACAAGGAGATCCGCCAGGGAGTAACCCAGATTACCCACGGGTGGAAGGAGGCCAACGTCAACTTCCTGACCCATGACGACAGGTTTGACCCCATTGATGGCTTCCCGCTCATGAAGGCTGTGGAAATTAAAATTGAAAAGGTTTAGGTCTAAGCCAAAATCTAAGTTGAATTCTAAGTTCAAATCGGAAAAGACGCTTTTGTGACTCTTTACCAATGTATTGTGTAAAAATTCTGATAAAATATGAATAGAATGACATAACCTCTCCGAGCCGGTCCACCTAAGGGTTTCTAAGGTGTTCAGGCCTGAGTGCAAAGCCACTCACAGGGTTACTACTGGAAACGGGGTAGCCTTCCCACTTGTACAAGGAGTTTGGTTTATATGGCTAACATTTGTAACCTCACACCATAGGCCGGTTTCAATTACCGACTCTGAATGGGTTTCTTCACCATACCCAGATTGCAAATGTTGTTCCCGTGGTTTCTCCTGTCCACAAGCAAGGGGGATGTCTGCCCGTCTGCAGGCATTCTTCTTGATCTGGTCATGCCACAGGCTACACCCATTGACGACGCCAAACAAAAACCTCTCCTTTGTACTGTACTGGTACGAGGGAGAGGTTTGTTTGCTTGAGGGGGAAATATGAAGCAAGTAAAAACCATAGACGCTGTGGGGGCAGTGGTCTGCCATGACATGACCCGGATCGTACCCGGAGACTTCAAGGGGGTTGCCTTTAAAAAAGGCCACGTTATCCAGCAAGAGGACATCCCTGTCCTCCTGTCCATGGGCAAGGAGCATATCTACGTTTGGGAGCACAAGCCAGGCTTTGTCCATGAGGACCAGGTAGCTGAGCGACTGGCTGCTATCTCCATGGGTCCTGGCACCAAGGGCAGTGACATACGAGAGGGCAAAATGAATATCCTGGCCAGTCTTGACGGGGTCTTGAAAGTAGAAACAGACTGCCTTGACGCCATTAATGCCCTGGACCAAATCATGGTGGCCACCTGCCACACCCATACACCTGTGAAAATGGGAGAGACCATTGGGGCAACCCGGGTAATCCCATTAATTGTAGAAGAAAAGAAAGTGGCTTCCGCCGAAGGCCTAGCAGGGGACAAAAAACTCCTATCTGTGATCCCTTACAAGGCCCACCGCATAGGGATTGTGACCACTGGCAGCGAAGTATATAAGGGGCGGATTCAAGACGCCTTTGGCCCTGTCATCCGTGGAAAAGCAGAAGAATATGGCATGGAGGTCCTTGACCAGGTTATTGTAGACGACCAGGTTGAAGGGATCGTTTCTGCCATTAAGGACCTGGAAGACAGGGGGGCCACCCTGATCATTTGCACCGGGGGCATGAGTGTTGACCCTGACGATCGAACACCGACGGCCATCCAGGCCAGTGGGGCTGACATTGTTTCTTACGGGGCACCGGTCTTGCCGGGGGCCATGTTCCTATTGTCCTATAAGGGTGACATGCCTATCCTGGGCCTACCGGGTTGCGTCATGTACGCCAAGCGGACCATTTTTGACTTGGTCTTTCCCCGAATTTTAACCGGTGAAAAGCTAACCGCTAAGGACTTAAGTCGACTGGGCCATGGGGGCCTCTGCCTAGACTGTCCCGTTTGTCATTTCCCCAAGTGCAGTTTTGGAAAGGGGCGATAGGATGATCCTCAAAGAAAATGACATCCGCATATCCCTGGAAGAAGCCCAGGAAAGACTCTGTCGGGTCATTAAACCCATAGAACGAGTGGAAGACCTCCCCATTTTGTCTTGCCAGGGGAGACGACTGGCAATAGATATTGTTGCCCACATGGACCAGCCACCCTTTGCCCGGTCACCCCTGGACGGCTATGCTGTAAGGGGAATAGATACGGCTGGAGCCACTAAAGACAAGCCCATACACCTAGAGGTGGTAGAAGAAGTGACGGCAGGGGACTTTTCACACAGGACCCTGGAAGCCGGCCAGGCCATCCGCATTATGACCGGGGCACCCATACCCAAGGGGGCTAACACGGTGGTCATGCAGGAGCACACGGACTATGGCGAGGAAAGCGTCGCCATTTATCAGGAGGTTCCTCCTTATAAAAACTACTGCCATGCAGGAGAAGACTATAAAAAGGGCCAGGTCCTGATCCAGGCAGGTATTCAACTGAATGCCTACCACATCGGCCTCTTGGCCAGCTTGGGCATGACCCACGTCACGGTCAAGGCCAAGCCCAAAATCGCCATACTCAGTACCGGAGACGAGCTCCAACGGCCAGGCAAGGCTCTGGGACAAGGCCAAATCTACAACAGCAACCAATATACCCTGGCAGCCCGCCTCCAGCAATTGGAATGTGTGCCTATCTTGTTGCCAGCCACTGGCGACCAAGTGGATGTTACAGCGAGGACCATTAGAGACGCCCTTTACCAGGTGGACCTCATTATCACCACAGGTGGGGTGTCCGTGGGCAAAAAGGACATTCTTCACCCAGTCATGGACCAACTCAAGGCCAAGCGCCTCTTCTGGAAGCTAGATATGAAACCTGGAACGCCAGCCCTGGCCTCCCTTGTGGACGACAGACTGGTATTGAGTTTGTCTGGCAACCCATCGGCTGCCGCCATCACCTTTGAAGTCCTTTTCAGACCCATTCTGGAAAGGCTGAATGGGGAGGACAGCCAGGGGTATATCTCAGCTACGGCCACCCTTGGCCAAGACTTTGAGAAAAAGAGTCCCACAAGACGGCTCCTGCGGGGCGTCTATCAAGGGGGCCAGGTCTATCTACCCGACAGGCCTGTGGCCTCAGGTGCCTTAGGGGCCATGGTGACCTGCAACTGTCTCATTGACATACCCAAGGGAAACAAGGGCTTACACAAGGGAGAAACCGTTCAGATCATTCAGTTTTGCTGACCATAAGGCTGAAGGCTAATCATAAGGCTGATCATGAGAACGTAAGACATACCGATTCGTATTAGAACAGTCGTTACACACCAGTCGTTATAGACAACCCATTACAGACTAGGAATAGCAGACCAGCCATAACAGACCAATAAACACGACCAAAGAAGGTTAATAGCAAGGGAGACCACATGGAAAACAAGGCCACTTCACAAAAACAAACACAAGAAAAATTGACACACTTTGACGCTTCAGGCAATGCCGTTATGGTAGATGTATCGGAAAAGCAAGACACCGTTCGCACAGCCATTGCCAAGGCCACCATCCACATGTCCCCAGCAACCTTTACGGCCATACAAGAGGGAACATCATCTAAGGGGGACGTCCTGGGTGTTGCCCGGGTGGCGGGGATCATGGCAGCCAAGAAAACCTGGGATCTCATTCCCATGTGCCACCCCCTCATGCTGTCCAAGTGCACTATCGACTTTGACCTCAAAGACAATGCAGTCTTTATCGAAGCCCTCGTAAAAACGACGGGCAAAACAGGGGTGGAGATGGAAGCCCTCACAGCGGCCTCCACAGCTGCTCTGACCATTTATGACATGTGCAAGGCCATTGACAAGAAGATGGTCATCGACAACATTCACTTAGCCAAGAAGACCGGCGGAAAGAGTGGGGACTTTATCCATGACCGTTAAACGATGGACCACGGGCCTCTATGGCCTCTGTCTCATTTTCATAGCCCTGCCCCTGGTCAGCCTGGTCTTTAGCGGTGGTTTTTCAGCGGAGATCATGACCAACCAAACCCTCTGGACAGCCCTGGGCGTCAGCCTGCGGACCACGGGGGTCATGATGGTCATTACCATCCTCCTGGGAACCCCAGCTGCCTACACAGTTGCCCGTAAGACCTTCAAGGGCAAGGGCCTACTGGACCTCCTACTGGACCTGCCCATGGTCTTGCCGCCTGCTGTGGCAGGCCTCTTGCTCCTCCTGACCTTTGGTCGCCGGGGCCTCTTAGGTGGTTTTCTGGCCCAGATGGACATTCAACTGCCCTTTACCATGGCAGCCGTTGTCCTGGCCCAGTTGTTTGTGGGCCTGCCCATCTACATTAAAACCGTGGCAGAAGGCTTTAAAAAAGTAGACCCCCAACTGGAACGAACAGCCATGACCCTGGGTGACACCGAGGGCCAGGCCTTTATGCGGATTACCCTTCCCCTGGCCAAGGGGAGTATATTAACCGGGGCCATCATGGCCTGGGCCAGGGGCCTAGCAGAGTTCGGTGCTACCATTCTCTTTGCTGGCAACCTGCCCGGCGTGACCCAAACCC
>CAYFHQ010000099.1:0-13616 GCA_964342805.1 uncultured Peptostreptococcaceae bacterium | reverse complement strand
TGGATCTGGTTATCCCCATGGGTATAGCAAGGAAGACATATCCGTGGAAGCCCGGATTAGCGCCCTGGCAGACGTCTTTGACGCCTTGACATCTAAACGTCCCTACAAAGAAGCATTTTCATTGGACAAAAGCTACGGTATTATTAAAGAGTCAGCAGGGACACACTTTGATCCCAGGGTGGTGGATGCCTTTTTTGCCGCCCAAGAGGAGATCGAGGCGGTTTATGAGAAATACAAGGAGATCTAAGGATGAGAAAATCTTGGAGCCCGCTGGTCAGCGGGCTTTTACTTTGTTTGATTTGCCTACAAGGCATGGTGCCGGCCTATGGTTTGGCCAATAATGATGTACCTGTAGCTGAAAACCCAGCGGTGTCCGAGTCCAGCCAGGACGAAGAGGAACAGCTAGAAATGCCTATTGCTAATATGAAATGGAATGTTTACTATGCCATTCAATCCTATGGTCAGTACCAAGACCTCTTCCAGCCTCACATACCAGATAATGTAGACTATGTGAGTTTCGGCTGGGCCAGAGTGGTAGCCGACAAAGAGGGAAAGGCCCAGGTTGAGACCCAACTGGACGGGACCAGTAGTTTTTACTATCCCCAAGGGGGAGCAGACCGGGTCAAGGAAGTACAATCTGCAGGGAAGAAGGCCATGCTCAATGTCTATGGAGACCGGGATTGGGACCTCTTGCTGGACCAGGGAAAAGAGATTGGCAACCTCTTACTTGCCCATGGAGAATTTGACGGAGTGGTTTTGGACTTTGAGACTGTAACGGCCAAAGACCGGATTCCCTATTTGGTTGCGGTCTACCATATCACCAAAATCCTCCAGGACCAGGGTAAGGAAGTCTGGGTGGCCGCCCAGCCCAGGGCAGCCTATGACCTGAGTGTTCTGACCACCTATGTGGACGGAGTTGTTCTTATGCTCCATGACTATGAGCCCAAATCCATGAAGGGTGGGGGAAGTCCCTTGATGGCCATGACACCTCAAACCCCCATTGGTGCCCTTGAAGAGGACTTAAAAGAAATGACCCAGGGCTTGTCCCAAGACCAGCTGGACAAGGTCCGCCTTCAGTTTTCCATGGCAACAACCCAGTGGAAACTGGTGGATGGTGCCATGGAAAAAACTCCAGAGGAAACCATTCGGCCTTATAGGCCCCTCTATAGTCGATTGATTGAAAGACTGAAGGGGGAGAAAAAGCCCATTGTGTCCTACCATGAGCCTTCACAAAACCCCTATATGGTCTTCCATGATCCAACAGATGACACCTGGAATGTCCTCTGGTATGAAAATGAACGCAGTATTGAGGCAAAAATAAAACTGGCCAATCGCTATGGGATCAACCAGTTTTCCTTATGGCGTTTGGGCAATGTGCCTAGGGCGTCCCATGACGAACTGAACCTGCCCCAAGTGTTTCAGTGGGATTGATCCGCTGGATCATGGTCTGCCACAGTTGCTTGAGTCTGACTTGCTGGGTGGCGTTTATGGGAAAGTGTTGTTCCATCCAGTGGATAAACTGCTTGGTGCACCGGTTTCTTGCATTGAGGGTGGCATCATAGATCAAATAATCAGAAGCCTGCTGGATAGTCGATAACAAGGCCAGTGTTGTGGCGTTCCGTTCCCCAGGAAAGGCGCGGAAAACCGCATCTTGAAAATGGCGGAGCCTTTGGATGTGGGCTTCCAATTCCAGAGGGGAAAGGTCCCGACTGAAGAGGGTCATATGGCCGTCGGCAGCGTCGGTGAATAGGTCTTGAAGGTCGTCTGCCAGCTGGAGTAAGATCCCATAACCCAATAAAAAATGAATCCATTCCTTGCTCAAGCTTCCTTTCACGAGGAAACCGTCGGCGAGTACAGAGGTACCTCCCTTGCGAAAACTCAGGTCCATCACTTGAGCCTTTGTCAGGTGGGTACCTTTACTTTGTTGCAAGAGACTGTTTTCTTGGGAAGTCTGGATCATCAGTATGCTTTCCCAGACCTCAGGGTAGGCCTTACGGTCAAAGGCGTCTTCCATGTGGCCCACCATGTCAAAGACCCCACTCATATGGTGGGACAGGCTTTTGGGGGCCTTGCCTTCGAGACGGTCTCTAAAGAGGTGGTTGAACTGTTTTTTTTCTTCCTTGGCAAGGTCAGTCCTGTCCAGGTAATTGTCCGTTAGGGGGTAGAGCATGCTATAGCCGAATATGGCAGAGCTGTGCTGGGGTTGGTCACCCATGAGGACCTGAATGCTGTGCATGATCCAGACATTTCTAAGGGCTTGGAAGATAGACTCTGACTCCATGTCCGGGTCAAAGGCCTTGGCTTCTGTGACAAAGTCCTTGGTGGCCTGGGCATAGGTGCCCCTGACCAGGTCTGTACAGGTGGCTGGGTCTACGCCTAAAAGCAGTTCTAAGAGTTTTAGGGCCTGGGGCTCGATTTCTGTCATAAAGGCTTGACTAAAGGCCTCGTCCTTGGTGGCTGCTTGGCTTCCCTCTCCCAGTTTCCGGAAGCAAGCCTTGGACAGGTTGCGGATTTTTCTGTACCGGAGCCACTGGCTGATAAAGGGCTGTTTTTTCTTTTGGGTAACTTGCCGATCGGTGGTCTGTGTCCAGCAAAAGGTCCATTGGTCAATGGATTGGTTTACCTGATCTTGTAATGTCATTTTCTACCTCCCCCATAGTAGTGGCAGTATAACATGAAAAAAAGTGAAATGAATTGATTTAATTGAATTCTAATCTGGGGGAAACCTGATATAATGGGCTGGAAGGCATGATAAGGAGGCGAAAATGGATACAACTTTTTTCCAAAGTAATCGTAAGGCGCTCATGGAGCGCATTGATCAAGATGGCATTGTCATCCTACAATCTGGCCAGGCACCTTATTTTTCTGCTGACGGCCAGTATCCCCATATTCCCAACAAGAACTTCTACTACTTCACGGGACTAGAGCGGGAAAACTTTGCACTGGTTTTGATTCAGAAGCAGGGCAAGGTCAGTGAAAGACTTTATATTGAAAAACCAAATCCAGACATTGAAAAATGGACTGGTATTAAAATGCGCAAGGAAGAGGCCGTTGAGATTAGCGGTATTACAGACGTTCGTTTTGTAGAAGTTTTAGAGCGAGAAATCAACCAGCTCCTCCATGGTGGTGAAGTCAACCAAATCTGGCTGGACCTAGAGCGTCAAGGCTGGAATACGCCTGACACACCGGAAATGGGTTTTGCTGCAGAGTTGAAGCGTCGTTATCCCTTTGTGCAGATCAATACCCTACAGGCCCATGTGTCAGCCCTCCGTGTGATCAAACATGCACCTGAAATCAGTGAGTTAAGAGAAGCCATCCGTGAAACCAAGTGCGGTTTTGAAGAGCTTATGACAGACCTGGAACCAGGAAAGATGGAGTACCAGATGGCTGCACGTTTTGAGTTTGCTGCCAAGTACCAGGGGGCTCAAGGTCTTGGTTTCCCAACTATTACTGCTGGGGGCAAGAATGCCGTTATCCTCCACTATGTGGAGAATGACCAGGAACTCCAGGATGGAGACCTCCTACTCTTGGATTTTGGTGCCCTCCACGGGAATTATAGTGCGGATATCAGCCGGACCGTACCGGTAAATGGTGTCTACACAGACCGCCAGAAACAGCTGTATAATATTGTTCTCAAAGCTGAGATGGCTGTAATTGAAGCTGTAAAGCCAGGACTTGCCTTTGCTGAACTCAATAAGATCGCCAGCAAGGTTCTTGCAGAGGAACTCAAGGCCATTGGTCTTATTGAAAAGGACGAGGACTTGTCCAAGTACTACTACCATGGCGTGAGCCACTACTTGGGTATGGACACCCATGATATTGGTAGCCGGGAGACGGAGCTTAAGCCGGGTATGGTTATTACCGTAGAACCGGGCCTTTATGTGGCAGAAGAAGGCATTGGCATTCGGATCGAGGACGACATCCTTGTGACCGTAGACGGGGCAGAAAACCTGTCAGCTGACATTCCAAAAACAGTTGAAGAGATTGAAGCCTTTATGGCAAAGGCATAAGAGGCCCATAAAACCATCAAAAACCACCTTTTGAAACCGAATTGTTTCCAAAGGTGGTTTTCTTTATGGGTTGGGTAGTCCTCTGAATTGGGATATAATGATATTATCTGAGCCTATGTGTAGAACGGAGATTCCATGGGAAAGAGAAAATACCTAAAAAAAGAAGACAACCTTTACGTTATAGACAAGCTAATTGAACTCTATCCTGACGCCAAGGCAGAGTTGGATTTCACCAACCCCTTTGAGCTCTTGATTGCCACAATTTTGTCGGCTCAGTGTACAGATGTCCGGGTTAACATCGTAACCGGAGAACTTTTTAAGACGGTCAAGGGGCCAGCTGATATTGTGGCCATGACGGTCAAGGACCTGGGAGAACGGATTCGGACCTGTGGTCTGTACCAGTCCAAGGCCAAGAACATCCATTTGACCTGCCACATGCTCCTGGAAGACCATGGGGGTCAGGTGCCTGAGACCATTGAAGAATTAATCAAATTACCTGGGGTTGGACGCAAGACCGCCAATGTAGTCGTGTCCAACGCCTTTGATACACCAGCCATTGCTGTGGACACCCATGTGTTTCGGGTTTCCAACCGACTGGGACTGGCCCACAGTGACAATGTCCTGGAAACAGAAAAGCAACTCATGAAATGCATTCCAAAAGAACTGTGGACCAAGACCCACCATACGATCATTTTCCACGGTCGGCGGGTATGTAAGGCTCGCAAGCCTGACTGTGACAACTGTCAACTGAACGACCGGTGCCTTTGGTTCACCCAAGGAAAGAAGTGAGGTACACATGCAAGGACAAACCATGAATGAGAACAATATCATATTTTCACTGGATATTGGTACGCGAAATGTGGTAGGCACCATTGCACAAATGGTTGGCGATCGCTATGTGGTCAAAGACTATGAAGTGGTACCTCATCCGGAGCGGGCCATGTATGACGGCCAAATCCATGATATCGACAAGGTGGCCCAGGTGGTCAATGGCGTGCGGACGCGCTTGGAAGAACGAACAGGCCAAGCCCTAACACAAGTGGCCATCGCTGCGGCTGGTCGTGCCCTTCGGACCAAGGCGGTTCGTGTCAAAAGAGACCTGGACTACACGGCTGAAATTGACAAGGTGGTCATGGACAGCCTTGAAATGGAAGGTATCCAACTAGCCCAAACAGAGTTGGCGCAAAAAGACCCCAATGTGGAGTCCAGATACTACTGCGTAGGTTATTCTGTGGTCAATTATTACTTGGATGGTTCCATGATCTCCAATCCTCGGGGACACCGGGGGGCTGTCTTAGAGTCAGAATTGATTGCTACCTTCCTGCCCCATATCGTTGTGGACAGTTTATACACGGTCATGGACCGGGTGGGCCTTGAAGTCATTAGCCTGACCCTGGAACCGATTGCGGCGATTAATGTAGCCATCCCACAACACTTGCGCCTTTTGAACCTGGCCCTAGTTGACGTGGGTGCAGGTACATCGGATATCGCCATTACCCGAGACGGTGCAGTGGTTTCCTATGGCATGGTGGCCATGGCAGGTGACAGGGTCACAGAAGCCCTGTCCAGAGAGTTTTTATTGGATTTCAACACGGCCGAGTCCGTGAAGATCAACTTGCAACATGAGGAGGAAGTCTCCTTCACGGATATCGTAGGCATTCCACAGACCCTAGGTCGAGAGCAAATCCTAGGTCGACTGGACACGACCGTTGACAAGATCACTTCAGAAATTGCCAAACAAATTGTTGAGGTCAATGACCAGGCCCCAAGTGCAGTCTTCTGTATTGGTGGTGGTTGCCAAGTTCCAGGTTTCACAGAAAAATTGGCCACCTTTATAGGACTGCCTCCAGAGCGGGTGGTTATAAAAGGGGCTGAGGCCCTGGAAAAGGTAGAGTTCGAAACGACACCCCTGCTGGGTCCAGAGAACATTACGCCTGTGGGGATTGGTTTTTCTGCCTTTACCGAGCGAGACCATGACTTTTTACAGGTGACGGTCAACGACAAGCAAATCAGACTCTTTAACTCCAAGCAAATGACTGTGTCTGACGCCCTGATTTTGGTGGGCTATAATGCAAGAAAACTCCTTGCCGAGCGGGGGACTTCTGTGTCCTATACCTTGGACGGAAAACAGAAACTCCTCATGGGAGACTATGGTGAACCCGCTGTCATTTATGTCAATAGCATTGTGTCCAGTCTGGACACAAAGATCCATAATAAAGACGTCATCTATGTGGAACCGGCTGTACCAGGCAAGTCTAGGCAAGCCAGCGTCAAGGATATCCTTCCCCTGATGGACTATGTCATGGTCAATGGCGTGGAAACGCCCCTGGTGACAGAAATCCGCGTGGGGGGTCAAGTGGTGGAAGCGGACTACCTGATCCAAAGTGAAGACCAGGTCCAAACCACAAAACTCCACAACTTATACGATGTCCTCCACCTTCTGGAAATCGCTGCTGACCAGGCTACCATCCAGGTCGACGGTCAAGGGGTTGTGGATTATAGAACGACCATTGAAAAGGGGATGAACATTACTATCACCCTTGGGGAGTCTGTTCAAGAAGGTGTGGACCTTGCTCAAAAAGACCATGGCCGGACGGCGTCAAACCTTGCCCCAGAGGCGGCAGACCCAGGTCATGAAGACGATGGCATAGGGCTAGCGGACAGCGACCATGAGGTCGACAAGGAACTGGAAGAACTCAACGCTACAGAGGGTTTTGAAGTCGTAAAAGAGCCCCTGCCAGCGGCTAATCCACCAGAAACACCGGAAGTTAGCCTTCGGGACTACTTCCTATTGGTCAATGGCCAACAGGTCCATATTGAAGGCCTGAGGCGAGACATGGTCTTTGTTGATGTCTTTGACCACATTGATTTTGACATATCCAAACCAAAGGGCATTCTGGACTTGAAGCTCAATGGTGAACGTGCACGATATACAGATTTCTTAAAGACCGGTGACGTAATTGAGATCAAATGGAGGTAGGCGATGACTGCCGATTTGTATGACAAGGAAGTAAAATGCCCGGTTTGCGACGCGGTATTCACCACAAAAAAGGTGAAGACCAGTGCGATTCGAGTAGACAAAAGAGACACAGACTTCTGTGCCCATTATAAGGGAGAAAACCCCACCTTCTACGGGGTCATCGTATGCCCCAAGTGCGGGTACTCGTCCTTTGAAACCGACTATCTCAAAGTGTCCAACGCCCAAATTGCCCAGGTCCGTGCCAAGGTATTGGCTAACTGGGGGGGCAAGGATTATGGGGGCAAGCGCCTCCTGCCCGACGCCATTGAGGCCCATAAAATGGCCATTCTAAACTTCAATGTCATGGGCTATCGAAAAACGGCCATTGCAAAGGCCTGCCTGCGGATAGCCTGGTTCTACCGGATGCAAGGGGACGTGGAGAAAGAACTTCAGTTCCTTCAACATGCCCTGTCCAATTATGAAACGGCCTATTCCACAGAGAATATCGAAGAGGACCCAGATGGCGAAGCGGTCATCCTCTACCTTATGGGAGAGTTGAACCGTATGTTGGGCAAATACAGTGCATCCGTTCGGTGGTTTGACATGGCCCTCAAACACCCTGACCTTCAGGAAATGAAAAATGTCATTACTATGGCCAAGGACCAGCGGTATGCTGCCAGTGAAGCCTTTAGAAAAGAAAAGGAAGCGATGAAAAATGGAAACGCATAGTCGCATATATTTCGTCAGCGGTGGTGCCCGTAGCGGCAAGAGTGCCTTTGCCGAAGACCTGGCTGCTAAGCTGGGCGGAGACAAGGTGGGCTATATCGCCACCTCCATCCCCTTTGACGAGGGCATGAGAGACCGGGTCAAGAAACATGTAGACCGGCGACCTTCCGCATGGACGACCTTTGAAGAAGCCTATACACCCAGTCAGGCCATATTGGCCCATGGGGCCAGTCAGGAAGTCTACTTGCTGGACTGCCTCACCATCCTGTCCACCAACCATATGCTCAAGGACAACCATGACTGGGACCTGGTCCAGCGGGACCTAGTGGACCAGATTGAGGCTGATTTGTGTAAGGAAATTGACGCCATTGTCGAAGCTGTCCACAAGACCAAGACCCGGTTGATCTTTGTCACCAACGAGTTGGGTCTGGGCGTGGTGCCAGAAAATCGCATGGCTAGGTTGTTCAGGGATATCGCTGGCATTGTCAATCAAAAAGCGGCCGCCCATACGGACGAGGCCTGGATGGTGGTGTCTGGCCTACCACTGAAGATCAAGGGGTAACCAGTGAAACAAGCATTGAAACAACTCATACTGATGATCCAGTTCTTTACCCGGATACCCATTCGACTGCAACTGGACGTACAAACAGAGGATTTCTCAAAAGGAGCCAAATGGCTCCCTTTTGTTGGCCTGATCATAGGAAGTGCCCTGGCGGGTCTTGATCTTTTGATCGCCCCAAGACTGAGTCCCTTCACCACAGCCATACTACTGGTATTTGCAGAGGTCTTCCTGACAGGGGGACTCCACCTAGATGGCCTGTCCGACTCCTTTGACGGCCTATATTCCAACCGGGACAAGGCTAGAATACTGGAGATCATGAAGGACTCTCGCCTGGGAGCCAACGGCGCCCTGGCACTCCTGGCCTTTGTCATGATCAAAACCGCCCTGCTTATGGAGTTACCCATGGGACCTGGGCGAACCACTATCCTCCTGGCCTTTCCCATTTTTGCCCGGTGGGCCATAGTGATTGCCAGCGCCATCAGCCCCTATGCCAGAGAAAAGGGCATGGGCAACCTCTTCATTGGCAAGCTGACCTCGTCAACAGTTATTTTTGCATCGATTTTTACCGCCCTTACCATGATCCTAGAGCCAGCTTTGGGTGTTTTTTATGGGGTGACAGTGGTCTTTGCCAACTTGTACTGTAGACATACGAAAAAAATCATTGGTGGCATGACAGGGGACACCCTGGGTGCCCTCATAGAACTGACTTCAGTCCTCCTCATTGGTGTTGGCCTAGCCCTCCACCTCATGGGGCTGATATAGAAATTGAACAAAGGTAGGTGAAACATGAGATTCATACTTGTGCGCCATGGAGAGTCTGAAATGAACGTCTTACGACGGTTTTGCGGACATACCGATGCGCCACTCACAGAAAAGGGCCATGAACAAGCCGAGTTCACAGCAGAGAAACTCAAAGTGGAACATGTGGACCGGATTGTAGCCAGTGACCTGAGCCGGGCTTTTGAAACGGCCCTGAAAATCGCCACCCACCATGAAGCACCAGTAGAGTCCAGTGAAGCCTTCAGGGAAATGGACTTTGGTGAGTGGGAAGGTTTGACGTATGACGAGATCCTTTCAGGCTTTCCTGAAAAGTCCAAGGAATGGGTGGACGACTATTTCAAAACGCCTTGCCCAGGCGGTGAATCCCTAATCACGTTTTATGACCGTATTACCCAAGCCTTTCAAGCACTGAAGAAAGAAACAAAAAAGGGGGAGTCTGTATTGCTGGCAGCCCATGCTGGTGTTATTCAGGCCATCCTCAGCAAAGAACTAATGGACGACGTAAAGGGATACTGGCGCTTCAAGATCAACAATTGTGGCGTAGCCTTCCTAGACTATGAAACGGAATTTGCAGTCCTCACCCGACTGGATTCCTAGGAGAACAAGCATGGCAAATAGACTGGTGATCGCAGGAACCCATAGTGGTTCAGGAAAAACGACCTTCACAACAGGTCTTATGCGTGCCTTAACCAAGAGAGCAATGACGGTCCAGCCCTTTAAGTGTGGACCCGATTACATAGACCCAGCCTTCCACAGCTTTGTCACAGGTAGAACCTGTCGCAACCTAGACCTGTGGATGATGGGAGAAAAGAACGTGCGAAACAGCTTCGCCAATGCCAGCAAGGGAGCCGATATCTCCATTGTTGAAGGCGTTATGGGCATGTATGATGGCTTTGGCACAAAAATCGACATGGGGTCAACGGCCCACCTATCCAAGGTCCTCACCTCACCGGTGGTCTTGGTGGTCGATGGAAAAGGAATGTCCTCCAGCGCAGCGGCCATGGTCCTGGGTTATAAACTCCTGGACCCAAATGTTCGACTGACTGGTGTCATTCTCAACAATCTCCATGGGGAGAGACATTACCGCATTCTCAAAGAGGCCATTGAGCGGGACACACGGATCCGCTGCTATGGCTATTTAAACGTAAACAAGAACATTCAGTTGGAGAGCCGCCACCTGGGCTTGGTGCCGTCCGTGGAAGTTCCAGACCTGGAGCGAAAGCTGGACGAAATCGCCGCCATGGTGGAAGAAACAGTGGACGTGGAAGGCCTCCTCAGCCTGGCGGCAACCACTTCTCCAGTAACAGGAGCCACCCCCCTGGTGGAAGATGCGCCCGCCAACCAAGGCCTGCGCTTGGCCGTGGCCAAAGACAAGGCCTTTAATTTCTATTATGAAGACAACTTGACCTACCTTGAGGGTCTAGGTGTGGACCTGATTCCCTTTTCACCGGTTAAGGACAAGGCCCTCCCTGAAGACATTGCAGGGATTTATATTGGCGGAGGCTTCCCAGAAGTCTTTGCCAGTGAGCTTGAGAACAATGTATCCATGCGAGAGGCCATCTTAGAGGCCAGTGACAAGGGCATGCCCATCTATGCAGAGTGTGGCGGTCTTATGTACCTTTGTGACCACCTGGTGGACCTAAAAGGCAAGACCCATAAGATGGTAGGTGTTTTTGACGGTCAGGCTGAAATGACCAAGCGCCTCCAGCGGTTTGGCTATGTGGAAGTTGAAGCCACAAATATCCCCTTTGATGGCAGCAATGTGTCATTTAGGGCCCACGAATTCCACCGGTCAACGGTTGGTAAAGTGAGCCAGCCTGCTGTCTACGAAGTCAAAAGGGAGCGGGACAATCGCCCAACAGAAAATTGGACCTGCGGATACAAAAAAAATAAGACCCTGGCCGCCTATGCCCATGTCCACTTTTTAAGTGCGCCTAGACTGGCCCAGTCTTTTGTAGGAGCATGTCAGGCCTATGCAAATCCAAATCTAGAAAATGATCTCGTATAATGAGGAGCCAACCATGACAATGAAAAATAAATGCCTGATGGTTCAGGGAACTGGATCATCTGTAGGAAAAAGTATTGTAACGGCAGGATTATGCCGGGTGTTCAAGCAAGACGGCCATACCGTGGCCCCCTTTAAGTCACAAAACATGGCTCTCAACTCCTTTATTACAGCTGAAGGTCATGAAATGGGCAGGGCCCAAGTGGTTCAAGCCGAAGCGGCTGGCGTTGAACCCCATGTGAGCATGAATCCCATTCTTCTAAAACCATCTACTGATCGCAAGGCCCAGGTCATCCTCAATGGCAAGGTTCATAAGAACATGTCCGCTGTGGAATATCATGAGTTTAAGCCAGAGCTAATCCAAATGATTGGTGAAATCTATGATGGTCTTGAGCAAAAAAATGACATTGTTGTCATTGAAGGCGCAGGCAGTCCAGCTGAAATCAACCTAAGGGAAAATGACTTGGTTAATATGGGCATGGCAGAAGTGGCAGATGCCCCTGTCATTCTAGTGGGCGATATCGACCGAGGGGGCGTCTTTGCTTCCCTTTACGGTACGGTCAAGCTCTTGGCTGAAGAGGAGCAAAAGCGGATCAAGGGCTTGGTCATCAACAAGTTCCGTGGCGATGTGGAAATCCTCAAACCGGGCCTAAAGATGATAGAAGACCTACTGGACATTCCCGTTTTAGGTGTTCTTCCCTATGCAGACCTAAAGATTGAAGACGAGGATTCCCTGGCTGAACGATTCTCCAGACAGACCAATTCAGACGCCGCTGTAAAGGTTGAAGTTCTATACCTGCCCCACGTGTCAAATTTTACAGACTTTAACGCCCTGGAAACCCAAGAGGACGTAGACCTCCGTTATGTCATGCGGGGAGAGTCCATTGGAGAACCAGACGTTCTAATCATTCCTGGATCAAAGAATACCATTGAGGACCTGATCTACCTGAGAAAAACAGGTGTTGAGGAGCAGATCCTTCGGGCAGCTCGGAAGGGCACCCATGTGGTTGGCATTTGTGGAGGCTACCAAATCCTTGGCCAGCGCTTGTCAGACCCCCACCATACGGAATCTGCAGTGGAGGAAACAAATGGCCTAGGTCTTCTGCCAACCATCACGGTCTTTGAGCAGGAGAAGACCACCACCCAGGTGGAGGGGGAGATTATTAGCGCAGATGGAGACATCGGCAAGCTTCATGGCCACCAGATCAGTGGTTATGAAATCCATATGGGCCAGACCACTCTTTTGGAAGGGGCTAAGCCTTTTATCAAAATCACCAAAAGACTAGAAGCGTCCGTGGCCGTGGAAGACGGTTGTGTCAGCGCCAATGGACGGGTCTTTGGTACCTATATCCATGGTATTTTCGATGATCTGAACTTTACCCGGGCCTTCTTGAACATGGTTCGAGCAGAAAAGGGCCTTGGTGAACTGGAAAACCAGGTGGACAGTTTCGACGCCTTTAAAGAAATGGAGTATGACAAACTGGCAGCCCTACTGCGTGAGCACCTAGACATGGATCAGATTTATCAGATTATTGAGGACCATAAATAATGATGGCCATTTGGTTGGGCTTTGTAGCTGACTTGCTGGCGGGCGACCCTTATTGGATGCCTCACCCAGTACGCTTTATCGGTTGGCTGATCAACAAGACAGAGGCCGTCTTACGACCCATGGTCTCTTCTTCCAGGGGCAAAAAAATTGCGGGGGTCTTCCTTGTGATCTTTGTGGTGGCCATGAGTACCCTGATTCCCTGGGGCCTCTTGTGGCTGGCGGGCAGTGTCCATCCCTACCTTCGTCTGGCCCTAGAAGCCTTCATGGTCTATCAGATTTTAGCAACCCGGTGCCTGGACGTAGAGACGGCCAAGGTACGGGTTCACCTGGAAAACAAGGACCTGGACGGGGCCAGACAGGCCATATCCATGTTGGTCAGTCGAGACACGTCACAAATGGATGAGGCAGACATCGCCAAGGCTGCCATAGAAACCATGACCGAGAACATAGTGGACGGGATTGTGTCCCCCCTCTTCTTCCTCTTCCTTGGAGGAGCCCCCCTTGGTTTTGCCTTTAAGGCTGTCAATACCATGGATTCCATGGTGGGCTATAAAAATGACAAATACTTGGACTTTGGTTGGGCGGCTGCCAAGTTTGATGATTTGGTTAATTATGTACCTGCCCGCATGACTGGGGTTTTGGTGGTTGTGGTCAGTGGGCTTTTGGGCCTAGACGGGGCCCAGGCATGGAAGGTCTTAAAGAGAGACCGACGCAACCATGCCAGTCCCAACAGCGCCTACTCTGAAGCACCAGCGGCAGGTGCCCTACGGATTCAGCTGGGGGGCAAGGCCAGCTACTTTGGCCAAGTGTCCATGAAACCGACCATGGGCGATCCCATAGAACCAGTGGAACCCAGACATATCAGACTGGCTGCAAGGATCATGTACGGCAGTTCCCTTGCAAGTCTCGTCTTGTTTTCAGCAGTTGCATACTTGGCCTAGGGCCTCGTTGATTAAAAGGAAGGTTACACCATGGGTGCAAAGCACGGTGGCAATGTGTATGCCATTCAAAGAAAAATAAATATA
>CAYFHQ010000098.1:0-13648 GCA_964342805.1 uncultured Peptostreptococcaceae bacterium | reverse complement strand
CCCCTTTTCCACTTCCTCTGCCAGGTTCTTATGGGTTGCTGCGATTACCCGTACGTCCACCGGAATGACATCGTGTCCCCCCACTCGGACCACTTCCCGGGTCTCCAGTACCCGGAGGAGGTTGGCCTGGGTGTCCAAAGGCATGTCCCCGATTTCGTCCAAGAAGAGGGTCCCCCCGTCTGCAAGTTCAAACTTACCCGGCTGGCCGCCCTTTCTGGCCCCGGTAAAGGCCCCTTCCACATAACCAAAGAGCTCACTGGCCACCAAATCCCGGGGGATGGCCCCACAATTTATGAAGACAAAGGGCTCTTTTCTTCTAAAGGAGGCATTGTGGATACTCTGGGCAAAGAGTTCCTTGCCGGTGCCACTCTCTCCATTGAGCAAGATGGTTGCGTCGGTGTCAGCGACCAACTTGGATAGACGAATGGCCTCTTGAACCTGCATGGACTCCCCTAGTATGTCCTCAAAGGTGTAGATGGCCTTGGCGCCGGTGATCTTGTTGACCAGGTTGTGGATGGTCTTGGACTCTCTAAAGGTAAAGACCACTTCTTTTAGGGTTTCATTGGGTTCCTCAATGGGGGTAGCATTTACGATAACCGATTGTTTTCGCCCACTCCTCCGGCGGAAATAGACTTCTTCTTCTTCAAACCGGTCCCCGTCCCGAATGACTTTCAAAAACTGTTTGGACCGTTTCATGTCAAGGATGGACTGGATATTAAGGCCGATGATTTGCTGGTCCTCAAGGCCGAGGAAGGTCCTGGCAAAAAGGTTAATGTCCCTGATGGTACCGGTTTCGTCCACACAGATGATCCCCTCGTTGATGGACTCCATGAGGGCACCCAGGTGCTCATTGGTCCTACGGAGGCTCTGGTTAATCCGGTTGAGGTTGATCTCATGTTCAATGGCCAGGGCCGCAGCCAAGACCATGCCCAGGGTATGGGGATGGACCATTTCATAGTCCCCCGACATGGAAAGGACCGCTAGAACGTCCCCATTCTCGTCGCGAATGGGGGCAGCAGACGTGGTCCAGCCATGGTAGTCCTTACGATAGTGCTCGGCCCCTAAAACTTGGACCGGCTGATTTTTCATGAGGGCGATCCCAATGGCGTTGGTCCCGATGACCTCCTCACGGACATTGGTTCCCCGGTATAAATGGAGCTTGCGGTGGCTTTCAAAAACGAGTTCGTCTCCAAAACACTCAAGCACATAGCCGTTCTTGTCGGTCATCCGGACGATCATCCCATCATTACCCACGGTGGCATAGAGGGTGTCCATAAAGGGCTTGGCTATGTCCAGGACAAACTGAAACTCCTGGGTCCGGATTTCCAGCAAGCGACCTGAGATCTCCTCTGGAACATCGTCTTCCATGGGGTTCACATCATATCTACGACTTCTAATCCAGGAGTCTGCTATAACTGGACGAAGAAAATCCCGTTCAATCTCCCCGGTCTTCATGTATTGTTCCCAGGCTACCTGGAAGCGTTTATTTTGTTGGAGCATTTTCTTAGTTGGCATGGTCTACCTCTTTGGCTGTTGGGGTTTATATTCCATCTATTATACCATAGGACTTAGTGATGCCCGGCAGGGACCCAGAGGCAATAAAAAACCCACAGTTAAATAACTGTGGGTTGAGATTGTCGACAAAGTTAGCAAGGCGGTATGAGGGAGTTTTATACTGTCTCAACCGAGAATGTCCAATTGAGACTCCTGAGCCTGCTGCTGGAGCAACTGGGTCTGAGTTTGAACAGACTGTTGGAGTTGGCCCTGTCTAAATTGCGTTATAGACTCTTCAAGATCCTCCGTTAGGTTGGATTGGGAAGCCAGGGTGTTTTCCCGGGCAATCTCGTTGGATCGAATGGTCGATTCCAATCCATTGGTTTGGGCACCGATTTGCGATCGGTTGGCATTGACCTGCTCAATGGCATTGTCAATGTCCCCAATGTCAAAGCTACCAGTCACGTCAAAATTGGTAATACCAAGGGAGTCTAAGGACGTGTTTTCAATCTGCATGACACGACCCTGGCCAGGATTCCCACCGGTTTGAATGTTTCCATTAAAACCACCATCCAATAGTTTTTGGCCATTGAATTCAGAGTTTTGTAGGCTACTCTGGATATCCTGTTTTAAGCCATTGATCTGGTCTTGGATAATCGAACGATCCTCACTACTAAGGGCGCCATTCCCAGCCTGTACTGCCAATTCTCTGATTTGTTGTAAACTATCTGAAGCGCTATTGAGCGCACCTTCAGCCACATTACCAAGATTTATAGCGTCTTGGGCATTTTTCGAGCCTTGGTCTTGACCAATTTGCTGAGCTTCCAGTTCCTGTTCGATAGGAATGTTTGCCGGTGCTGCGGCCTTAGATGATTGCAGGAGACTGGAGAGATTATTAAAATTACTACCAATTCGCATAAGGTCACCTCTCTCAATCTTATCTTACTATCATTCTATACCCAAAACGGCTCCTTTTAAACCGACTTAAGTCCTAGTTTTCCACAGGCACATTTGGATCAAAGTTTCTGACGATGTCCAAAATGCCCAAGAGATTTTCCTCTTCGATATATCCAGGAACACCACCTACCAGGTAGCCATCCTTGCTGACAAAATATGAGGTCGGAAAGCCGCTCACAAAGAAGGTTTGTGCCATTTCCCCTTCTTCATCCATAAAGAGCTGGAAGGTAATGCCATTCTTCTCAGCATAGTCTTTCACTTGCTTGGTTGTTTCCTGTACGTTAATACCAATCACCACAAGATCGTCAATTTCTTTATTTAAGTCTTCCAACACGGGAAGCTCTTTTTTACAGTAGGTTCACCAGGTTGTCCAAAACACGATTGCAACCATTTTTCCTTCTAGGCTCCGCAGTTCAACCACTTCACCATCTGCTGTCGTTAAAGCGTAGTTTGGAATCTTCTTCCCTACCTCTAAGACCTGAGACGAAACATCCTCTGTCTCTTCAACTGTCATTTCAGCTCCAGATGTCTCTTCCTTCTTTTCTTCCATAACTGCTGGTTCTTCAGAAGTTGACTCTTCTTTAGCTTCCATGGCAGGTTGTGTTTCCTCTGCCATAGGTTCAGACTCTTTACTCATGGATTCAGACGACGTGTCAACTGGCGCTGACTCTTCTGCCTGACTTACTTCTTGTGTTGTCGTCCCTTGTGGATTGGCCTCAACTTGTTCAACACCTGGGCTACAAGCTGCAAGAACAAGAATCATGGCCACCAGAAGGGCTCCAATTCTCATTTTCCTCATTGGATTTTCCTTTCCTATAGGAGCCAGCTGCTGATCACTACAACCTTGTCAAATATGATCAACAAACCGAAGCCCACTAACATCCACCCGCCTACCTTCATCATTACGGGGGCAATCTTCTCTAGCTTATGCAACCATTTGGCAAAGACACCCATGAAGAGGGCCGTCAATAAAAATGGCAATGCCATGCCCATGGAATAAATGAATAAGAGAAGGGCACCACTGGTTGCAGTCGCTGTACCACCTGCCATAAATAGAACTGCACCTAGGACAGGGCCTGCACAAGGGGTCCAACCAGCTGCAAAGGCCATACCCATGGCCACTGCGCCAAACCAACCCGTGATCTCCTTGGGAGCTCGCATTTTAAGACTCTTTTGCAAGAAGGAAAGTTTGATCACGTCAGCTAGACTGAGACCGAACAAAATGATAATCCCACCACTGATCCACCGCACCCAGGCTCTATTCTCCTGGAAAACACGACCAACAAAGGTTGCGCCTAGACCCATGATCATGAAAATCACCGTGAAACCTATGACAAAACCTAGGGTACGAGTAAAGGCTCTTACCCGTAGGGTCTTCATTTCGTCTTCCAAGGCTGCGCCTGTTATATACATGATATAAGCAGGTATCATTGGTAGAATACAAGGAGTAAAGAAGGATATTACCCCCGCCATAAAGGCTGCCCACCATGATACATCTCCAATTAAGCCCATGTCTACCTCCTGTCATCTGCTTTAATTATACCCTATTTAAGTACATTTTATATTACATCCCCTTTACGGTCCCATTGCAATACAAAGGAAAACACCCGCCACCATAAGAGTTTGGCCTGTGTCCAGACCCCTCGTATAGGGGGGTGTTTTATTATACCATTAATTACTCCATTATTGGTCTTGGACCATGGACTTGGCTATATAGGCAAAGATTGACCGGGGTATATCCACAGTTGAGGTAACGCCGACTGTCCGAAAACCAGGGATCCCATTGACCTCACAAATAGTTGGTCCTTCAGCTCCCAGGAGAATATCCACACCGGCAATTTCCAAGGACAGGGCCTCTGCGCTGGCTGTGGCCAATTCACTGATCTCCTCGGTTAAGGTGAAGGCTTGGGCTGATCCCCCCTGATGGAAATTGGATTTAAAGCCGGACGCTGCAATCCGTTCCACTGCCACAAGGGCCTTGCCGTCAATGACATGGACCCGGACATCCCTTCCATCTGCTCCTTTTACAAAGGATTGGAAGAGTAAGTTTTCATTGCCATATTGGTCGACAAGGGGTAGCAAATCTGCCGCCTCGTCAATCAAGTAAACGTCTTCCCCCTTGGAGCCTCTCAAGCCCTTGACCACCACCGGACTTCCCAATTGTTCCATGAGCCAATCGAAGTCTACTGGCGTTCTAGCAAGATAGACTGTCTTCGGGTTGGGTATCCCCTTCAGGGTCAACAACTGGTGGGTTCGCCACTTGTCCTGGGCGTCTTCCAAGGGGCCAGTTGGATTAAACAATCGAACACCCAGAGCCTCCAATTGACGGCCCATTTCCAAGGCATAAGACCGCATAACTACAAAATCAGGCAGGTTAACGGCCCTTCCTAAATGGAGGATTTCCAGTCCCCTTTCACTGGACACAGCCATCAAGTCTTCCTCGAAGACCAGGTCCACTTCAAGGCCATGGGCTTTTGCAGAATCCTTCATCCAGTCAAAGGCATGGTTACCGAACTTGGAACTTAATGTTTCCTTGGAATAGATCATCCAACCCTTCATTGTTCACTCTCCACTATTTGTCTAGCTTGTCCAACCCAAATCTGTGTCCCCAATAACACTAGTGGAAGCTCACCACCTGACAGGTGTCTAGCTCTTTTCAAGGCGTCTGCTGTATTGGGAATCAACTCAACTTTTTCATATCCATTGGCCTTGGCAATCGTCATGGGAAGATCACTGAAAGGCAAATGACACCGGTCAGGCATGGTACAAATAATAGCCTTTCCGTGGGGCACCAGGCTGGCCAGAACCCCTGCTATATCCTTGTTATCGGGTATCCCTAGCACATAAACAGCAGGTTTGTCATACCGCCTGCCTAGGGTTTCTACAATGGCCTGGGCGCAAACCCGGTGAATACAACCATCCACATGGAGGGGCGGTTGATCCTCCAATCGCTCCATACAACCCGCAAAAGAGAAATCCTCAAAAACGGACATAACCACTTGGTGGTCCAGTGGACCACCACAAAGGATTTCCGCCAGTGCAAGAGCCATAAGTCCATTGTCAATGGCATAGGTTGGCAGTCCTTTAATAGATACGTCGGTATAAGTTCCATGGGGAGTCACCAGGTTCACTACCCACCCCTCTTCTGTTGGATGGACAACTTCAGCCTGCAAGTCTTGACCAACCACAAGGAGGGGAACACCCTTTAAAGAGGCTTCATCCTTGATCACCTTTAAGACCTCTGGACTTTGTCGGGCAACAACGACGCCCACCATGGAGTCTTGTATGATTCCGGCCTTGTGCCAGGCCACGTCTAAGTCTGTTTGGCCTAGATAGGGCAGGTGCTCATCAAAAATAGTATTGATGGCTGCCGCTTGAGCCTTGACGACTGCCACGTCGTCAAACCGTGCCCCCCTACCACATTCCAGTATGTTGACCTCCGTCTCTTGGTCCTGGAATATTCTCAGGGCAAGAGCCAGCCAGCCGGCCATGGGACCCATATACTGAGGTAGGGGAATGGTGTCTTCCATGTTTGTAAGGCTCTCTTGCACCCCTTGACCCAAGCGAACAAAGTCTTCCACCGAGACCTCGTCCCCATTCACACGAATACGCTCTGTATAGCATAGCTGGTGGGGACTTGTAAAGAGGCCTGTTTTCAACCCTTGACCACGGACAAGGGCCTCTGCCAGTTTGCTGACTGTCCCCTTGCCCTTGCTACCGGTAACCAAGGCGCTAGTCGTATTGACGTCAGCCACACTACATGCCTGGTACAGGGCCTGGGCCCAGCCTGGGCTACGGGTATACTGGTCACTTAAGCTGGAATCAATATGCGTTTTTCGCACCATATAAGAATGATAGATAGCCGATACGATGGCCTCCATTTTGTCTTCTAGCTTTGCCACCTGGTTCACCTTACTCTCTAACCCAGCTGAATACTGGGGTCATCCATAATACGTTTGCGGAGCTTGCCGATCAGGTAGAAGGAACCAAAGACCAAAAGGACGTCGTCCTTACTGGTATTGAGCAAGGCCCTTTCCAAGGCCCCATTCATATCCTCGATCATTTCAGCTTCCACACCCCTAGCCTTTACTTTCTCAAAAAGGTCCTTGGCTGGGAGCTTCCGATCACTTTCTGGCTCTGTCACAACCGCTGTGTGGATCACAGGTAACATGGTGTCAAGAACAGCGTCTACGTCCTTGTCACCCAACATGCCAATAAGGGCATTGACCCGCTTGCCACCCCCTAGGGTTTTAACGGACTCTGCCAGCTTTTCTGCCCCATGGGGGTTGTGGGCACCATCAATCAAAATCAAGGGAGACTCAGACAGCTTTTCCAGCCGACCCGCCCACCGGGCCTTTAACAAGCCAAATTTCAGGGCGGATTGAGGAATAGTAATGCCCTCTTCTTCTTCCAGTAGAAGGACAGCCGTCATGGCTACCGTTGCATTGGCCGGTTGGTGGCGGCCCAACATGCCCACCCTATATTGTTCACGACCCAGTCGGAAACTGGTTCCTGAAAGGTCTTCCTCGTCATACTCAATCATGTCCACAGGAGCCACCAACATGGGGGCTTCATGGTCCAGGGCAATTTCTTGAAGGCGTTTTTCAGCCTCCTCTGCCTGGGGATGGAGAACCACCGGGCACTTGTACTTAATGATCCCGCCCTTTTCACCGGCAATCTCATACAGGGTATTGCCCAGCCAGTCCGTATGGTCTAAAGCAATGGGGGTAATGACCGTTACAACAGGTTTCTTGATCACATTGGTTGCGTCAAGGCGGCCACCCATGCCCACTTCCATAATGGCAAAATCAACCCCCTTGCGTTGAAACTGCAAGTAGGCCATGGCCGTGAAAATCTCGAACTCTGTGTTGGCTTCAAAGCCGTCAGCAACAATGCCGTCTATGGCCTCTTTGACCTCTCCAGCGACTGCTGCAAAGTCATCCTTGCCAATTTCTTCATTGTTGACCACAATTCGTTCTGTGAACTCATGCAAACTTGGAGACGTGAAAATCCCCACTGTGTAACCTGCTTCCATGAGAATTTGTTTCATAAAGGTAGAGGTGGAGCCTTTTCCATTTGTCCCCGCAACGTGGATGACCCGCAGGGAATCCTGCGGGTTACCAAGTCGCTCCATCAGTCGGTAGGTACTTTCCAGTCCCGGCCGACTGCCAAATTTCAAAGTAGACTCCACAAATGCCACTGCATCTGTATAATTCATGAAGTCACCTCGTCATTCTCTAGTGCCCATATGCTTTAACAGGTCTTAGCCAAGCTTAGCTTCAAGAGCTACCAGGCGCTCTTCAACAGTCTTGAGCATTTCCGTGTACTTGACCTGCTTTTCTTTTTCTTCGTTGATCAGCTTCTCAGGTGCCTTAGCAACGAAACCTGGGTTAGCCAGTTTCTTTTCTACCCGGGTTACCTCCCCTTGAAGCTTCTTTTGCTCCTTCTTCAGACGATCGATTTCCTTGGCAAAGTCGATCAACTCGTCAAGAGGCAGGAAGAGTTCTCCACCCTGGATGGCAACAGAAACCGCATCTTCTGGAATGTTTGCCTTTTCTGCAATGTGAACCTCAGAGCAAGAGGCTAGGGAAATCAGATATTCCTCATTGTCCTTGAGCATGTTGGCTGTCTTGTCGTCAGCAACAATCATGAGGGTCGCCTTCTTCTTGGGTGGTACTTCCATTTCCGCACGAACATTCCGCAGGCCACGGATGGCTTCCATCATTCGGCCCATGATTTCTTCTGCTTCAGGGTTATGACGGTTTTCGTCAAATGTAGGCCACGGAGCAACAATTACGTCGCCTGTTGTCGTTGGTAGGTAAGACCAGATCTCCTCCGTAATGAATGGCATGAACGGATGTAGAAGCTTCAGAATGCCTTCCAGTACTGTTACCAGTACCTTTTGAACCGTCTTCTTGGCTTCTGGGTCTTCACCGTATAGGCGCTTCTTGGCCAGCTCGATGTACCAGTCACAGTACTCATTCCATACGAAGTCATAAATCTTGCCTGCTGCAAGACCAATATCGTAGGTGTCCATGTTGTGGGTAATGTCCTTGGCCACAGCGTTCAGACGAGACAGAATCCACTGGTCAGCAACCTGGAGGTCCTCGTCACCTGTCAGGCTCATGTCACCTTCTTCAAGGCCCATAAGCACGAAACGAGATGCGTTCCATAGCTTATTGGCAAAGTTACGGGAGGATTCCACTTTCTCCGGCTGGTAGCGTGTGTCGTTACCCGCTGTCATGCCTGTAACCAGCATGAAACGCAGGGCGTCGGCACCGTACTGCTCAATAACCTCCAGTGGGTCTACCCCGTTTCCTAGGGACTTGGACATCTTACGACCGTCCTCTGCACGGACAATCCCATGAATGAGTACGTCGTCAAATGGCACTTCACCCATTTGCTCAATACCGGAGAATACCATACGAACAACCCAGAAGAAGATAATATCGTAGCCTGTAACCAATACATTGGTTGGGTAGAAGTAGTCCAGTTCGGGTGTCTTTTCTGGCCAACCTAGAGTAGAGAAAGGCCACAGGGCAGAAGAGAACCACGTGTCAAGAACGTCCTCGTCCTGCTTGAGCTTGTCGCTACCACAGTGCTTACAAGTGGACGGCTCTTCACGGTCTACAAGGGTTTCGCCGCAAGACTCACAGTACCAGGCTGGAATCCGGTGTCCCCACCATAGCTGACGGCTAATGCACCAGTCACGGATGTTTTCTAGCCAGTGCATGTAGGTCTTGGTAAAGCGCTCTGGAACAAAGCGAAGGTCTTGCTTGCCAATGGCTTCAATAGCAGGCTTAGCCAGGTCCTCCATGGCAACGAACCACTGGTCTGACAGACGGGGCTCAATTACAGTAGAACAACGGTAGCAGGTGCCTACTGCGTGGTCGTGGTCCTTAATAGCAATCAGGTGGTCCATTTCCTTCAGGTCTTCCACCAGGAGCTTACGGCAAGCATAACGATCCATGCCTGCGTACTTGCCACCCAGGTCATTGATGGTTGCGTCCTCATTCATGATGGTAATCTGCTCCAGATCATGACGCTTACCAATTTCAAAGTCATTGGGGTCGTGGGCAGGCGTGACCTTTAGGGCGCCTGTTCCCTTTTCCATATCTACATACTCATCACCGATGATTGGAATTTCTCGGTTCACAATTGGCAGGATAGCCGTCTTGCCAATTAGGTGCTTGTATCGGTCATCCTCAGGGTGTACCGCAATGGCCGTATCGCCCAGCATGGTTTCAGGACGAGTCGTTGCGATTTCAAGGAAGTCGTCGGAGTCCTTTACATTGTATTTAATGTGCCAGAAGTGGCTGGACTTGTCCTCGTGCTCTACTTCAGCGTCAGACAGGGTTGTACGACAGTCTGGACACCAGTTAATCAGGCGGTAGCCCTTGTAAATGAGGCCCTTTTCATAAAGACGAACAAAGACTTCCGTAACAGCCTTGTTACAGCCCTCGTCCATGGTAAAGCGTTCCCGCTCCCAGTCACAGGAGGAACCCAGTTTCTTCATCTGCTTGACAATACGGCGACCGTACTCGTCACGCCAGTCCCAAGCCCGCTTGAGGAACTCGTCACGGCCTAGGTCTTCCTTGGACTTGCCTTCGTCCTGCTTGATCTTTTCAACAACCTTAACCTCTGTTGCAATGGAGGCGTGGTCTGTTCCAGGTAGCCATAGGGCTTCATAACCCTGCATACGCTTCCAACGGATCAGAATATCCTGAAGGGTCTGGTCTAGGGCGTGACCCATGTGGAGCTGGCCTGTAATGTTTGGTGGAGGCAGGACAATGGTGTAGGGGTCCTTCTCCGGGTTGGGTTCTGCATGGAAGTCACCATTGGACTCCCACTGGTCATAAATGCGATCCTCAAAATCATGGGGATTATAATTCTTTCCCATCTCTTTCGTTGCCATCTTTATTCCTCCTCATAACGTCTTGTCACGAACGTTTTTTCCAATAAAAAAAGCTCCATCCCTAAAAAGGGACGAAGCTGTGTTCGCGGTACCACCCTCGTTTCAGCTATCGCTGACACTCGTGTAACCGATAACGGGGTCAAACGGTTTCTCCTACTCAAATCCGCCCGCAGGGGCGCATCCTTCAGAAAAACGTCTCAGAAGCTACCTTCCAGCAATTTAAACCGCAGTGATCTTTCAGCCAATGGATCACATTCTCTTAACCGGGAAATTACTGTACTCCTCTTCGTCACAGACTTTCATATGTGGTTCAATTATATTCGGTCTGTGCCAAGCTTGTCAAGGTTAGCCTAGGTCGACAACATGCATGGCATAGCGCCGTTCCAAATAGATGACCAGTTCCTTGACCATGTCCCGGTACTTGTGGTTGAGGATGGACCATTCATGCTGGAAGTTGGCATAAATCATCCGTTTGATACTCAAGGACGGGAGAAAGGGGTTGCCCTCCACGTCGGTGGAGTCCTTGTAGAGACAAAGGCGGGTGATCTTGCCCCTGCCCTTGGTCAGGGTGACCGAGTCGATCCCAAAGGGAACAGGGTCCTCCTGGACGATGGCAAACCAAGAAAACTCGTCGATTGTGCCCTCAACATAGCCCTGGTTCTTAGTGGCATTTAAAATGTGAATTTCATACTTATATGACATGGAACCACCTACCTCAACAAGTTTCTACCCTTGGAGCAATCAGCTGCTGACCCCTTCTTTGCCAACGAAAAAAAGGATAAGAGATCCCATTCTGAACCAGGTCTCTTATCCTTGTTTATTCCCAACCTTTATGAAAGCTAACAGGTTGATTCCAATTTCCCTTTTGAAGTCAGGGATTTTGTGGCGATCTCGAGTGGGTAAAGCCCCTTACTCAAGGATCAAATCCACATTGCCAACGCCTACGTCCACTTCAATGTGGACCAGAGATGTGGCCGTGTCGTAGTTGTCTGATGTCCAGACGTCTTTATCCTTGATAAAACCCAGGTCGGAGAAGTCGTCTCCAATCAGGCCATCCAGTTCAATTTTCACACCAACATCCTTGGGCACACGGATGGTAATGTCAGCAACGCCAGAATCAATCTCAACGTCCAACTGCTTGGCTTTTGACCCAAAGGCAATGTCTACATTCCCTGCTCCGGTGTCCACCTTGGCCTGGCTTACGTGAATATCACGCAGGTCCAGATTGGCATTCATGGCACCCGTGTCCAGGTCCAGTTCCCACTCAGCTTCTTCATTGAGTTTGAAATGGTATTCATTGTCTTCCCCGTTGCCAAAGTTAAAGCCCAGGTTCTTTTTGGTTCTAAAGCTGTACTTGGCCGTTGTGTCACCGGTCTCTTCCTTGACTTCTGTATAGGCTTCGGGAACGTCGAAGGTGATCATCTTTTCGCTACCACCGGCAACGGAAACGTTACCTGCGCCAAAATCCAGTTTTAAAAGGGCCTTATTGAGGGTTTCCTGGTTCCTAGCCATGAACCCTTCGTCCCTGGTCAAGTCTGACCAGCCCACGGAGGAATCCGTGTAGTCCCAGTTGAGCTCAACTCTTTCGGCATAGGAGGTGTCTTCCTCTCTTTCAATACCGATCTTTTCAGCCACTTGGTCTACACTTTTCACCCCACCGCCGAAGACCACCAGGGCTACAAGAAACAAGCCCCAGGTCAACACGCTGATAAAGGGAACCCTGTGGAAGATAATATTCAAGCCAATCACAACGAATATGCCCGGCCACAGGACGGATAAGGCACTAAAAATTGAAAAACTGATGATATTCATTTGGAAGAGTAACCATGCAATCCCCGCTGCGATCAGGATAAAACCCAATCCCAAGCGGTCGTCTCTTCGTTCCCTACTCATTATTCCTCACCTTTTCTTCTTGCAATAATCATGAAGCCAATGGCGATTAGGACACCCGGCCAGAAGAACATGCCCAAATTAATTGGGAGCAATCTTTCCAGAAGAATCCAACCACCAACAGCTAGGAAACCCAGTCCTACGATCATGGTGTTGTCCCGCTTCTTCTTAGGACGGTCCTCATAGTCATGGTCTTCGTCGTAGTCGTCGTCATAGCGTCCGCTATGGGACTCTTCATATCGGTATTCTGTGTCATAGGCTTCGTCTCTACTATAGTCTTTGCCATAACGGTCTTCTGTTTCTTCTTCGTTATAGCGGTTTTTCTTTGACAAGTGCTTGGGTCGTTCTGGAATGATAATCCATAACACGATATATGGTAGCACACTTACGCCGCCTACGAAAACAGCCAGTGCTGTTATCACCCGAACAATACCTGGATCCCAGCCAAAGAATTCAGCGATTCCCCCGCATACCCCTGCGATCACATTGTCTTCTCTCGATCGATACAATCTTCTTTCCATTTGATACTCCTCTCTGTCATTTGTTGCTATCAGATTAGCATAGCCACCTGAGTGGAACAAGGTAGATGGCTTAGGAAATCATTAGAGTTTCATGAGAAGGTAGACCCCTCTTTTTATCTTGTTTTCAGAATAGCAGGTGGACATTAGAATACCATTAGAATTCAGTGAAATTCGTTCCCATGCCTAGACTTTGGGGATATAATGAACCCAAGAAGAACAGGTGAGGAGGTTAACACATGAGAAAAGGACCTAGTACTTCAGGTATAATATTGATTGCTCTTGGTATTGCATTTTTAGGGATGAATTTAGGAATCTTCCGGATTTCTTGGGATATGATTTGGCCACTCTTCATATTGATTCCAGGTTTGATCTTCGAGTTTAGCTACTTTTTAAAGCCAACTCGGGGAAATGCCGGCCTTTTGGTTCCCGGCGGGGTATTGTTGGTGATTTCAGCTATTTTCTACATTAACATCTTTTTCGGATGGCATATGATGTCCAGCCTATGGCCCCTATTCATCATGGCACCGGCCTTTGGTTTATTCCAGCTCTTCCTCTTTGGAGGACATGAACCCGGCCTTTTAATCCCGGTGTTTATTCTAGGTGGCTTGTCCCTATTCTTCCTTAGCTTCTCAGCTTTGGGTCAGTTTGCAGGCTACATCCTACCGGTTGGTTTAATTTGTTTCGGCGTTATCTTGCTATTTGGCAAGGGCCGCAAGAGCGACGGCCACTACGAGTTCCACTTTGGCCGCAGTTACAAAGACGAAGACGACTATGACGACGACGAATGGTCATAAAGACAACTTCAGATGAAACACAAATAAAGCCTTGCTCCTTGGTTGACCCAAGTTGAGCAAGGCTTTTTATTGTTTAA
>CAYFHQ010000097.1:0-13831 GCA_964342805.1 uncultured Peptostreptococcaceae bacterium | reverse complement strand
ACGTTACAAGATGGTACCAAAAGAAGTGAAGCAGTACGTAAAAGGCATGTATGGCCGTCCAACGATCCCAATGAAGGAAGAGTTTATCAAGAAAATCATTGGTGATGAAGAAGTGGTAACTTGTCGACCAGCTGACTTGCTAGAACCTGCTCTGGAAGCAGAAAAGGCGAAGATGAGCGAATACCTGGAGAGTGACGAGGATGTACTATCCTATGCGCTTTTCCCACAGCCGGCTGAGAACTACTTTAAGTACCGACAAGCTCAGAAGTATAAGATTGATCCAGATCTTGTTGACAAAGAGCAGAAGACACATCCAGTATAAAAACAGACAGCAGGGGTTCGGATGACGAGCCCCTGTTTTTTTGTAGAGAATGGCCATTGGGCTTTTCCATTCATTCGGTATAATAGAAGGTATAGGAGGCTACAATGGATATTATCATTGATCAAGAAGTACTCGAATATCTCATATACGCCCGCAGGAAGGCACTGACCCTTTGGCTTGAACGTCAAATCGGTTGCTGAGGGCCCATAGATGAAGTTCTAGTTAGAACGAGTGAGCCCATGGATGACGCAACTTATATCTGTTATGAAGTGGACGGTATACACCTTTACTTCCATGAAGACATGGAATGTTTTGAAGACGTGGAGATCCAAAAGAACCACCATGGATCAGATCTCCCGTATAGAGATTTTATTGTTACAGGTGTAAAACGAAAATAGGGGGACATATGGCAAAGAGAAAGAAAACGCCGAAACAGGAACGCCATGAAGCATGGAAACGCATTCGGAAAGCAGGCATGTGGCCATTTGTGCTAAGAAGAGGGGTTCTCGGGTTTGGACCTATATTTAGTGTTTTGATGGTGGCCATCCAGTTTGTCACTGGAACCATAGCAAGTCAGGGGTGGACCCAGGTGGGCTTGTTTGCCCTCATGAACATGGTTGTAGGGGGGACGCTCTGGGGACTGATGACCTGGTTCTTATCTGAATCAAACTACAGTCGAACCATGAATCGAAAATAAAAATCAAAAAACAAAAAAGACATCTGTGTGTGCGAGCACAGGTGTCTTTTTTGTGTGTGAACCCTTACGTAAATGCCTCCTGTTGATACAGGTAGGTCAACATATATTATAAAGGATTCAGGTGGACTATGCAAATCAGAAGAGAAAAATCACTTGCAGAGAATGGTAAAATGTGCCATTATAATACCATAAACTTACAATTCGAAAGAGGTGAGACTCGTCGTAAACATAGGAGTTGAGAGTGTCCATAGGGACTGGGTTGACCATGTGCGTCGCTATCTACAAGACCAGCACCCTGATTGGCAAGTGGCGGACTTGACGAGAGACACGATGAAGGCGGCCATGGATGTTCGAGTAAGAGACGGTACTGCACCCATGGTTCATGCCCAGGGTAGGGAAGTGACGGTTTCGGAGTTTGCGCCTGGATTTGCAGTCGACCATGCCATTGAAGGTCTTCTTGGAAGTACCTCCAGATCCTTTACCGTCCATTTGGTTCTTGATGACCAGGCTTCCAGCAAGGGAGAACATATGGCCATCGGTTTGGCTGAGTGGTATGTGGACCAAGGGAAGCGGGTGTTTTATATCCACCTTCAAGGGACCAGCCAACTGAACATTCCTCATGGAGCATGGCAAATGGACCAATGGCTCTATAAGGTCATGCAAGGGAGTGGTGGTCTAGAGGTGTCTGGTAAGCCCTTTGGCGACACGTCGGGGATCGGCAATACCGCCTATGGTGTCCTGGGTCTCTCTTCGTCAAACCGGCCCTTGATGATGGAAGAATGGACAACAGAAGCCATACAAGGGGTTTTAGCCTACTGCCAACTTGCCAAGCTGGACCATGTGGTAGTTTACAGTCGAAACATGCCTTCTTATGCCCTAAGAGCCTGGATTCATGAGGCTGAGAGGGGGGCGCATATTATCTCAGAGGCCCAGGGTGCCTTGCTATGGTATCAAGAATGTGCGGACATCCCCTTTGATAGGTGGACCTTTTCAAGCGGACAAGGCGGGCTTGAGGGGGCCCAATACATCAATGGTGACTACCTGCCGCAATATCGAAGGCAGGTTGCGAACGGGTTACTAGCCAAGCAGAAAGAGTAGGATATGATCCAACAACTGACTGACCAAGTACAAGGTGTTTTGGTCAATGAAAGCGATTTTAACGACGAGAGGGTCACGAAAGTCATTGACCAGATATTACTTACCGATGACCGATTCAACCACCTGGGGCCCGGTGAAAAGCTACAACTTTCCAAGGACGCCTTTAATCGCTTGAGGCGGTATGACGTCCTGCAGCCTCTATTGGATGATGATCGTGTCTCAGAGATCATGATCAATGGACCCCATTGTGTCTTCATAGAGCAAGAGGGACGGATCAGTAAGTCTCCAGTCACCTTCGACTCGGTTGAACGACTGGAGTCCATTATTCAGCATATTGTCAGCACGGTAAACCGCAAGGTCAATCGGTCACACCCCATTGCTGACGCCCGCCTATTAGACGGGTCACGGGTAAACGTGGTCATGGGGCCTTTGGCCCTGGGAGGCCCAGTTATGACCATACGGAAGTTTCCCAAACAGGCCCTGACCATGAGCCAACTAGTGGCCTATGGCACACTGAGTTCAGAAGTCGCTGATTTTCTGAAAGACCTGGTTAGACGAAAGTATAACTTGTTTATCAGTGGGGGAACGGGCAGTGGTAAGACCACCCTACTGAACGCCCTGTCTGCTTGGATCCCCAAGGCGGAGCGGGTGATCACCATTGAGGATAGTGCCGAGCTACAAATTCAAGGGATAGAAAACATGATTCGTCTAGAAGCAAGGGAAAAGAGCGCCAGTAAAGAAAGTGCATTGGCTGAACTGATTCGAACCTCTCTTCGTATGCGACCGGACAGAATCATCGTAGGCGAAGTGAGGGGCAAGGAGGCCCTAGATATGCTGCAGGCCATGAACACAGGCCATGAGGGGTCTTTATCCACGGGTCATGCCAATGGAATGGAAGACATGTTATACCGCTTGGAGTCCATGGTTATGTCCGGTTCTGACTTGCCGGCCCCGGTTGTGAAAACCCTGATCGCCTCTTCTATCGACATTGTTGTTCAGTTGAAACGATTGCCCGATGGGGCCAGGAAACTGACGGAGATCGGGGAAGTTAGCCGTGGAGAAAACGGGAGATGGACCATTCAGCCCCTTTTCAAACTAGAGGAAGATGGAACATATAAGCTGATCAATGACCTGGCCAACCGAGACAAATGGAGGCTATATGGCCGGAGTTGCTAAGGTGGGTCAATGGGTGAAGGCCTATATCAAAAAGACCCTTGCCCCTACCAATGAACCCAAATGGCTGGCCTTACATATCCTTATAACAGCCATGCATGGGTTTCCAGTGGGATGGATCTTGTTTCGGAGTCTGCCAGCGGCCATCTTCACCACAATCATTTCAGGCTTTTGGGCAGGGGGACATAGAGGTCCGGTAGATCGAAAAGGCAACAAGGCGATCCGCCATGAGTTCAAAGAACTCTTGCAAGCCCTTGCGGGCCTTGTGGGCGTAGGCATACCATTGGAAAAGGCCTTTGTTCAATTGCAGGAGAGACAGGGACCCTCCAGAGACAAAATCAAGCGGTTGGATAAGGGTGTTAGTCAGGTGGTGGCTTCCCTCCGCCTAGGTCAGTCCATGTCCCAAGCCATAACAAGCTTGGCTTGTGTCGAAGAAAGAAGCGTCCAGGACTTTATTGCCATCGTAAGGATTTCCACCCGTATGGGTGGTCGGCTGGAAGACCAACTCTATAAAATTATCCGACAATTGGAGGAGGGTATGGCAGTCGAAGAGGAGCGGTGGCTACTGACAGCTGAAAAAAGAATGGAGCAAAAAATGCTTTTCTGGATATCCATTGGCATGCTGGAGAGCCTGTATGGAACCATGCCCGATGTAATGGTGGTTTTGCATGAGACGCCCCTTGGTCAGTTTGTTTTGTTGCTTTTTGTCCTTGTCTTATATGGGGCGAAGGGGTTGGCGACTAAGGTCTTGGAGGGAAAATGATCCTGGTTTGGTTGGGCTTGAGTTTAGGAATTCTTATATATGGCAGGAGAAGCCATAAGGACATGGACACCACGTTGATTTTAGGTTGTCTTTTTGCTCCTTATTTGAAACCCCTGGAGTGCGCTTATGGGACCCTTTTGGAGGAAGACTTTAAGACCATCACCCTCCTTGGTAGCTGGAAGGACACTGGCCGTGACAGGTTCTATGTACTGGTGTTCCGACTCTGGCTGGGCGTGGGAATGGGCTTGGTCTTTTGGTCCATTCTACAAGCGTCCATACTTGAAGGTCTTATGGTCATGGTCTTTTTTGTAGGTGGACTGGCCTACTTGTCTGTCCAAGAAGTAAAGAAGGAGGCCACAGCCATTCATAGGCAGGTGGCCCAAGACCTCCCCTTATTCAGCATGAGGTGCTTGCTACTACTGGAAGCTGGAATGGCCCTGGACGTTGCCTTGGATTATGCAGCTGAAGAAGGGGGGGCTGGACGGTTGGGGCATGTTGCCCGCTATATGATGAAACAGTATGCCCTTGGCCAGCCCCTCTCTAAGGTTCTTTATGACTTGGACCAGGAGTTGGCTGACCGAATGGTGGGCAAGTTTGTCCTCCATTGTCAGCAATTCCACCAGTTGGGGAGCGTCCGGGCCCTGGAAGATTTGGAAAGATTACAGGCAACCCTTTGGAAAGACCAACGTCGGGTGGATCAACTCCTCAATAAAGAGGCCAATGTCAAAATGGTCTTTCCCGGAGTGCTTATGTTCATGGGGCTCCTCATGTGTATTATGGCTGCCCTTGTATTGAGTTTTTAGGGATTTGACCCATATAGGTGTTAGGGGAAAGCTGGGTGAGGGTCATAGTTGTTGAGGATTATTAAGGATTACACAGGATAGGAAGACTAATTAAGGAGGAATCATATGTTTCTAAACACACTGAACCATTGGAGTCTGATCGGATGGCAGAAAGTAAAACGAAACCTATCTAACACAGATGGGATGGGTACCATAGAGATCGTCTTGATTATTGCTGTACTTGTGGGATTGGCCTTGATCTTCAAGGACTCCATTGGCAGCCATTTAATGAAGTTGATCGAGAATTTCAAGGGTGTGGAGATTGATCCTGCCAGTATATCAAACTAAAGGATGGTTGTGCCATGCAGTTTAGAGTACAAGAAGAAAACCTCCGACACTTTCAATTGGAAATGCTGCGACGACACCGGATTCCTGGCATTCTCCCGGTGGTCATCCGCCAGCAGGACACAGACACCTTGCTTCAATATGAAACAGAGGGCCTTGTTACCCTGGGTGCTTTTTTATCCAATCGGATGAGTACAGCTGTGGACCTTGTCCAGGTCTTAAGACGAATGCTCATGACCATCAGCGAAGCCAATGGGTACTTTCAAAACGCCAGTGATTACCTGTTCCATCCGGAACGGATTTATGTGGACAAGGGCAGTCGGTTTGTCTATATGGCCATTGTACCTGAGGCTTCGGCCACCAATGGTTGGCAGGCTTGGGTGGATTGTGTCAAAGACCTGGCTTGCTACTATGTCCAGTCCGACAGTGACTTTCCTTGGAGTCGGATTTTTCAACTTATCCGGCAAGCGGAAGGGAGTTTTAGCCGCTGCCTAGAGGCGATCGAATTATATGAAGAGGAACTCCAGGGGTCTGGTGGTCATGGGGACTTAAACATGTTGGGTGGAAAGGAAGGAGACCATGGGCTTCAAGAAGGGCTGGTCACCGGTGGGGAACTGTATAAGGAAGATCAATTAGTAGAAGTAGCAGACAAGAATCAGGGTGTGTCTATACTCGACCAGCTGCGCAGCTTATTCCAAAGACGGTCACCAGCGTCTGACTATGGCCAGCAAATCAATGACCCACTGGAAATGGTGGTCAAGGAGCAAACGGTTTTACTAAGTTCCAGTCCAGCTTATTTTGAGTTTGACAATGGGGACCAGCAGAACTTCAAAGGACAACACTTTAAGATCGGAAGACAACCCGGCATGTCCCAAGTCGTAGTTGAAGATCCTGCAGTGGGTCGGGTTCACGGAGAGCTTGTTATGGAAGAAAAGGACTGGTACTACAAGGATCTGAACACAAAAAATGGCACTCAACTCAACAGTGAAGCCCTCCAACCCAACCAGTGGGAGCGGATTTCCGATGGTGATGTCCTGCAGGTGGGTCATTCCAAACTAAAGATCCATTTAACCAAGTAAAAAAGCCCCCTAACTCTTGTTTATGAATTAATTGTGAACGATTGTTTAGGGGTTTTGACTTTTCATAGTATTAGGCGTATGCTTAAAGTGAAAAGTGAACGGAGGTTCTTTATTATGCAAGTATTAAAAACAGAAGTTAGAAGCAAAATCCTACAAGAAGCTGAACAAGTATTTTATGACAAGGGCTATGCCAATGCGTCCATGAGAGAAATTGCAACCCGTGCGGGGGTAACGGTAGGCAACATCTACCGCTACTACAAAAACAAGGACGCCCTTTTCTCAGCTATTGTAGACGACACCTACATGAAGCTCATGGATATTGTGGATATGGAAATCTTAGACCACTATGGGTTTTCAGAAGAGGGGTATGGCGTCCTTAAGCAAACCATTATTACCAAGGTCATGGAGATCCTACAGAAGAATCGACTGGTAACAATGATTCTTTTGGAAGGTTCCAACGGAACCCGGTATGAGAACTTTAAGGAAGCCTATATAGACCTTATTGAAAAGCAGTATATGCCACCGGTCCTCAACAAGGTCATGGAAAAGGGCATTGATATTGACACGGCTTTGTTTTCGAAGATCATTGCCAGGGGCTGCTTTGAAGCCATGGTAGAAGTCACTCGTACATTTTCGACACCTAGCGACTTGGAGAAGCATTTGAATTGGGCCATGGATTTCTATCTGTATAGTATTATCGACCGATTTAAACAAGCGGACAAGCAGGCAGACAATCAGAAAGAGGCGAGGTAATGAGAGTTTGGCTATTGGTTTTGGCTTCCGCCGTCCTACTAACTGCATGTAGCCCCGGTCCCGTGGAAACTTTTGAGAAGGAACCCATACCTGTCAAAACCATGGAAGTGGCAGTGGAGAACTTGGACGAGTCCCTCCACTACGTGGGTGTGGTTTCCATAGAAGAAGTGACCAAGGTGTCCTTTAAGGCAAATGGTCGCCTGCTGGATATTCCCGTGGAACAAGGGGACTATGTGGAGGCCGGCCAGGTCTTGGCCAGCCTAGAGTCAGATGACTTAAACTTCGCCTTAGATGCTGCACTTGCCAGGTCTCAGAGTGCCATAGCCCAGCGTAAGAAAGCCCTAGAGAGCTTCGCTTATGCCAGTGACACCCTGGAAAAGACCAAGGCCCTATACGCTTCAGGAGCTGTCTCCCAGGATGCCCTGGACAAGGCCCAGCTGAACTATGATGTTCAAGCCTCTGACGTTAATGCCGCCAAGCAGGCTGTCAACCAGGCCCAGGTGGACCTGGACCAGAAGAGAGACATGGTGGGAGAGTCCACTATGGTTGCTCCCCATGGGGGCTTTGTGTCACAAATTATTGCCAATGAACAAGAATTGGTTCAGGCGGGTCAACCGGTGGTTGTCTTGCGTTCAGAAGAAAAACTCATTAAGACGGGCCTATCCCAGCGGGATATCAATCAGATGAAAGTCGGAATGAAGGTCCAGGCTTGTTTTGATGACCAAGATGCAGAGGGGGAGGTTCAGTCCTTCGACTTGATTCCTGACCCAGATACACGAACCTATGAGGTCCGCATAGCCCTCACAAGCACAGATGTTCCCATAGGTGCAGTGGGGACGGTTAAGTTTGTTGTTGGCCAGAAGGAAGGCATTCGCATTCCCATTACATCCATCCAGTCTGGAACCACAGACTATGTCTATGTGATTGAGGGAGACCGAGCCATGAAGCGGACGGTCGCCTTGGGAGAAATTGATGGTGTAGACGTCTTTGTTTCAGGCTTGGAGGCCGGTGAAGAACTGGTTGTTGAAGGTGCCAAGAACCTGAAAAATTTGGAACCCGTCAAACGGGTCAATGAGTAAAGGATGTGCCGATGAAAAAAGCAATTGCCCTGGCCATCCGTTACCGCCAGATCACCCTTTTTGTTTTGGTCCTCTTGCTGGCCCTAGGTTCCTATAGCTACTATATGAGTCCCCGGCAGGAAAACCCAGAAATCAATGCTCCAGTGGCCATGGTCACGGTGATTTATCCTGGTGCTTCTCCAGAAAATGTCCAGGACCTGGTCACCCGGAAAGTGGAAGACGAGGTTTCGGAACTCGCCGGTTTTGATTATATGCAGTCGTTCTCAAGGAACTCTGTTTCTGTTACGGTCCTTCGCCTGGTTTATGGTACGGACACCGACGAAGCATGGTCTGACCTCCGCCAGCGGATGGAGGACATCCAGCAGGACCTACCTGACGAATGTAGGCAGATCGAAGTCAATACAGACTTGGTTGACACAGCAGGTATTATTGTAGCCATGGCAGGTGAAAACTACTCCTATGAGGAACTCAGTGACTACGCTGAAGGCCTGCGGGACGCCCTTTCGGAGATCGACGGTATCCGTCGATTTGAAATTGTGGGGAAACAGCAAAAAAATGTTGTTGTGGAAATTGACCACCAGCTACTCAACCAATACGGCCTAGCCCTGAGTGACGTGTCTGACCTGCTCAAGGCACAAAACATTGAAATTCCTTCCGGTAAGATCCAGGAGGGGGACACAAAAATAAATGTTCGTACATCGGGGACCTTTAGGTCCATTCACGATGTCAGAGAAGTCATTATTGGCGTATCCACGTCCACTGGCGTGGTTGTCAAATTAGATGAAATCGCAGAGGTCTACTACGACATCGCAGACTCTAACTTTCGGATTCGGGAAGGGCGAGATAATGCAGTCCTCCTGACTGGCTACTTCCAGGGGGGACAGAACATTGTCCTGATAGGCAAGGATGTTGAAAAGACCATAGCAGCCTACAAGGACAGCCTACCTGAGGACATCACCTTCACCAGGGTTCTCTACCAGCCAGACACTGTTGAGCAATCGGTGAATGACTTTGCCCTCAACTTGGTTCAAGGGGTCCTATTCGTTGTAATTGTAGTCTTTATAGGAATGGGTTTTAGGAACGCCATCATCGTGTCAACGGCCATTCCATCATCCATCCTAATGACCTTTGTCCTCATGCGCTTCCTCAATGTCCAGCTCCACCAGATATCCATTGCGGCCTTGATTGTGTCACTGGGCATGTTGGTGGACAACGCCATTGTTATATCCGACGCCATACAAGTGCGGATTGATCGTGGAGAACCACGGATGCAGGCTTGTGTGGACGGCGCCAAGGAAGTGGCCATACCTATTCTGACCTCTACTTTAACGACTGTAGCGGCATTCTTGCCCTTCCTCCTACTGAATTCCATAGCAGGAGAGTACATTGTCAGCCTACCGATTATCGTCATGGCCTCACTGTCCGCCTCCTATGTGGTGGCTCTGTTTGTAACACCTTCCATGGCCTATATCTACTTTAAGCCCAGCAAGGAAAAGAACAAGACCTACCGCATTCGTAAGCTGTTCGGAAAAATGTTGCAGTGGGGGATGACCTACAAAAAAAGCTTGATCTTGGTCCTCATTCTCGCCATCGGTGGAACGGCATTTTTAGGCCTACAGTTGGGCCTCCAGTTCTTCCCTAAGGCTGATACCAATATGTTCTACATGGACATTAATAGCTTTGGAACAGACCATATTGACCAAACCCAAGGGATTGCAGATGCGGTTTCGGACATACTTGATGATGAACCCATCGTAACTGGCTATACAGTTGCCATTGGTGACGGTCTACCCAAGTTCTTCAATACCATTCCCAAACCAGCCCCGTCTCAAGACTATGCCCAGGTCATGGTTCGTGTGGACCTGGACCGGATGACCAAAGAAGAAGGGTATGAGAACCTAACCAAGTACATTGACCATGTCCAAAAGCGGATGGACCAGTCCATATCTGCTGGTAAGGTGACAGTCAAGCAGTTGGAGCAGGCGGGGCCCATCGGTGCGCCAGTCCGTGTGCGTATTGTGGGTGCTTCCATGGATGACTTGCTCATCGCCACGGAAAAGGTCAAGGCCCAACTGCGGGAGATTCCTGGAACCATCAACATTGATGATGATTTCGATGACAAGATTTATGAGTTCCATATTGAGCCAGACACAGTTAAGGCCAGCGCCATGGGTGTGACCAACTATGACATCCAAAATGAAGTGTCCATGGCTTTACGTGGACGTGCCTCTGGGGTCCTCCGTAAGGGCAAGGAAGAGTACGACATACTCGTGAAGAGTGATATCGAGACCAAAGACCAACTGGAAAACCTCATGGTCAAGTCCAGTTTCACTAAGAACAAGGTCCTCTTAAAGGACCTGGGCACCATTGACCTGGCTTCGCAATATCCAGTTATAAAGAAGTACAACCGAAAACTTGCTGTCCATGTCTATAGCGATGTCCTTGACGGTTACAGTTCCATAGATATTCAGAACCAGCTCCAAGGCATGCTAGACGAAGACCCAACAGCCGGTTCTTCCTACCAGTTTGATGGGGAGCAACAAAAGATCAAAGAGAATTTTGGGAGCATAGGAGAGGCTGCAGTCCTGGCCCTCATGCTGGTTTACATGATCCTCCTGATCCAGTTCCGGTCTTTTGCCCAACCCATGGTCATTCTGATAACGGTACCCCTTTCGGTGGTGGGGTCCGTCCTAGGCCTCTATATCTTCAGGCAAAACCTTTCATTTGTTGCAGCCCTGGGGGTTGTGAGTTTGCTGGGGATTGTGGTCAACAATGCCATTGTCTTGCTGGACTTCATTAATGCTGAAGTTCAAAGGGGTAAAACCATACCAGATGCTTGCATGGACGCAGTCTCAAAACGCTTTAGACCCATTATGCTGTCCACAACGACAACAGTGATTGGCTTAACCCCACTTATTTATTCAGGTAGTAGTCTGTTTATGCCCATGGCCATTGCCTTGATGAGTGGACTCATGATATCCACTTTATTGACTTTAGTCGTAATTCCTGTTATATATAGTATGGTTATGGAAAGCATTCGACCCAAGAAAACTAGACGCCTCAGGGCGGATTTGGACCGGTTGAAGCAGTCTGTAACAAGAGCATAAGTCTCATCAGTCATGTGAACAAAGGACACGGTGTGCTGCGCACCGTGTCCTATTTTGTCCTCGCATCATGATCAGAACATGTAGAGCGGTAATAAGTGAAAGTCGAAGTATTTTTAAGTGTTTAATATGAACGTTCTTGTTTGATAACGGATGAAAATATAAAATTCTTGAAAATATTATGGAATTGTTGGCGAAGAGCCGAATTTCTCGCTATAATATGGATGTAGATGTTCGTTGATTTGCATGATGATTATGAGGTGACAAAATGGTTCAAGACGTGAAACATGTATTGTATTCTGAAGAAGTGTTAGCTAACAAGGTTGCTGAACTGGGAAAGCAGATTTCTGAGGACTATAAAGGAAAAGATCTTTTAGTAATTGGTGTTCTAAAAGGCGCAAACGTGTTTATGAGTGATTTAATTCGAAAAATCACTATTCCCATGGAACTGGATTTTATAGCAGCTTCAAGCTACGGTACGTCCACTGAAAGTTCCGGTGTAGTAAAGATCATTAAAGACCTTGACTACAGCATTGAAGGGAAACATGTTCTTTTAGTAGAAGACATTATTGACACAGGTCTTACTTTAAAGTACCTAACGGAGAACTTTATCAGTCGGAAGCCAGCCAGTCTTCAGATTTGTACACTGTTGGACAAACCAGAACGTCGTAAAGCTGACATTAAAGTAGCTTACAAGGGTTTTGATATTCCAGATGAGTTTATCGTAGGATATGGAATCGACTTTGCAGAAAAGTTCCGAAATCTACCCTACGTGGCAACATTGAAGGAAGAAGCTTACGCATAGTATCGGAGTTATACTTTGAACGTATTGGTAATCATGGGTGGTCCGCGGAAGCGGGCCAACACTGAAACGGCATTAAATGCCTTCCTTAAAGGTGTCGAAGAAGGGACAGACTTTACCTACCGGGTCGTTGACGTATGCAAAATAAAAGTCAATCCCTGTATTGGTTGTCTCCAGTGCGCATCCAGCGGGTCCTGCATTTACCGTGATGACATGAAAACTTTATATCGGGACTTTGAATGGGCGAATGCGATCATAGTGGCGTCTCCTCTGTATTTTAATTCAGTGACGGCGCAACTGAAGGCTGTGATCGACCGATGTGAAGTCTATTTCTCGCGGAAGTTTGCTTTGAACAAACCCATTCGGGATCATAAAATCCCCGGCGTATTCATTTGTGTAGGGGGGGTTGACCAACCGGATGAAGAATTTGTCGGTGCGACCAAGGTTATTGATTTGTTCTTTAAGGGGATATCTGCTGAGACATCACGCGTTGAGATTGTTGCTGGAACAGACAAGGTCTCTGTGATGGATTCTCCAGAAACCCAGGCTCGACTTCGAAGTGCAGGTGAATCGTTTTCAAGTCGTTTGAAAGGGGTATAACCCTTTCTAGGCGGCTCCATTGACATGTGTGAAACTCCCGCTATAATAGAAGAGTATAATGTATACAATATTACGAGTGATAGTACGAACAGTATTTTGGGGGTCAAGTCAATGGAAAAGAAAATGGTACCAGTAGGTTTATCCAACCGTCACGTTCACCTAAGCAAAGAGCATATCGACATTCTTTTTGGTGAAGGCTATGAACTGACAAACTTCAAAGATCTTTCTCAGCCAGGTCAATTTGCGGCCAATGAGAAAATCAAAGTTGTAGGTCCAAGAGGCGAGCTGAACATGCGCGTTCTAGGTCCTGCAAGAAATACGACTCAAGTTGAGATTTCTGTTACAGATGGTTTTGCCCTAGGTGTAAATCCTCCTGTACGTGACTCTGGTGCACTGGCAGACAGCCCTGGCGCTAAGCTGGTTGGACCAAAGGGTGAAGTAGAAATCGATCTGGGTATTATCGCAGCAGCTCGACACATCCACATGCATACAAGCGATGCAGAGAAGTTCGGTCTACAGGACAAGGATCGAGTAAGTGTGAAGGTTGAAGGTGAGCGTGGTCTAGTATTTAATAATGTACTAGTTCGTGTACATCCACAATATGCACTGGAATTCCACCTGGATATCGATGAAGGGAATGCTGCTGGCCTGAAAAACGGTCAAGAGCTGGAAATCCTGTAATCACACAGCGGTCCTCACTACTACCTAATGGGGGTCTAGCAAATGAATTTAGCGAAGTACATTGATCACACAATTCTAAAGCCTGAAACAACTCAGGACCAAGTAATGACAGTTTGCACAGAAGCGAAGGAGCATGGTTTCTTCTCCGTATGCGTAAACCCATACTATGTACCATTTGTAGCAGAGCAATTGAAGGGTTCTGACGTAAAGGTTTGCTCAGTAATCGGCTTCCCTCTGGGTGCTAGCATTGCTGAAGTAAAAGCTTTCGAAGCAACGAAAGCAATTGCAGACGGCGCAAATGAAATCGACATGGTTATCAATGTTGCAGCGTTGAAAAACAAAGAGTATGATCTTGTTCTTGCTGACATCAAGGCAGTTGTTGAAGCTTGCAAGGGCAAGGCACTGCTAAAGGTGATCATCGAGGCTTGCCTTCTAACAGACGAAGAGAAAGTGAAAGCTTGCGAATTGTCAGTAGAAGCAGGTGCGGATTACGTGAAGACGTCCACTGGCTTTAGCACAGGTGGCGCAACGGTTGCAGATATCGCTCTTATGC
>CAYFHQ010000096.1:0-14279 GCA_964342805.1 uncultured Peptostreptococcaceae bacterium | reverse complement strand
TGGCTAGGGTCTCACGGAGGGCCTTGTCAGCCTGGGGAGGACCCATGGTGAGGACTGTCACTGTACCGCCAACCTGGTCACGAAGGGTTAGTGCCGCTTCTAGGCCAGCCTTGTCGTCTGGGTTGATAATACTAGGTACGCCGTCACGAATGAGGGTACCCGTCTTTGGATCTAGCCGAACTTCAGTTGTGTCCGGCACCTGCTTAATGCATACTACAATATTCATGTCCGGACCTCCTATTTGAGTAAGTTGGCAGCGATAACCATACGCTGAACTTCACTTGTACCTTCGTAGATTTCAGTGATCTTAGCGTCACGCATCATCCGTTCAACCGGGTACTCACGGGTATAGCCGTAACCACCGTGGAGTTGAACAGCCTTTGTTGTAACTTCCATGGCTGCTTCTGAAGCGTATAACTTGGCCATGGCCGCTTCGTTGGAGAAGGGGCGCTTGGCGTCTTTTGCCCGGGCAGCCTTGTAAACCAAGAGGCGGGCTGCTTCTGTCCGTGTGTCCATGTCAGCCAGTTGGAACTGGGTGTTTTGGAACTTGGCAATGGCGCGACCAAACTGCTTACGTTCTTTCACGTAGCTCACTGTTTCGTCAATGGCACCTTGGGCAAGACCCAGGGCCTGGGCAGCAATACCAATACGACCACCGTCTAGGGTCTTCATGGCAATTTTGAAGCCTTGACCCTCTTTGCCTAGAAGGTTTTCCTTTGGAATGCGGCAGTCTTCGAAGATCAGTTCAGAAGTGGCTGAACCTCGGATACCCATTTTCTTTTCTTTTTTACCGATGGTGAAGCCCGGTGTGTCTTTTTCTACAATAAATGCAGAAATACCACGGGTGCCAGCGGCTTTATCTGTCATGGCCATGATGATGTATACCTCTGCATAGCCAGCGTTTGTAATAAAGATTTTGGAGCCATTTAGGATGTACTCGTCACCATCCAGGACAGCCTTTGTTTGCTGACCAGCGGCGTCCGTACCTGCGTTGGGCTCTGTTAGGCCAAATGCACCAATCTTTTCACCCTTTGCCAGGGGAACCAAGAACTTTTGCTTCTGGTCTTCTGTACCGAACTCGTAAATGGGAGCAGCACAAAGCGACGTGTGTGCGGAAACAACGACCCCTGTTGTACCACAAGCCTTGGAAAGTTCTTCAACAGCCATGGCGTAGGCGAGATTGTCTGCCCCAGCGCCACCGTATTCCTTAGGGAATGGAATGCCCATAAAACCATACTTGGCTAACTTTTGTACTGTTTCGATCGGGAAGCGTTCTTCTTCGTCAATTTCTTCAGCTAGGGGTTTAACCTCAGCTTCTGTGAACGAACGATACAACTCCCGAAGCAGTACATACTCTTCATTCAAATCAAAGTGCATGTTTACCTCCTTGGGCCAGTGTATGCAATCCCACAACTCCACGACCATGCGTTAATTTCTTAACGGGAGTTGAGTGAAAATTAGATCAACAAAGACTTTGTTGACCATGACTGGCTGGTATTTATCATTTTTTATAGGTTTACCGACTATAACCCTTTGAAATCACGTTATTATTTTAACACGATCTACCCCTGATGTGTTTAAAAATAGGTACATTACAGAAACTTCATATTTCAATTGATGAAAGATGATGATTTTCGAATTTTCCTAAGTGCTGACTACCTGTGCCCTGGGACCTTTGTGGAAAATATACAGAGAAAAATGTCGAACTTTTTTGCCAAACTTTGGGAAGGGAATCCAGTATCAGATAAAGAAGTAATAGGAGATACCGCATCTGCCTGAGAAAGGGTACAATAGAAGCGTATGTAAGTGTAAGCATGAGGGAGAAGCGGGTAATGAAAAGAATGATACTATGCCTCCTCTGGGTGACCTTGTTACTCAGTGGATGTTCTGCAGTTCAAAGTATAAAAACGGCATTGGAACCGGCACCGGTCACCCTGCCTTATAGTGAAGAGTTACGGGCCTTGTTGCCTGACAAACCCCACACCTGGCTCTATGATGGGACGGCTGAATATCAGCATCGGATGTCCCTCACAGAAGTGTTTGGGTCGGAAAGCCAGTTGATCTTCCGGGTCAGCGGCGAGGTCATGGACCAGTCTGTTGGAGAGGTCCAGGCTGACTTCCTCTTTACCCTGGATTATGTCCTGACCGACCAGGCCATTATCCAAAAGCAAGGCAACAGTCCTTTAATGGACTCAGACTACTCGGAACTCACCCTAATCAAGCTCCCATTAACCGAAGGGACGACTTGGTCAGAAGTGGTTTATGACTCTGCTGGCCGTCAACATGCGGTCCAGAGTGAGATCACGGAAGTGATTGAAGAAACTGAGGGTCTTCAATATAAGGTCCGCTATGACCGCGTGGGTTCTGCTTATTTTGAGGAGCGGGTCTTGCAAGTGGGCAAGGGTGTTGTTCATTTTGAGAAAGTCCTCTTATATGATAATGAAGCCATTCCTGTTTCTTATGACCTGACAGAAGCCTGGGCAGGAATCCAAGTTACAGAAATGCCCGTGGGCCAGGAGGTTGGCCAGGGCGCATCTTCTAATGAAGGTGTGGAGTCGTCCAGTACGTCTCAAGAGGGGGAGGGTCAAATCAATGGGGTTCCAATTTCAACGGCCCCGGACCGTGATCCCCAAGAAGACGAACGCCAGCTCAGGGACTTAGTCCAGTCCTTCAACAAGGCCTGGGTGGCATATGTAAATGAAGGAACAAGAGAGATTGAGAACTTTATAACCCCCGACGGTTTTGCCAGCAAGGTTGTGGCCCAGTACAAGCGGGGGATCAGCAAACAACGATTTGACGAGATGGTGGTCAACCGCGTGACCATCCAGGGAGACGTGGCCAATTTAAGGGTCTACGAAAAAATTGTGAAAATCACCGGTGAAGAAGAGGAAGTATTGGAGTATCACTGGATTTATGAGGCCCGCCGAGTGGATGGAGAATGGAAAATCCACGGCTATGCCGATGATCCAGAATACAGATAGGGAGGGCAAGGATGAAGGCGAAAAACACACAGACATTTGCATTGATCATATGCCTCATCATTGTTGTGATTACGTTTTTAAGTTTTGTGAGTTTTAAGGACAAGTTGCAAAATAGTATACACCTGGACATGCAGTTAACGGCGGAAAACCACGTGTCCCAAATGGACGGCTGGCTCATGAACAAGGCTTCTGTCCTCAGGACTTTGGTCTCCTGGGTACGGCAAAATGGCATCGATGATTTGGCCCAGTACCCGACGGACAATCCCTACTTGCAGGTCAACGCAGACGACAACTATGTGGACCGCCCCTTTGTGGGTCTCAAGGATGGCCGCTTCTTGACCGGTGGCACCTGGGTGCCCGGCAAGGAGTACGATCCCCGTAAGCGGGACTGGTACAAGGAGGCCATGGAGAACCGGGTGCTCGGTTTTTCGACCCCCTATGTGGACGCAGATTCTTTTGAGTTCACGGTGTCGGCCATCGCCCCCCTCTACGGACCCACTGGGGAACTGGAAGGGGTGATCGGGGAGGACATTTTCCTGGACACCTTGAAGAATGAGTTGACCCAGGTGCAAGTGTCCAATTCCGGCTACGGATTTTTATATGACCAGAATGGATTTATCTTGTCCCATCCCAACACCAATTACATTACCCGGAAGATCACAGAGGTGCCCTTCTTCCACGAAATCCAAAGTGGGACAGAGGTGGGCAACGGGGTGATCTCCTTTACCCATAATGGGCAAACCCTCTTGGTGTATTTGAAGCAGCTACCCTCCACCGGTTGGACCATGGGGGTTGTGGTGGAACAGGACGTTGTTTATCAGCCGGTCAACACTGCTTTTGGTCAGTTTCTTATGATCAATGTTGTGGCCCTGGCCCTGATCTTTGTCTTGTCTCGCTACTTTGTAAAAATGGAAATTGAGCTCAACCGTTACTCAGAAGAAATCTCAGAAACGGCTTTGAAATACGAGCATGCCAAGGCTGAAGCAGAAGATGCGCAGCTGACCAAGGCCATGTTTACCGGGGCCCTCCGCAAGGACGTAACTGCCACCCTGCAAGGGATCAAGGGCATGACGGAGTACTTGGGTAACCAGCCGGCCTTCAAGGACCACCGGGGCGATATTGACGTGCTTGGGGAGTCTGTGGTGAGTTTGTCCAATCAGATTGACGAGTTTGTCCAGTATTCAGTTTCGGAAGGGTCTCCTTTTGAAATCCAGACCGATGTGATCCAGATCGACCGGATCATGGACATTATGGATAAGATGTATGGCCACCTCTTGTCCAGTGCAGACATTAAGTTTGCCATGGACAAGCATGACGCTGTACCAAGTGAGCTAATTGGTGACAAAACGAGAATGCTCCACCTGCTGACCAGTATGCTGTCTGCAACCTTCCAAACGGAAGGGGTCAACGATATTCGAGTCCTTTTCTTGTATTTGGACCATACCTTGACGGTTCGTATGTCCATTGGCCAACAAGGGGATGCCCAGGTCAATGAGGAACAGTTGGTCATTCCAAAGATGGTTGCCAAGCAAATGGACGGGGAAATTCTACACAAGGAACGGATGTTGGTGCTGAACCTTCCCTTGTATGAGGTGGAAAAGCTCAATCCAGCCCACTTAAAGGAAAATATCGTTTCCCAAGACGCCATGCCAATGGATGCGTCTGGAGTAACTGCCATGGTCATTGAAAATCAAGAGGTGGGGTCTACCGTATTATCCCTCTTGCTTCAAACCCTCCATATTCAAGTGGAGCAGGTCCAGGCCCTGCCCCTGCCCAACGAGGTCCTACCACCGGTAGCCTTTATCCGCATGGACATGGAATGGTCAGAAAGGGACTTGGACCAAATTAGACGGCTCAATGAAAAATGGTTCTCCGTAGCCATTGTCCAAGGGGACCAAATGGAACAAAGACAAAAGGCCATTGAACTTGGCTTTGACACCACCCTGGAACAACCACTGTCCAGGGAAAAAGTTCAAACTCGAATGAAGCTCTATCAAATGAAGAAGGGGAATATTTCTTAAGGAGGCACCCATGACGACATTTGAAAAGCAACAAGCCTATTTTAAGAAAGGCCTAACCAAGGACCCTGACTTTCGTATATTACAGCTCCAACTCCTTCGAAAAGTAGTATTAGACCATGAGGAGGACATCATGGATGCCATGGCTGTGGATTTAAACCGTCCCGCCTTCGAGTCCTATGTGTCTGGAGTTGCACTGATCTTACAGGAAATCGACAATGCCATTCGGTCCATACCCAAATGGGTCAAACCCATAAAGGTCCACACGGACAAGGTGCATTTTCCTGCAGATAGTTTCTATGTCCATGAACCCAAGGGAACGGTTTTGGTCATGGCCCCATGGAATTATCCGGTTCACCTGGTCCTCCTGCCCCTGGTAGGTGCCATGGCTGCAGGCAACACGGTCATTATTCGACCTTCTGAGCAGACCGCCCATGTGGCCAGCCTGGTAGAGACCATGCTCAATAATAATTTTAAAGAGGAATACGTTCACGTTGTCCGTGGGGATAGGGCGGTAGCCTCAGACTTGATGACCCTGCCCTTTGACCATATCTTTTTCACTGGAAGCAAGGAGGGGGGCAAGGCTGTGCTTCGGGCTGCAGCGGAAAACCTGACCCCTGTGACCCTGGAACTGGGTGGCAAGAGCCCTTGTATAGTAGACAAAACCGCAAATCTTGAAATTGCAGCCAAACGAATTGTTTGGGGCAAGTTCCAAAATGCCGGCCAGTTGTGTCTGGCACCGGACTACCTCTTGGTCCATGAGTCAGTCAAGGACCAGCTTATTGTCTATATGACCGAATGGATGCAAAAGTTTTATGGCAAGGACTTGGAGGATGACCATTATGGGACCATTATCTCCAAGAAGCATGTCATGCGACTGGCCAACTACATTGAGTCGGCCAATGTGATTTATGGCGGCCGCTACGACCGGGAAAGCCTCTTGGTGGAACCCACTCTGATCGACCATGTTGAGTGGACAGATCCTGTAATGCAAGACGAGATCTTCGGTCCAGTCCTGCCGATCTTGACTTATGAGACCTTCCAGGACATTATTACCCTCTTACAGGACAAGGACAAGCCACTGGCCTTCTATTTGTTCTCTGAGGATAAAGGCCACCAGGAATTGATCTTGGGGTCCCTGTCCTTTGGTGGGGGCTGCATCAATGACGTCTTGTCCCATATGAGTAACCACCACCTGCCCTTTGGCGGGGTAGGAAGTTCTGGGATGGGGCGTTACCATGGTTGGTTCAGTTTTGAAACCTTCTCCCATGCCAAGTCTTGGATGAAGCGGGGGACTAAAATTGACCTACATTTGAAGTATCCACCCTATACCAAGGGCAAGCTGAATATGGTCAAAAAGATTTTTGAGTAAAATAAGAGCCTTACTGGGTGTCAGTTGATCCCCAGTAAGGCTCATTTTTATTCTTTGTCTACTTCTTGGTCCTCGTCGTCCTTGAACTTTGCGTCTATGTTCAAGTAGCCAGTGTAGGACACGTTGTTACGGCCCTGTTCCTTGGACTTGTATAGGCCTTGGTCAGCCACTTCTATGAGTTTCTTCACAGACTCTCCGTCCCAGGGATAGCTGGCAATACCAATGGAGATGGTATAGGGAGGAGAGGTGTTTTTCATGATCCGTTCCCGGTAGCGGTCGGCCACTATCTTGGCTTCCCGTGCATGTTGATCGGGAAGGACGATAAAGAACTCGTCGCCGCCGTAGCGGCCAATGGCGTCCTCGTCACGTAGGGTGTTCATAGCGATCTGTACCAGTTGCCTTAGGCAGTTGTCACCGGTGATATGGCCATAGGTGTCGTTGAGTGTTTTGAATTTGTCGATGTCAAACATGAGTATGGAAAACTTACGAATACGTTTGTCGTGAATACATTCTTCCATAAAATCCAGTAGGGCCTTTTTGGTGAGGGCCTTGGTCAGGTTGTCGGTTCTGGATTTTTCGATAACATGTTTTTTACTTCGTTCAATGTGGAAGGTACGACGGCGAACTTCTTTTTCTACTTCTTCGTCAAACTCTTCCATAATTCGTGTTCGTTCTTCATTGTCTAAAGACTGTAGGAAGTTATAGTCTGTGAGTATAGACCGCATGAAGAGCACAGCGCCTGCCGTCATAAGGGCATATGCGCCTGTGTCCAGTTGTCCTATGTCTCTGTAGCTAAGCCCCAGCATGGCCACAAAGAAAAAGCTGAGCCACATCCAGTCCCGAGACTTTTTTTGCCTGTAGAGTAGAAAAACAGTCATAAGATAGATGACAATGCCAAGAATAGAGAAAACCTGACTGTTATTCATGTCTGCGAGGGTTTCTTGGACCTGACTGATGACAAAGGCACCAAGACCTGTAAACAGGATCACAGCAAGGAGCATTTGTTGGTCAGTCTGAAATGTGGTTCTCGAAATGGTCAGCACTAATAGCAAGATGGCGGTGCCCAGTAGTGCCAAGACGGACATCTGGTTCATATCCAGGGTGCTGGCAAAGTAGCTACCAAATCCAATGAATGCGGCAGGCAAGAGCAAGGTGAAGCCCAAGCGCTTGGCATAGGGATTTAGAGGAGATAAAAAAGCTGCCAGCACGAAGCTTGTTGCTGAAAAAATCACCACAAGCTGCTGCAAAATTTCGTTCAATATCGTCATGAACGAGTCCCCTTTCCTTTTAATCACACCATAATAGTATTATAATGCCAATTGGGGCCTGAGGGCAAGGGACATGGTGCTTTACACATGGGTTGCCATGTATTATAATTGTCCGTGAATAGAGATCCATATGGAACTTCGTTGATGGGGAAAAGTAGCCTGTATGTAGGGTTTAGCGAGCCGGTGGTGGTGAGAGACCGGTCCTGATGACAGTGTGAAGAACACCCCGGAGAATTCAACCGAAAACCTTGTGAGTAGGCTTGAACGGTGTCGACCGTTACCCGACAGACCAGTTGGTCACCAAGAGGCGCAGTGCGCAAACAGGGTGGTACCGCGGAAGTAGTCTTTCGTCCCTTTACGATTTATCGTAGAGCGATGATGGGCTTTTTTTATTAGGAGGAGGAAAATCATGCAGAACACTTTGACTCGTGATTTATTTGCAGATCCATCCAAGTATGATGGACAACAAATCCAGGTGAGTGGTTGGGTACGAACCCTACGTTCGTCCAAGGCATTTGGATTCATTGAAATGAACGACGGAACTTACTTCAAAAATGTACAGATCGTATTTGAAAATGAAGTGGTAGATAATTTTGAGGAAATCAGCAAGTTTACCATTGCCAGTGCAATCGTGGTAGAAGGTCAGTTTGTTGTGACACCAGACTCTAAGCAGCCTTTTGAGATCAAGGCTACTGCTGTCAAGCTAGAGGCGGATTCAGACCGAGACTATCCACTCCAGAAAAAACGCCACAGCTTCGAGTTCATGCGTCAGATCGCGCATCTTCGTCCAAGGGCAAATACCTTCTATGCTGCCTTCCGTGTACGGTCGGTTGCTGCCTACGCTATCCACAAGTTCTTCCAGGACAGAGGCTTTGTGTATGTTCATACACCAATCGTTACAGGAAGTGACTGTGAAGGTGCTGGTGAAATGTTCCGTGTTACAACCATGGACCTGAATAACCTGCCGATGACTGAAGACGGCAAGCTGGACGAGAAGCAGGACTTCTTCGGCAAGGAAACCAACCTAACGGTTTCAGGCCAGCTAAACGTTGAATCCTTCTGTATGGCCTACCGAGATGTGTACACATTTGGCCCAACATTCAGAGCGGAAAACTCCAACACAGCCCGTCACGCGGCAGAGTTCTGGATGATCGAGCCTGAAATCGCTTTTGCAGACCTCAACCTGGACATGGAACTGGCGGAAGACATGCTTAAGTTCATTATCCAGTACGTTATGGAGAAGTGTCCTGAGGAACTAAACTTCTTCAATTCCCGCATTGACAAGGGACTACTTGAGCGTCTACAGCACGTTCTGGACTCAGACTTTGGCCGTTGTACTTACACAGAGGCCATTGACCTGCTACAAAAGGCTGACCGTGAGTTCGAATACTCTGTAGAGTGGGGGGCCGACCTGCAAACGGAGCATGAGCGTTACCTGACAGAGGAAGTCTTTAACCGTCCAGTCTTTGTAACGGACTATCCAAAGGATATTAAGGCCTTCTACATGCGGATGAACGATGACGACAAGACAGTTGCAGCCATGGACCTTCTGGTTCCTGGTGTTGGCGAACTGATTGGTGGTTCTCAGCGTGAGGAAAGAATGGATGTCCTCAAGGCCCGTATGGCTGAACTAGACCTGAACGAAGAAGACTACTGGTGGTACCTGGACACTCGTAAGTACGGTGGTGTCAAGCACGCTGGTTTCGGTCTTGGTTTCGAACGTGCAATCATGTACCTAACGGGTATTAGTAACATTCGAGACGTCATTCCTTACCCACGTACGCCTAAGCAGGCTGACTTCTAAAAAGCTAACAAGAACGATAAAAGGACCACTTTCTCTAGGAAAGTGGTCCTTTCAGATTATCAATAAGATGTTGTGGACAAATAGTCCAAATAAGTTCAGATAAATGAATGTGTGTTGCCATAAATGAGTGTTTATAAATACTGCTATTTGCCTTGATAATAAGTGTGAGTCTATCCTAGAGCGGCTTCATATTTTCCGGTTCTAGTTTACTCAGTTCCCCCTCATAAACAGGGGTGAGTTCTTCACAGTCCATAAAGTCAACAGGGCTGACCAGGGATGTGGGCTTGTCGAAGAGTTCCACGTCGGAGTCTTCCAAAATAGTTGCTACAAACTCGGAGCAGAAGTAGTGCTTGTCCCGGTTGAAGGTGAGGCCAACACTGGCAAACCAAAGGCCTAGGAAGTTGTAGCGGTAGCTGTCCTTGTCCATTTCGAATCGTTCGATGTTCCCTTGGATTTTTTTGTACTGTTCCTCGTTGACTTCATAGGTCAGGATAGTACAAGTGGTGTTCTCAAAAACCTTATAAACACCGTCTTTAATATCTTCCCGCACAAAGCCTGCTATGATCGGATTTTTAGGGCGTTTTCGTCCAAAACTGTACACGTCTTTAAGCCCTGGGTCTAAGCCCAGAGATACGTGGGTGTAGCTTCTTCGGGTTACCCGTTTGATGATCCGACTGAGAAGAGACCCTGTGTAGGTGAGCATGAAATAAATTTCGCGCTTGTTTACAGTCTTCATTTTTTTCACCCTTATTCATTTGCTTGCGTCGAAGTCAGAAGTTCTTGACCAAGAACGGTTCCGATCCGATTCAAGAAATTGTCTTTTGTGATGGGCTTCTTGATATAGGAAGCCACATTGAATTTTTTAGCCTGGAGGACCAGGTCTTGCTTTGCGTGCTCTGTCACAATAATGATAGGGATCTGGCTGTATTTGTCATTGGCGCGGATGGTTTGAATGAGGTCCATACCATTTTCACTCTTTAGGGTTAGATCCATAATGATTAAGTCCACCAGTTGACCGTATGGTTCAATGGATTGCAGCATGCCAAACTCACTACCTGCATTGAAAACTTGGATGTTGGTAGAACTTAGGAATAGTTTCATTTGCTCTATGACAGTTGGAGAATCCTCAACAATGAGAATACGCTTTTCGTTTTCCATAGTGTTGGTCACCTCAAGGATAAGAGTTTACTGATCTATATGTCTATTGGTAAAACGCTTGAATGACTGCTGCAATTTCCTCGTAGTGGTTTGCTAGCGCAGTAATTTGACTTGCGTGGTCGTTAGCTGTTTGGTCTTGTAGATCTTTGTAATACTGACTGGCCACCTGGAGTAGGGGTTCTACCATCAGGTTTGCATTAATGCCTTTGACATTATGCATGATCCGTGTCAGCTGGTCAATGTCACTCTTTTCATTGGCAGCGTGTAATTGCACGAGCATGTCTTTCATTTCTTCCAAATAAGCGTCAAACAAGGGTTTTGCGTCCTCTTTTTCAACGCCCATGGAGTCAATAAACGCTTGAATATTATACACTATTTTGCCTCCAAATTCTATTGGCCAAGAAAATGTTCGGGAATCGAAAATATCTCAGCGAAGAAGTCTCTCTTTTTTAATGTATACCCAAAATGTATATTTTATGAGTTATACTAACTTTATTATACCTGCTAGAGGGAGATTTGAATACGCATGTGATAACATTTTTCTCCAAATGGGTAAAAGGAAGAGGTAGGCATTCAGTTTGGAAAGGAAAACCAATGAAGAAGATATTGATAACAGGATCAATGGGTCAAATTGGAACAGAAATCACTGCTTTGCTTCGGAAGGCCTATGGCAAGGACAATGTCATTGCCAGTGGTCTTAGACATATTCCCGATCATCCAGTTTGCGCCAACGGACCCTATGAGGTAATAGATGTAACCAATGGCGCCCAACTGGCCAAGGCGGCAGCCAAATATAAAGTCGATACGATAGTCAACTTAGCAGCAATCCTGTCTGCCATTGGGGAGGCCAAGCCCCAACTCCTCTGGGATGTAAACATGAATGGCCTCTACAATGTCCTTGAACTGGCCAGAGAGTCCAATCTCGCCGTTTTTACACCCAGTTCAATTGCAGCATTTGGTCCCTCTACACCTGCCGACCTGACTCCCCAAGAGACCATCCAAAGACCCAATACCATTTATGGGGTTTCCAAGGTAGCTGGGGAACTGCTTTGCGACTACTACCACAAACGTTATGGGGTGGACACCCGAGGGGTTCGTTATCCAGGCCTCATTTCCAACGGGGCCCTTCCAGGTGGCGGGACAACCGATTATGCCGTACATATTTTCTACGAGGCCATTAAAACAGGCCAGTTTACATCCAACATTGCAGCAGGCACCTTCATGGACATGATGTACATGCCCGATGCCCTAGACGCAATCATTGACTTAATGGAGGCGGACCCAGGGCGTCTGACCCACCGCAATGCCTTTAATATCACTGCCTTTAGCTTCGATCCAGACCAGCTTGCTGGCGAAATTCGAAAACACATTCCATCCTTTAAGCTCCACTATGACGTTGATCCAGTCAAACAAGCCATTGCAGACTCATGGCCCAATAGCTTAGATGACAGTGCAGCCAGAGACCAGTGGGACTGGAAGCCTAAGTATGACCTGCCAGCCATGGCAGCGGACATGATCAAGGTTTTGACGGAAAAACTACGACCGGGGCAATGACGTTTTATTGACGGCATTTTGCTATGCTGATCCGCAGTAAACTATGAAATGGAGAATGATGATGAAGAAAAAAGGTACAATCCTGCTCATCCATGCGGAGGAGCTGGTGACGTGTAGTGGTTTTGAGGCAAAAAAAGGTCCAGAAGCCATGAATGATCTGGGCATAATCAAAGATGGTGCAGTTTACATTGTTGACGGCATGATTCAAAAAGTAGGACCTACAAAGGATGTTTTGAGCCACGTGTCCACTGAGGGTGTTGAAGTCATTGATTGTACAGGCAAAACTGTGATGCCTGGTTTCGTTGATTCCCATACCCACTTCATTTTTGGTGGCTACAGGGCTGAAGAATTTTCCTGGCGTCTAGCGGGAGACAGCTATGTATCCATTATGGAGCGGGGCGGCGGTATTGTGAATTCTGTACGTCAAACAGCTGCTGCTTCAAAAGAAGAGCTAATCGCTGTAGGCAAGAAACGCCTAGACTCCATGATCCGGTTTGGTGTAACAACAGTGGAAGGCAAGTCCGGTTATGGACTTGAGTTTGACACGGAAATCAAACAGCTGGAAGCCATGGCTTCCTTGCAAGAAAGCCACTCCATTGATATTGTTCCCACCTTCCTGGGTGCCCATGCAGTGCCCAAGGAGTACAAGGGTCGGGAAGACGAAATGATTGAGTACTTTATCAAGGACGTCCTACCAACCGTGAAGGAAAGAAACCTAGCTGAATTCTGTGACATTTTCTGCGAGCAGAATGTTTTTACTGTTGACCAGTCCCGACGTATGCTAGAAGCCGGTAAAGAATTTGGCATGACGCCAAAGATCCACGCTGACGAGATCGTTCAACTGGGTGGTGCTGAACTGGCTGCTGAAGTTGGTGCGGCTTCAGCTGACCACCTGCTACAGGCCTCTGATGAAGGGATTGCCAAGATGGCGAAAGCCGGTGTTGTGGCGACAATCCTTCCTGGAACGGCTTACAGCCTAAAAGAGCCCTTTGCCCGTGCCCGTTACATGATCGACCAGGGTTGTGCAGTTGCCCTGGCCACAGACTTTAATCCAGGTTCTTGTTTTACGGAGTCTGTTCCGCTGATCCTGTCCCTGGCCACGTTGAAGATGGGTATGACAACGGAAGAGGCAATCACAGCCCTTACCATTAACGGAGCAGCAGCTGTCAACCGTGCTGACCGTGTGGGTTCCATTGATGAAGGTAAAGAAGGTGACGTGGTTATCCATGAGTTCCCATCCTTCCGATTCCTGCCTTACCACATTGGGGTGACCACGGTAGAAAAGGTTGTGAAGGCGGGTCGTATGATTTATGACCGTGACGCCATTGAAATTTTGTAAAGAGTCTACATATCCTACACAAACCTGTGTAGGGTATGCTTTCCATGATATTCGATAAAAGATCATAAGGGGGAAACACCATGTTAGTAAATTTGAGTGTAACAGATTTCGTTGAAAAGACAGCTTCAGACGCGCCAGTGCCAGGCGGTGGCTCGATTGCAGCCCTTGCAGGCGGTATTGCTGCAGGCCTGACTGAAATGGTTGCTAATCTTACAATCGGTAAAAAGAAGTACGAAGACGTTCAGGAAGAAATGAAAACAATCTCTGAAGAGGTTGTTGCTTACAAGGTAAAGCTTGTAGAACTAGTTGACAAAGACGCTTCTTCTTTCGACGACGTAATGAAGGCTTTCAAAATGCCTAAGGAAACTGACGAAGAAAAAGCTGCCCGTACAGCTGCCATTCAAAAAGGTATGAAGTACGCAGCAAGTGTTCCACTGGACACAGCAAAAACGGCTGCTGGTATCCTGGACTGGATTGAAGCAGTAGTTGTACGTGGAAACAGCAATGCGGTAACAGATGGTGCTGTTGCGGCTATGATGTGTCGTACAGCAGTTCTAGGTGCCCTATACAACGTAAAGATTAACCTAGGTTCCATTAAGGATGAGGCTTTTGTTGCAGAAGTAACAAAGGAAGTTGAAGAACTAGAAGCCCGTGCAATTGCCCGTGAAAAGGCTATTCTAGACCAGGTGAAGCTGTAATATCGTAAGTTAACCAATGCACCACCCATACAGAGTGACAAACGTCGTCCTTCAAAATAGAAGGGCGGCGTTTTACTTTGTCCATAA
>CAYFHQ010000095.1:0-14334 GCA_964342805.1 uncultured Peptostreptococcaceae bacterium | reverse complement strand
GGCGTTGCGGTAGAGCGCATCTTTTTGGGTGTCCAGTGGTTGGTAGCCGCCAGTTTGCTTGTCTTAGGCGTTTGGGGCTTAAGACAGAAAAACACAGGTATGATCCTTTCTTTCCTGGGTCTTGTATTTATGTTGACCCTATGGTTGTTAGAGTGGATTTACAGGCCGGGCGTCACGACCACCAGCAGTGGTAGTTTTGTGTTTTTAGTTTCTCAGGCCCTTGCCATTGGTATTCGCTACTCGGACGCCTTTAATCTCAACCGAGAACTTTCAGTGAAACTCCAGGCCTATTCAGTCAATTTGGAAGAAAAAAACCTGGCCCTGACTGCGTCCAAGGAAAAACTCATTGATTTAAATGCCTCTTTGGATCAAAAGGTTGTCCAGCGGAGTGCGGAGGTCAAGCTTTTGCTGGACCATGGTGACCAGGGGATATTCTATGTGGACCATACGGGATATGTGAAACCGGAGTACTCCAAGCGGAGTGAGGAGATCATCGGCAAGGTCCCTTCTGGTCGACGTGTGTCCGACTTGTTGTCAAAGGATCCAGAGGAAAAGGACTTTTTTGACCAAATAATGGGACGGATTTTTCAAGTGGAAGAAGAAAGTAAGCGAGAAGGATACATAAACCTCTTTCCCTTGCAACGGGAGTTTCAAGACCGTACTGCTGATATTGAGTATCGGTGGATCAGGGAAGCCGATCCGCCCTTTCTCATGATTATTTTGACGGATATTACTGAAAAAGTACGACTAAAAAAACAGTTGGAAGAGGAAGACCGCCAGCAGCACTTGCGGTCAAGAATGTTGTCTGACATGGAGTCCTTCATCCAGCTCAATCGGGATTATATCGCATTTTGGGAGCGGGACTTGGATTGTCAGGAGTCATCGCAGGAGGAGTTGAATCAATGCGTCCTTGAAATCCAAAAAACCCTACACAAATTTAAAGGCAACTTCAGTGTGTTTGCCTTCGATCCAGTTGTGGAGTGGATTCACCAAAGTGAAACGGCCTTGTTTGACTTAAGCCCGCTTGGGCCAGACACCCTGGAAACGTGGTTCAAAATCCAAAATGACGCCCAGAGGCACCGGGGTCGTATTCGTGATCTGGAGCAAATGGAAGGAATTAATATTGATAGTTACACGGATAAAAGCAGGCCCCTTCCAGAGCGTTTACTGGCTTTCAAAAGCCTACTGGAGAAAAGCGATAACCACCAAGCCATTGAGCAGTTTGAAGAGGTTGTTGAAGGGACAGACTGGTTGACCATTAGACAGGCCCTCCTGCCCTTCCAGGAGTATGCCATGCGAATTGCCAGACAGGAAGGCAAGAAGATCCAGCCCATCGTATATGATATCGAGGACGGCGAACTCCGCCGGTCCATGTATGGGGAAGTCTTTAAGGACCTCAACCACTTGTTCAGAAACATCATTAGCCACGGTATTGAGACCGTTGATGAACGGATAGAAGCCGGCAAACCTGAAGCAGGCTGTATATCGGTCTCCTGCACCAAGGTGGAGCAGGTATTGACCCTTACAATCTCTGACGATGGCAGGGGGATCAATCGTGACCAGCTTCGAAACCGAGTATCCTCTGCGACAGTGGGTGTCCAACTCACGGAAGATGCGCTTTTGCGGACAATTTTTGAACCTGGATTTACCACCATTGACCGCCCTGACGTACAAAAAGGACGTGGATTGGGCATGAGTATTTTGAAAGATAGTGTGGAGGCTCTCGGTGGGGAGATATCTGTGGAAACCCAGTGGGGAGAAGGGACACAATTTACCATTGAACTGCCAATTCGTCAATAATTTGACTTGTACACCTTGTGTACAGAATATTGTTGGAATGTAAGGAAACTTTCATGGTACTGTAACTATTTAGCTACAGTTTTTATGCTACCATTATACGGAAGGTAATTTCTAAATGATGAAACCTTTGTCCCCTAGGGACAAGGGTTTCTTTTTTGAGAGAAAGAAGACCATAAAGGTAAGTGAGAAAAAGGTGAAAGGAGGGGAGCCTTATCGGAGATAAACCAGCTATAAAAATCCGTAACCTGCGTAAGATTTACCGGGTGGGCCAAGAAAAAGTGAAGGCCCTTGACGATGTTTCACTGGATATTTTTCAAGGGGAGGTCTGCTGTATCCTTGGACCCTCAGGGTCAGGCAAGTCCACCTTGCTCAACATGATCGCTGGATTGGAGAAGCCCACAAAGGGAACCATCCATATGCAGGGGCAGTTGGTGTCACAAATGACAGAAAAGCAATTGGCCAAATTCCGCCAGGAACACATTGGCTTTATCTTTCAGTCCTATAACCTGCTGCCGACCCTAACGGCAATGGAAAATGTAGCACTGCCTCAAATGTTCCGAAAAGTGAAAAAGGAAAAAAGAGAAAAAGAAGCCCTTTCTGTGCTAAAGGCTGTGGGGCTTAAAAAGTATGTCCTCCACAAGCCAACACAGATGTCCGGGGGCCAGCAACAACGGGTTGGGATCGCCAGGGCCTTTGTAGGGTCACCGAGCATTATTTTTGCCGACGAGCCTACAGGGAACTTAGACACCAAAACAACCGTCGAAGTACTGGGGATCATGTTAAAAATGGTCCGTGACCGCAACCAATGTTTGATTATGGTTACCCATGACCGTGAGGTGGCCGAGTTTGCAGACAAAGTGATCTACATCCGTGACGGCAATGTAGAAAAAATAGAGATCAATGACACAAGGGGGTATGTGCAAGATGCACAGGAGACAAGTTAGAAACCTACTACCATGGATGATCGCAATTGTAATGGTCATCGGCCTGGTGCCGGGCGCGAGTTTTGCGGGTGCCAATGATATCATCGTAACAAGCTATACATCGTCCGATGACGATATTCAGTTGAATGAAGTGTTTACATTAACTGTAACCGCCCAGAACTCTACTGGAACCGTTCACTCTGGGAATACGTCTTATATGCAAATTGGAGGCTCAGACTTTGTCTCGTCTGATGGGAATCCCATGGTCAGCCTAGGCGCTGTTTTTGGGGCCAATGGAGCAACAACAAAGGCAGTTTCCTTAAAACGAGTGGGTACTGGAAATTCCTTGAGCCTGACCTTCTTGAACAATGGGTCCACAATTGGTACACAAACGGTTACGGTTACCCAGGCAACAACCTATTCTTCTGGGGGTTCTAGTACACCAACCGACACAACAAAGTACAAGCCAGTTGTAAAAGTCGCTGGCGATGGTGAGGTTCAGTCCTTTGAAGCTGGAAAAGTGATTGAACTGGACATCCCTCTCGTTAATGATGCGTCCTACACAGCTAAGAATGTTGAAATCGCATTTGAAAACTCAACGAAAGACCTCCCCTTCCTCATTGAAAATGCCAAGCTGGTGGGGTCTGCTGAAAAGGTAACCAAGAAAGAGGGCGGTACAGGCCGATTTAATCTGACGGTGTCCCCTTTGGCCAAGTCAAAAATCTATGAGCTAAAACTCAAACTAACCTACCAGAACAGCTGGGGGGACAGCTTTAGCTCAACGGATAAGTACTATATCAAGATCGAAAATGGCGGTGTAGAACCTATACTAGGTGTCACTGACTATCGGTTTGTTGGTGAAACTTGTGTGGCAGGTGTGGAAGACGCCATTCTTTTGACGATTGCCAATAAGGGAACGCTGGAAGCCCGGGATATTCGAGTAACCATCGACGGATTTTCCAAGGATGGCCTACGCCTCATTAAAGATGTGGACACCAAGGCCATTGACCTGATCAAGGCAAAAGATGAAGACAGTGTCTACTTTAAGTTTCTACCAGCACCAACAGCAAAATCAGGTGTTTATGAACTGACTGCAAAGATGACTTATATTGATGCTGTTGGTAACGAATACGAAAAAACATCCACCATGTATGTCAATGTTGAAGGGAAGGACAGCTCAGCAATCGACATGGAAGTTCGAAATGTCCAGGCACCTGGGTCTGTTGTCTCTGGAGACGAATTTACGGTAAGTTTTGACTTTGAAAACAAAACACCAATCGAGGCGGATTGGGTAGAAGTTTCTGTTACCTATCCAGGTGATTTTGCTGCGACTTCTGCACCCAAAAAGGTCATTCGTGAGGTCAAGCAAGGGGATGTTCATAGCATGACCTTCGACTTCCTGGCCAAGTCTGATATTCAAACCGGCCACAATGACTTCTTTATTACCCTTCGGTATAAGACCGAGGGTGAAAGCGAAGCAGACGCAAAAGAACGAAAAGAGTACGTAGGCATTTCTTCTAAGGGTTCTGCGGGTCTTGGTCGGCCAAAGATTATGATCAAAAATTATGATTTTGGTGGCGAGTCGGTTATGGCTGGTGAAGAGTTTGACATTACCCTAAGCCTGTATAACACCAATGCTGATGAAATGGTGAAGAACATTAAGGTGTCTATTTCTTCTGATGACGGCGTCTTTAGTCCTGTGGACTCTTCGTCTTCCTTCTTTGTTGAAAAGATTGGTCGCCAGGAGACGGTAGACTATGTCTTACGCTTGAAAACCAAGCGGGACGCCCAGGTCAAGGCCTATAACCTAAACCTAAAAATGGAGTACGAGGACGGCAAGGGCAATGCCTATGACTCACAGAAAAAGCCCTTCCAAGAGGAAGAAAGCATTGGGATCAATGTGTCCCAACCGATCCGCTTAGAAGTTTCTGATCCAATGGTGCCCTTTGACGCAACTGTGGGTCGTCCAACGGATATTGAAGTAGAATTTTACAACATGGGTCGAGCGCCCATGGCCAACATGTTTGTCAAACTGGAAGGGGACTTCCCTACTCAAAATGCCTCCTACTTTGTTGGCAACTTTGAGTCTGGCAATAGCAACTACTTTGCCGGCACAGTGATCCCTGCCCAAGAAGGTGAACTTCAAGGGGAGATCGTCTTTACCTTTGAAGACGCCCTTGGTAATCCCAGTGAAGTGAGAAAGCCCTTTTCCATGTTCATCTCTGCTGGATCTGGTGGCGAAAGCTTCCCGGGAGAGGATTTTGGTGAAGGAGAATTGGGTCCTATGCCAGGAGACCTTGGACCTGAGGGTGAAGGTCAAGGCAACCAAAAATGGATGTACATCCTTGGGGGTCTTGGACTTGTAGCGGTCATTGGTTTTGTTGTTTGGCGCCGTCGGAAGAAAAAAGCTCAGCTTCTGATGGAACTGGAGGATGATGATGAGTAGTCATGATTTGATCATGATGGGACTGCGAAACCTCTGGCGGAGAAAGGCCAGAACCTTTCTTACAGTCCTTGGTGTAATCATTGGCACAGCCTCCATTGTGATTATGATCTCCATTGGGGTGGGCCTCCAGGAAAGTACACAAAAGAACCTGGAGCAAATGGGCAGTATTACGACCATCGAGGTCAATGCTGCTGGTGGCTACTACCCAGAAGGGGAGAGTCCGCCGGAAAAGACCATTCCCCTTGATGATGACGCAGTCAAACTCATGGAGGACCTTGCCCATGTGGAGGCGGTAATGCCTGTCTTTGAAATCTATGGTCTGATTTCCACAGGACGATATGAAGCCAACATCAGTATTAATGGGGTAACCCCAGAAAACATGAAGGCTTTTGACATTAAAGTGGCAGAGGGAGAAGGACTGACGGGCGACCGGAAAAACCAGATCGTCTTCGGTCCAGAAGCGGTCAACCGCTTCCGTGACCCCCGTAGCCGCCAGTGGAAAGAAGTTGAAGTAGATGTAATGGAAGCCCGTTTGGCCCTCTTTGTGGAGGACGAGGCCTGGTCACAAAACCGAGGCCGGGGCACGGCCCTGGCTGCTGCAGGTATCCTGGAACGAACAGACAATTATTCGGATTACAGCGTCTACATGAACCTGGAAGACCTGACCAAGATTCAAGAAAACTATAAACGTAAAAATCGCAACAACGGCAACCAAAACAATAACAGACGAAGGAATAATTCAGAGGATAAATACCGGTCCGTAAAGGTGAAGGTGGATGACATCGCCAATGTGCAGGATGTCCAAGCCTCGATCAAGGCCCTAGGCCTACAGGTCTGGTCCCTGTCTGATATCCTAGTGGAACTGCAAGAGCAGTCCAAGGGAATCCGTTTGGTTCTGGCTGCCATTGGAGGGGTCTCCCTCTTTGTAGCAGCCCTTGGCATTACCAACACCATGATCATGTCCATTTACGAGCGGACCAGGGAGATTGGTGTCATGAAGGTCCTAGGTGCTGAACTAAGAGACATCAAAAGACTCTTCTTGTTTGAAGCAGGCCTCATTGGTCTCTTGGGTGGTCTGGCAGGCCTGGCCCTAAGCTACGGTGTGTCCCACTTAATGAATACAGCAGGCTTACAGCTCATGGGTGGCTTTATGGGCGGCGCTCCAGACAGTGCCATGTCCGTGATCCCCCTATGGTTAAGTGGTCTGGCCTTGGTCTTTTCCTGTATGGTAGGTGTTCTTTCGGGCTACTACCCTGCACGACGGGCCATGCGTCTTTCAGCCCTTGAAGCCATTCGCAACGAATAATTTGTGTGAATGAGTGCAAAATAGGTGCAAACAAGTTCAACGATCGTTAGAAGATAAGATCTTCTGACGATCGTTTAATTTTTTGAAATAGGTCTGTTTTGCTGACTTAGAAAGGGTTACAATAGGAGGAGACAAGGAGGGGGACAATGAAACGAGACATAACAAAAGGCAATATTCTAAGTAACTTATTATTCATGGCAGTCCCGACCATGCTGGGCTTTTTATCCCACACCCTATATGACTTTGTGGACATGATTTGGATCGGGCGCATTTCCTTTCAAGCAGTTGCCGCTGTTGGGATTTTTGCTACGATTTTTTGGTTGGTGGACATCCTCAATGAAATTATTGGGGTCAGTTCCATATCAATTATTTCTCAGCGGTACGGCAAGGGGGACCTGGAGGGTACCCGCAAGGCCATCGAGCAGACCGTAACTTTCAAATGGATCATGGCAGCCATAGCTGCTGTCCTCTTTTGGTTTGCCCTGGAGCCCTTTGCCCACTTTTTCTCGAAAGACCCAGAGGTCATTAACTACATACTCGAGTATGGACGGGTGCGGGTGTTTTTCCTACCCTTCATGTTTTCCTCTTACACGGTCTATACGGCCTTACGGTGTATTGGAGACTCCAAGAAGCCCATGTATCTCATGGGGGCCTCAGCCCTCCTGAACGTTATACTAGACCCCATTTTTATGTTTGACAGCCTGCCCATCAACCTAGGTTTTACCCAGTTTGTCATCCCTGGACTTGGTCTGGGTGTATATAGGGCAGCCTTGGCAACGGTTGTAGCAACCTTTTTTGCCTTTGTAACAGGTTTCTATATCCTAATTAGTGGCAGGACCCACATTAAAATCTCCATTCGGGGCCTCTTCCGTCTGGACCCTGCCCTGGACAGGCAGCTACTGACCATTGGCCTCCCTTCAGGCCTGGAAATGGTCTTCCGAAATGGGTCGGCTATCTTCATTCTGAAATTGATTTCTCTCTATGGGACCCCTGTGGTAGCGGCCTATAGTATCGTAAATCGTATGTTTGGCGTTGTGATCATGCCCCTCCTGGGTATGAGTATGGGCGGAAGTACCATCGTTGGCCAGTGTCTTGGCCAGGACAATATTGATCGGGCCAAACAAACGGCCATCACTGCAGCCAGTTTTGGTGTAGGTGTTATGCTGGCGTTGACAGGCCTGGCTGCCTTTGGTGCTGAGCCACTCATGGGGATTTTTACCGACAACATGGAGGTGATCAGCGAAGGGGTCATGCTCATCCGTATTGGTATGTTCTCCATGGTCTTCCTGGGCATCACCTTTGGCCTGGGGATTGTTTTCACCGGGTCCGGTTGGAATATGCCCATGTTGATTTCAGGCATAGCTTCCAGGTGGATCATTCAACTGCCCTTTAGCTATCTGGCAGCGGTGGTCCTAGGGTGGCCAGTATGGACCCTTTGGCTGGGCATGGTGATCAGTGAAGTGACAGAAGCCCTGGTGATTTTTGTGGCCTTCAAGTGGGACAAGTGGAAGACCCACCGGGTTGCTGAGGAAGGGATGGAAACGGCATGAAACTAGATATTCAAGGTTCCTTGTACATCGACACAGGTGAAATCAAAACCGTTCATCCCCAAGACCTACAAGAAGAGATTCTTGGTGACATTGTATACGAAGTCATCCGGGTCATTGACGGCAAACTCATTTTTGGCAAAGAACATCTGGACCGGCTCAGCCACTCCCTCCAGCTCTTTGGTATCCAGGACACACCCTGGCAAAAGGACCTGGCCAACCACCTGTGCCTGGCTCCGGACGTCTTTGGTATCGACAGTCAAAACCTAAAAATCGTATGTGCCCACTTACACGAGAACCAACCCAGGTGGTTGATTTATCCTGTTGTCAGTACATATCCTCCGGAGTCATGGTATGATAGGGGCGTGCGCACCCAGACCCTGGCCCTTGAAAGAGAAAACCCCGAGGCCAAGGTCCTCCACCGGAGTCTCAAAGACCAGGTGGCCCAGCTTATGGAAACCAACCATATTTGGGAGGCCTTGTTGGTCAACGGCAAGGGACATATAACAGAAGGAAGTCGGTCCAACCTCTTTTTCATTAAAGAAGGAAGGGTTGTGACAGCAAGGGGAAAAGACGTCCTGGGCGGGATCACAAGACACAAGGTCCTGGAGGCCCTGGACATCCTAGGCATCCCCCATGGGGAAGAAGATATACGATTGGAAGACTTAAAGGACATGGAAGGCCTCTTTTTAACTGGCACCTCCATTCACGTCCTTCCAATTCAAGAGGTGGACCACCTGTCCTTTGGCACAGCGTCCCACCCCCTATACAAGGCAATAGCCAATCAGTTTGAAGCATTCATTAGTGATATTGCAGGAGGCGCATAATGGAAAAAAAGTACACCGATTTGCTAGTAGAGCGATTTATCAAGTACGTCAAAATTGACACCAAGTCTGATCCCAATTCTGACACGACACCTTCTTCAGCCAAGCAGTTTAATCTTGCGACCGTGCTGGAACAAGAAATGAAGGAGATGGGTCTCCATGAGGTTTCCTTGGATGAGAATGGATATATCATGGCCAAGCTACCTGCAACAGAAGGGGTAAGCGCACCTAAAATCGGATTTATTGCCCACATGGACACAAGTCCAGATTTCTCTGGTGCTGATGTACAGCCCAAATTCTTCGAAAACTACGACGGAGGGGACCTGGTCTTGAGCCAAGACGGTGAAATTGTCATGCGGACACAAGACTTCCCTGAACTCTTGGCCTACAAGGGCAACACCCTCATTACTACAGATGGTTCTACCCTACTGGGTGCTGACAATAAGGCAGGTATCGCAGAGATCTTAACAGCTGCCCAGTACCTCCTAGACCACCCAGAAATCCCCCATGGGGACATTCGGATTGGCTTCACACCGGACGAAGAAGTGGGCCGAGGGGCTGACCATTTTCAGGTTGAAGCCTTTGACGCTGACTTTGCCTATACCATCGACGGAGGCCAAATCGGCGAGCTGGAATATGAAAACTTCAATGCTGCTGGCGTGAAGATTGCCATCAATGGCCGAAATATCCATCCGGGCTATGCAAAGAACAAAATGAAAAATGCCCTACTGATCGCTCAAGAACTCAATGGTATGTTGCCTGCGTCTGAAACGCCTGCCACAACTGAGGGCTATGAAGGTTTCTTCCACTTGAATGACCTCCACGGCAATGTGGACCGGGCAGAGATGGTCTATATCATCCGGGACCACAACCGTGAGACCTTTGAGGACAGAAAGACCCTCATGTCCTCCATTGTAAACTTTATCAATGACAAGTATGGGGCTGAAACAGTAGAGCTGCAAATGACCGACCAGTACTACAATATGAAAGAGCAGGTTGAACCGGTTATCCATATCGTAGACACGGCAAAAGCAGCCATGGAGGCTGTAGGGGTCAAGCCCTTGATTAAGGCCATTCGCGGTGGTACAGATGGTGCACGACTGTCCTATATGGGTCTACCAACACCCAATATCTTTACTGGTGGTCATAACTTCCATGGCAGATTCGAATACATTCCAGTGGAGTCCATGGGCAAGGCTGTAGAAACCATTCTAAAGATTGTTGACCTCTACTCCAAGTAGCAGGCAGAGTAAGAACATACTAACCGTCCTTTGGAGGCTTTGGCTGCTAAAGGACGGTTTCATCTTGTAAAAAAAGGAGTCACGCATGGCTGAAAAACACACCTTCCTCCGTTCTGAAATGGTAATCGGAACAGAAGGACTCAATAAACTCAAGGATGCGCACGTGGCGGTCTTTGGCGTGGGAGGCGTAGGGTCTTTCACGGCCGAGGCCTTGTGCGGGCCAAGGACAAGGGCGTGCCCATTATTTGTAGTATGGGGACGGGCAATAAAATGGACCCTTCCAGGTTCCAGCTGATCGACCTCTACAAGACCCACACATGCCCCCTAGCCAAGGTCCTCCGCAAGGAACTTAAGGCCAGGGGGGTTAGGAAATTGACTGTAGCCTTCTCGGACGAACAGCCAGTGAAACCCATGAATCTAGACCCCAACACCAGCAACCCCCGTAAGCAGACACCGGGGAGTATGTCCTTTGTCCCATCGGTCTCGGGACTTCTGCTGGCATCCAAGGTGGTAAGTGATTTGATAGAGTGGAACCAATAGAAGGAATCTCCAATTTCTATTGATTATGTAAACCAATGGTGATACCATAAAGTTGGATGATTCCGCTCAATCAATGTGGAGGGCTATATGATAAAAATAAAATCACTGGTGGTGGCAGGTGTCCTGCTCCTAACCAGTTCAACCATGGTGTTTGCCGACGGTTTGGCACTACTCAAGTATGAGAAGGGGGACACCCACGAGGACGTCCTTCGAATCCAGTCTGCCTTGCGGATGGATGGCGTTCTGGACCTGGACGAGTCAACTGACTATTTTGGCGCTCAGACCCTAGAGGCTGTTAAGGCCTTTCAGGCCAAGTATAACTTAGACACTGACGGGGTTGTTGGTGGGAAAACCATAGAGAAACTCATGGATTTGGGTTACTTGGGCCACTTGACCCAGCCGGTCTACAAGCTGGGGACAAGGCATGAAGAAGTCAAGCTCTTACAGCGTATAATGATTCTAGAAGGGGTGCTTGAACTGGAAGAAGTGACTGACTTCTATGGGGAAAAATCCGCTGGAGCGGTAAAGGCCTTCCAGGACAAATACCAACTGACTGCCGATGGGGTTGCAGGTGAGACCACCATGGCGAAAATCGAAGAGTTAGGCTACATTTTACATAGCGATCGCCAGGCCAAGGGACCTCTTGGTTTTGTGGGCCAGAAGACCCTTAAACCAGGCATGGAACATGACGAAGTGGTAACCCTACAAAAGGCCCTTATGCGTCTGGGTTATTTTACAGAAGAAACCAGCCTCTTTTATGGCGAAAAGACAAAGGCGGCGGTGGCCTTGTTTCAGCAGGACCAAGGTTTAGACGCCGACGGCGTGGCGGGTCAGAAGACCCTGATGGCTATGGCCAATCAAGAATTGATTGCCATGGCACCTCCGGTTACCCGGTCGGCAGGTCGACGGTTCGGAGAGTATATTTACTGGTCGGACATGGAGACCCTCATTGACAAGCTGGAAACTGTCTTTGTAATTGAAGACTTTAGAACCGGTGTAACCTGGAATATGCAGGCCTCCTATGGGGGCGTTCATTCTGATGTTGAACCCATGACCAAGAATGACGCTGCCATCATGAAGTCCGTGTGGGGGGGAGAATGGTCTTGGATTCGAAGGCCGGTCCTTGTCCACCACCAGGGACGCGTCTTTGCCGCTTCACTCAATGGCATGCCCCACGCTGGCCTGGAAAACCAACCTGAAGGGAAAACAGTAAGCAACAGGAGTGCGGGCTTTGGAACCGGGTATAACTTTGACGACGTCAAGGGCAATACGGTAGACGGCCACTTCTGCCTCCACTTTAGGGGGAGTAAGCTCCATGCCAATCGAAAGGTGGACGAAAAGCACCAGGTTATGGTGCGGGTCGCAGCAGGCCTTGAAACAGAATAAAATCTCAACCAATTCGATCACACAAATCTGGGTGAGCTTCCAACTAGTGGGGCTCACCCTTGTTTTATGAGGTGATAAAATAGGACAATGAGCTGACAATCCCAGTGATTGATTACAGGGGAAGCGTCCGTTATACTAACGCCATCGGAGGTGTTTATGAGAGAGTATCGTACATTTGACGTGGTAGGACCCATCATGATTGGTCCCTCCAGTTCCCATACTGCAGGAGCTGCCCGCTTGGGCATGATGGCCCACAAGGTGGCTGGAGGACAGGTGGACAAGGTAACTTTCCACCTCCATGGGTCCTTTGCGAAAACATACAAGGGCCACGGCACCGACAGGGCCTTGCTGGCTGGGGTTATGGGTATTGGTGAGCAGGACGAACGCCTGCGAGACGCCTACCACTTGGCTGAAGAAAGGGGCTTAGACTTTACCTTTGTGGAAGCAGACCTGGGTAGCGTCCACCCCAACACCGTTCGCATTGAAATGACCAATGGGAGGGGCCAGGACCAGTCGCTTCAAGGCGCATCTATTGGAGGGGGAAGTATTAGGGTCACGGAAGTGAATGGATTTGAAACCGACTTTAGTGGGGACAATCCCGTACTCATTACCCGCCACCATGACCAGGAGGGGGTTATTTCGGGCGTGACCCGAATTCTGACTTCCTTAGGGATGAACGTGGTGTCCTTAAATTGTACAAGAAAAGAGCGCCATGGGGAGGCCTCCATGGTGGTTGAGTTGGAAGAGTCGGTTGACCTACGTGTCTTGCCAGTCATCCGGAACAAGGTGAATGGTATTTTGGATATTGTGGTGATTGGTTAGGAGGCGCCATGAGTTATCAGTTTAGATCGGGTGAAGAGTTGCTGGCTGTCTGTGACCGGGACCAATTGTCCATCGCCCAGGTTATGATTAAGCGAGAAGTTGAACTGGCAGATGTGGATGTTTTAGAGATTGAGGCCCAAATGCGGGAAACTTTAGACGTCATGAAAAAGGCCATAGAAACAGGACTGACAGATCCCAAGCCTTCCATTGGTGGTCTCTTGAATGGGGAGTCGGTTGCCCTTCATGCCTTCGGTAAAGAAGGGGTGTCCTTTTCCGGCGACACCCTGCTCTCTTGTGCAGCCAGTGCCATGGCGGTTTCAGAGGTGAATGCCTCCATGGGTAAGATTGTTGCGGCCCCCACGGCAGGTTCCTGCGGAATTTTGCCAGGTGGCTTGGTTCAAGCGGGAACCAACAAGGGGTATGACGATCAAGCCTTAACCCAGGCCCTGTTTACGGCGTCGGCCATCGGGGCCATTGTGGCCCGTAATGCTTCTGTTTCAGGGGCTGAGGGTGGTTGTCAAGCGGAGACGGGGACTGCAGCGGCCATGGCGGCTGCTGGTTTGGTGGAGTTAGCAGGCGGAAGTCCAGACCAGGCCTTGTCAGCGGCGGCCTTTACCCTAAAGAACATCTTAGGTCTAGTTTGCGATCCTATTGCGGGTTTGGTAGAATGTCCTTGTGCCAAGCGTAATGCCTTGGGCACGGCCAATGCCATGCTGTCAGCAGACATGGCCCTAGCGGGTATGACCACGACCATCCCCTTTGACGAGGTGGTAGCGGCCATGCATGCGGTAGGTAGGGTCATGAGCCCCACCTTAAAGGAAACAGCCCTGGGGGGCATTGCTGCTTCGCCAACAGGCAAGCGACTACAAGAACAGATCTTTGGAGGCTAGGATGGGTCGAACCCGACGGCTGGCTTTGATGAGTGTTTTCACGGCCATCGCCCTTGTATTGAATATTTTTGAGAATTTTATCCCCATGCCATTTTTGACACCGGGGGCCAAAATTGGTCTGGCCAATATCGTCACCATGATCGCCTTGGTGACCGTTGGGTCCAGGGACACGGTAACCATTTTAATTGCCAGAATTCTATTGGGGTCTATCTATGGAGGTGGCCTGTCTGGCTTTCTTTATAGTTTTGCTGGGGGCATGTTCAGCTGGCTGATGATGTCGATCCTGATCTGGTTGTTTAGGGAACATATCAGCATGGTGGGGGTCAGCGTTACGGGGGCCTTTTTCCACAGCCTGGGCCAGGTGGTTATGGCGGCCTGGATCGTGCAAAATATCAGGCTCTTGGCTTATTTGCCCGTTTTGTTGGCGGTTTCCGTAGGGGCAGGGATTTTTGTGGGCTTTATCTCTAAGTTCGCAGTCCGCTATGTCCGTAAGCACTATGGCCACTTTCAAAATCCAGACCTCCTGGTCATTCAATAGCAAACAAGTTTATGGGACACAAACTGTAGGTTGTATACAACAGTTATACTTACTCAGTTTACTTAAACAAT
>CAYFHQ010000094.1:0-14361 GCA_964342805.1 uncultured Peptostreptococcaceae bacterium | reverse complement strand
TTTGGAAACATGTGTTGTCCTCCTAGTTTTTCAGAATTGTTTTCGGATCAATTTGTGTACCTTGGTAGTGTACTTCAAAGTGCACGTGTGGTCCTGTACTCTTACCTGAGTTACCAACTTCAGCGATTTGTTCTCCCTTGGAGACCACGTCGCCAACTTTGACCAGGTTCTTATTATTGTGGGCGTAAACGGTTTTGTATCCATACCCGTGGGACAGGACAACAATACGACCATAAGCGCCATTATAGCCAGAATAGGTCACAACACCGGAGCCGGCTGCCAGGATAGGTGTTCCACGATCGTTGGCAATGTCTAGGCCCTTGTGCATGCTTCGTCTACCGGTAATGGGATCTCTTCGAAGGCCAAAACCTGAAGTAATGCGTCCATTAACCGGTGTGAAATCAGGCTTATATTCTAGGAAGTCCAAAGTGTCTTCCAGGTCAGTAATCAAAGAGGTATATTCTTCTTGTTGTTCAGATAGCAGTTCAGAGATTTCGTCACTGCTGACCATGGCCATGAGGTCGTCTAAGGCAGACATGCCACTGTCAGATAACAAGGTAGCAGTTGGGTCTGACCCGCCACGGTCAAAGGATCTGGAAATAGGGGGGGCCAGGGCCACACTGTTTTCCTGGTTCAGCTTTGAAATCATGGTCCGTACCTGCTCTTCCAGAGAGGAGATCTCAGAAAGGCGGGTGTCGTAATATGTAGCGATGACATCGACTTTTTGCTCGATGGTCTCAAGTTCTGCATTTTTCATGGTGTAAAGCTCTTCGAGACGGGCAATTCGATCGTTCTTTTCTGCCAACTGCCGTTCCAATACCGAATTCTTAGCTTGTAAACCTGTTCCTGTCCATACAGACCATGTGAGTCCAGTGATCAAGGCCAGTAGGGCAACACTTGAAAAGACAAGGCTTATATAAAAAACAGGAACTTTTAGCTTGAATTTGCGAATATGATGCGAAGCATCTGGAATGAACAGAAAGGTAAAAGACTGATCCAGCCGGTCACGGAGCTTCTTGAATCTACTCATAGTGCCCCCTTAGAACGGATAAACCTATCAATATGATACCAAAATGTAATCAGTTTCGCAATTGTTACGAATTTACCCATTTTAACGTTCAAATACCCAGAAAGTTTTACAGGAAAATCCATAGGAAAACGAGTGGGTTATGGTGTATAATACAGTCAGAACCTTATATTAGTCACCATTAGGAGGAAGTTGATGAGCGATAAAACGCAAATTGATCCCATGATCGTAGATATTGAAGAAAGTTTCCGTTGGGTATGTGGCAAGATCAAGAAAAAAGGTAGAGAAATTTTATCGGATTTCGAAATCACCCCTCCTCAGTTCGAAGCGTTGCAACACCTTATCAAGGAAGGCGAGTTAACGATCGGTGAGCTGAGCGGAAAGATGTTTTTGGCCTGCAGTACGGTAACAGACCTGCTGGACCGTATGGAGCGAAACGATCTGGTTGTCCGTGTAAAGGACGAAAAAGACAGACGAATTGTACGTATTCGAGTACTGGAAAAGGGCCACAACCTCTTGGAAGAAGTACTGTATACAAGAAGAAAATACCTGGAGAATGTAGTATCTGACTTGGGTCAGGACGGCATTGCCAACATTAGAGACGTATTTTCTGCCCTAAACGAGCGCATGGAAATTTAGCAACGGAGGCATGACTTGTGAAAATCATCAATCGACGCTATCGAATCATACGGACAATTGAGCAAGACAATACAGGTGATATTTATCATGCAGTCGATCTGATGAATCATGACCGGGTTGTACTCCTAAAGGTATTTAATCGAGAGTATTCTAAATCCGATACCATGGCCCTATTTGCAAGGGAGTATCGAACTTGGTCATCGGTGCATCATGATAACATTCGCAGTGCATACACCTTCGAAGTGTTGAAAAGTGTGGATAACCAACAAATTTCAAGGCTCCAGTACCTATACACTGCCGAGTATATAGACGAAGGAGACCGGGTAGACCACCGGGTCTTAAACAGGGACGAGATCAACGACGTCATTACCCAGCTTTGTCGAATTATGCAGTACCTCCACTTCAGGGGACTCAAGTATCGCTATTTGAACCTGGACAATGTGGTAATTTTGCGGACCCCTCAAGGCCTCAAACTCAAGTTGAATAGCCTGCCCTATGTCCACCACTATGTGGATATTACTCGGTTCGCCTCAGACGACAACCGGGCCTTCTTGGCGCCTGAAACCACTTGGAGCGAGCAATTTGAGTTTTCCTCAGACCTCTATGCCCTGGGGATCGTACTCTACTTTTTATACTATAAACTGGACGTGTCCTATGACTCCATACACTTGATCCACAATGGAGAAGAGGACAATGCCATGCATGACGTGATCCAGCGGGTTACGTCCAGTATTATGGAAAATCGTTACGAGGACATTAATGCCTTTGTTGAGGATTTGGTAGACACCCTTCGGTTGAACTATGCTTTTTCAGACCAAGCAGCCTACGAAAAGTTACAGCAGAAAACCCAGTATGTGGGTAACGAGCGCATCTTAAGTCAGATTGAAGACCAGGTTTTTGAGCGACTGGACCAACGTCGGGGAACTGTAGCCAGCCGCGTTTATGGTGGCAAGGGCCTCGGAAAAAGCCGTCTACTTCAGGAACTGGACTACAGACTGCGTTTTAAAGGCTTAGATGTCATTAAACAGGACCTTAACCGGACGTGGGACGAGGCCTTTGGCTCCTTGAAACACATTCTGTCTAAGATTGTGTTTGGAGACAAGGTCAGTTATGAGCTGATTCAGAAGTATGGACCTGAGCTGGTAAAGCTCTTTCCAGAGCTTCGGGAACGGTGGGACATCCAGCCTTCAAAAATGCTGTCTGAGGACAAGGAACACCTACGTCTGGCCAATAGACTCTACAATTTTTTAAGCGATTATGCCCAAGAAGTTCCCTTTGTGCTTATTTTAGATAATTGTGAGTACCTCAGCCGGTATGAAGAGACGATTTTGGACTTTCTATTCAGCGACGAAAGAGCCAACAGCTTCTATGTCATCATCAGTCATGGAACAGACTCAAATTTCGCTTGGAATAGTTATGATCAAATTCATTCCTATCAGTTGACGCCTTGTACCTATGAGGAGGCGTCTGACTTTATTAGCATGAACTTGGGAATCGCCCGGGCCCATATGGGTTTAACGACGGAACTCATGAAGGCAACGGAGGGGAACCCTCGCCAAATGCAGGAACTTCTCAACACCCTTTATATCCGGAAATACCTGTGGGTGAACGAGGAGCGAAAATGGCAGTTCAATCTTCCTGAGCAAATGCTTCAATATGAGGAGATCGTTGGAAATGACGAGACCCTCAGCGCCTATATCAGCCAATTGACACCGGTAATGCGGCAGATTGTGGACACCTTGAGTGTCTTCAATGAGCCTGTGGGTTTTCAATTGGTCACTTCCATGATTGATGACTTGGAAGAAAACGTGATTGACCAAGGCCTACGGGAATTGGTTCAAGCGGGTCACCTCACAGAAAAATTTGGTGACTGGGGCTATACCTATGATTTTTCAGCAGTTGGCTTAAAATCATACATTTATAAACACATTGACGAAGATCAACTGATTGTCCTCCACCACCTGGCGGCCAATCGGTTGGAGAATTTATATGAGGACCGGGGACGCCACCTCAGTGGGGCCCTGATCCACCACCTGATTAAGAGTAATCAGGACGAACGGGCCATAGAATACTGTATGATCGCTGCAGAGGAAATGGAGCAGTTTGGTATCTACAACCAAGCCATTGACTTCTATGAGCGGGCAGTAGGCCTCCACCGGCAGTTCGACCATAATGCACGAATTCCTGAACTTCTATATCATATTGGTCGGATAAAACGCCTCATGGGGAGCATGACTGAGGCGACGGGCTTCTTTCAAGACGCAGTAACCATTGCTCGGGAAAATGACATGGTCCGCCAGGAGATTGACGCCTTGATCCAGCTGGGAGCGATCGCCATTGAGAACAACCAGCTCAGCACAGCCTACCAAAGTTTGGAACAATGTCGACTTCGGGCCAAGGAAATTGATTACGAGGCAGGGGAGTTTGAATCCGTTTACTGGTTGGTGGTCCTTTACAATGTCACCGGTGAAGTAGAGGGATATGTCCAACTCCTGCCGGAGTACACGGCAAAGGCGCATCAGTCTAATAATGACTTCTATTTGGGCCGTTTTTACAGTGAACTGGCCATATGGAAAATGAAGATCGATGACGATGAAGCCTTGTCCTACTTTAGAAAGGCCATTGCCCAGTTCCGTACCTGTGGTAATAAATTTGAGGAAGCCAAGGCACTCAATAATTTGGGTGTTTACTACCTGGAAGTCTTGGGACAACTGGAAGACGCCAGACAGCAGTTTCTGGACGCCCAGGCCATTGTTTCTGACTTGAATATTCTACAAGGGGAAGCCATTTACCTACTCAATATTGGGGAAAGCTACCTGGTAGAAGACCAATATGACCTGGCCACCCAGTATTTGAATATGGCCATGTCCAGTGCCGAACGTTCTGAAAGTAAGAAGCAACTCTACCAGGTCATGCTGGTTCTTTGTCGTACCTACTTGTTTAAAAACGACTATAAGCGGGTCCATGCCTTTTTGGCAAAGTTGGATTTGGAATTCCAAGAGGCAGACATCAGTCCAGACTCGCTAAAGGAATATTATGAGTTGCATTTGGAAGTTGCCCTTATTAGCCGCCGGCTGGACAAGTCGGACCGGGCCCTTGGTATTTTGATCGAACGGTTTGCAGACTTTGCGGTCTCCCATACGACTTCCTATGAGGCCTATGGCATTTATGCTAAAACCCTACAAAGGGGCCATCGCAGGTTTGAAAAGCGGTTGGATATGGATAGGCTAAAGGCAATTGTAGAGTCTGACCTATCAGCCCTCCAAGCCAAGCAGCTGCGGTGGATGATCTACAACATATGCCGTGGTTTTATAGTCGGTAAGAAGTTCATTCAAACCAAGCAGTTATTGGATATGGATGCCAAACTTGAAATCCTATATACGTCCACCTTGTTCAATGCCCGCAGTGACTTACTTCGAGGCGTGTTTGAGGACAACCGGATTGACCATTATGAGCAAATTATGCGTAGCGCTGACAAGAGCCTTACACCGGAGGACCGGTGGTTTGTCCACCAATTGATCGGGGATGAATACTTGTCCAAGGCCAATGAATATCAGGCCTTGACCAATTACCTTTCTGCCATGGAGATCATTCGAGAACTGACCTACCAAATGCCGGACGAATATCGGGAAAGCTACCTGCTCTATGATGATGTGAAGAACAATTTAAAACATAAAATAAATGAACTTGAAAACCGCGTCCTGGGTGACCAGAGTCATGAAGGCCACTTCGACCTGAGTGAGAGGGGGGCGGACTCCATTGAAGAGTTCTTTGAAGTTGCAAATGTTCAAAAGTTGTATCAAAACGAAAAATTCCAGGCATCGATTTTTAGCATGTACAGGGAGAAGTATGACCAACCCATGCAGTCTGTCGATGATCTCATTGTAAACTTCAAGCGGGATGAACTGTCCAACTTGCAGACCATCCTTATGTATTGTATCCAGCAAACGGTAGCAGACCGAGGGTGTTTGTATATCACTGACGATGCGGGGAATACGACTGAAATCATCCGCCTCAACAATGAAGAACACCTACCTGATCTGCCTAAAGTCCTCAGTATCCTTGGCCATGATGACCTGGGTATTGTGACCAACAAACTGACGGATACACCGGATTCCAGAAGGGGCAAGCGCCATGACAAGTCCATGCTCTTGTTGCCCATCCGGGAGCCAGGGGCTGATCCAGAGTCTCAACCCAAGCGTAGGCAGTCGGACAAGGTCCGGAAAAACGTGGGTGTGACCGGATACCTCTATTTAGAAGCAGCACAAGTTTTTAATCGATTTTCGCCAGACGTCCTAAAAGAACTTCGCAACCTGCGGAACATGCTGTATGTCATGATTGATAACTATAATATGAAGAAGTTGTCTACTGTGGATAAGTTGACCGGGGTCTACCTTCGGAAGTACATGGAGGAACGCTTTGCGGTGGAGCTGGCCATGGCCAGGTCAGAAAATCGTAAGTTGTCCGTGGTTATGTGTGATATTGATAAGTTTAAACTGATCAATGACCAGTTTGGCCACCGTAAGGGGGACGAGATCCTCAGGAAACTTGGGGCAGAATTAAAAATGGGCCTTCGGGACACTGACTTGATAGGACGATATGGTGGTGAAGAGTTTATTATTCTCCTGCCGGACACCAACCAAGACCAGGCCCTTGAAGTCTGTGAAAAGCTCCGCCGTAGAATAATGGAAAACATCGGCGTGAGCAATGAGCAACCTATTACCATTAGTTTGGGGATTTCAACCTATCCCCACCATGGTTTAAATGAAGAGGAACTGATAGAAAAAGCGGACCAGGCCCTATATTGTTCCAAGAACAATGGGCGAAACCAAACGACCTTGTGGAATCGTAACATTGGTCAGGACCGGTCTCGTTTCGATAAACTGGCTGGGATTTTGACAGGCAATATTTCCAATGACACTCGAAACATCCAAGCCATGATGGACATTATTGGCCTATTGGGATCAGACGAGTCTCGCAATGGCAAGGTCTATCAACTGATGACGACCCTACTGGATATTACTGAGGCCAGCACGGGCACCCTAGTGGTTCTTGAGGAGGGGGCAGTGACGTCCTCCTGGTCTAAAGAGAAGGGTCTTGAAGGTTGGAGTGACAGGGAAGTGGACCATGATATTGTGGAGCGTTTCTTGGATAGTGAAACCGGTGATTTCTTTATTAACTGGAATGATATTGGGGAAATGGACGCTTCCAGTGGCAAGCCCAATTGGAAGTCCTTGATTGTCATGCCCCTTTGGGAAGGCCAGCAGCTAAAAGGACAAATTCACTTATCCGTCCCCATCTCCATGAAGGAGTTTGATTTTTCAGCATTTAATTTTGTGAATTCGGTAAGCAGTGTAGCACTTCGGCTTTTGTAAGCAGTGCTATAACAATAGAAAGGTTGTGATCAGATGGCAGTAACAATTAAGGACGTTGCGAAACAAGCAAATGTATCAATTTCCACTGTTTCACGGGTGATCAACGACTCTAAGCCCGTAAGTGATGAAATTAAAAAACGAGTACTAGAGGTCATTCGTGAGACAGGGTATTCCCCAAATCCAGTCGCCCGAAGCCTGGTGATGAAAAAAAGTCGCCTGATAGGCGTAATCGTTCCAGATATTGCATCTTTCTACATTGGGGAGGTGCTCAATGCCATGGAGGAGATTGCCAAGGCCTATGGGTATGAGATTATCCTCTGTAACTCCTATGGAGAGACGGAGCAGGAGCTCAAATACCTCAACCTTTTGAAGAGCAAGCAGGTTGAGGGTGTGGTCTTCATTACCCACCAACTTCAAGCAGAGCAAGAAGACTTCATTAATAAGAGCCATATCCCTCTGGTTATGGTGAATCGATATACAGAACAGAACAACATTTATTCTGTTACAGTAAACCACTACGACGCAACCTATGAAATGATGCAGTACCTTATTAAGGAAGGCCACCGTAAGATTGCCTTGATCCGAAATGGTACGACCAAGGACGTCTTTGGTGTGGACCAGTTGGAAGCTTATAAAAAAGCTCTAAATGAAGTGGATGTTGAGTATGACCAGACCCTGGTCCATGACGGCAACTTCCTTGTTCAGCGGGCCTATGAGTCGGTTGAAAAAATGATTGAGCAAAAGAATATCCCAACGGCTATCTTTGCCACGTCGGACGACATGGCAGTTGGAGCCATGAATGCCCTGGTGGACAATGGTTATAGTATTCCTGAGGACGTGTCTGTTGTTGGTTTCTATGATACCAAGCTGTCCAGCCTCTTTAGACCCAAGTTGACCACCATCCGCCAGCCCATTTATGACATGGGTGCCGTGGCCATTCGCATGCTGATCAAGCTGATCAAGGGAGAAGAAGTTAAGAGCAATATGATGTACCTACCCCATAGTCTTGTGATCCGGGATAGCTGCCGCAAGATCGACGGCTAGTGTAAGCACTATACGTTGACGGACTCTCTTCAATCAGATATGATGATTGCTGATGTGTATGAGAGAACAGGAGTAATTCATGATCGTGAATGGCTTTTTGCCAGTGAATCAAGCAGATATGGAAGCCTTGGGCTGGGAACGTCCTGACTACGTTTTAGTCAGTGGAGACGCCTATGTAGACCACCCGAGTTTCGGTACTGCAGTGATTTCAAGAGTATTGACAGACGCCGGTTTTAAGGTGGCTATCTTAGCCCAACCTGACTGGAAGTCTGTTGAGGACTTCCAGCGATTTGGACGGCCAAGACTTGGCTTCCTTGTCACTGGAGGCAATATAGATTCCATGGTGAATCATTATACGGTGAGTAAACGCCGTCGGGACCAGGACTCCTTTTCGCCAGGTGGCGAAATGGGCCACCGTCCTGACCGTGCGACCATCGTATATTCCAATATGATCCGAAGAGCCTATAAAAAAATGCCCATAATTCTAGGGGGGATTGAAGCCAGCTTACGCCGATTTGCCCACTATGATTATTGGGACAACAAGGTCCGTCGCTCCATCCTAGTGGACGCAGAAGCAGACTTGTTGGTATATGGTATGGCTGAACAGCAAATCGTTGAAATCGCCCAGTGCATGGACGCTGGCATGGACGTGAGACATATTCGCCATATTCCTGGCACCTGCTGGTTGACTGAGGATGAAGCGGAACTGGGTGAAGTGATTCAAATCCCAGACTTCGACGCTGTGCAAACCGACAAGCGAAAGTATGCGGAAGCCTTCCAGTTGGAGCATGAGGAGCAAGACCCCATACGGGGTCACGCCCTTTGTCAGAAGCATGGTCGCCGGTTCGTAGTCCAAAACCCTCCAGCCATGCCCCTAGAAGAGGAACGGCTTGATTGGGTCCATGGTTTTAACTACCAGCGGACCTACCACCCCATGTATGAAGCCAAGGGTGGGATTCCTGCGATCCGAGAAGTCAAGTTTTCAATTATCAGTGAACGGGGCTGTTTTGGCTCCTGTTCCTTCTGTGCCTTAACCTTCCACCAGGGAAGGATGGTTCGAAGTAGAAGTCACCAGTCCATCTTAAATGAAGCGGAGCAAATTACCCAAGACGACCAGTTTAAGGGCTATATCCACGACATTGGGGGACCAACTGCCAACTTCCGCCATATGGCCTGTAAAAAGCAGAAGAAGTTTGGCTCCTGTAAACATCGGGAATGCCTCTTCCCTGAGCCCTGTCCCAACCTGGAAATTGACCACCAAGACCTCCTTCAGCTCCTTCGCCAAGTGCGAAAGGTTCGAGGGGTAAAAAAGGTCTTCCTTCGTTCTGGTCTTCGGTATGACTATCTCATGGCAGACAAAGACGACCAGTTCTTCCATGAGCTTTGTGAACACCATGTGAGCGGCCAGCTCAAGGTAGCACCGGAGCATATTGCACCGGAAGTACTGAAAAAAATGGGTAAGCCAGGTCGAAAGGTCTATGATGGCTTTGTGAAGAAATACCATGCCATATGCGAGCAAATTGGCAAGGAACAATACCTGGTACCTTACCTGATGTCTTCCCACCCTGGGTCGACCATGAAGTCTGCAGTTAAGCTTGCTGAATACCTAAGGGACACAGGCTATCAACCAGAACAGGTACAGGACTTCTACCCAACACCGGGAACCCGGTCAACCTGCATGTATTATACGGGCCTGGACCCCAAAACCATGGAATCCATTCACGTACCAACCACTAAAGAAGAAAAGGCCTTACAGCGGGCCTTGCTCCAATACAGTCGGCCACAGAACTACAACAAGGTCCTTGACGCCCTGCGACAAGCGGGCCGGATGGACCTGGTTGGTCATGGTCCCAAATCCTTGATCCGTCCAAGGGGCAAACAGCCTCAACAAGCGGTAAGAGGGAAGAAGAACCCAGCTGGGAAGGGGAGAAAAACCAGCCCTGCAAATCGAAAAAGAAGAAACCGCAAGTGATTGATACAAGCACTAGCGGGTAAACACTAGAAAGGAAGAAGTACAATGTTAAACCAAGACAAAATGGATCGTCTAAACGCATTGGCGAAAAAGAAAAAAGAAGGAACGCTGACACCAGAAGAGGTAACAGAGCAGCAGGAACTCCGCCAGGAATACCTGAAAACGTTCCGAAAAAGCTTCAAACAGCGACTGGAAAACCTTGAGGTTAAATACATCGAAGACGAAGAATAACGAGGAGGGAAACATGGCAGACCATCAATATGTCATCTTTAAACTAGGGGATGAAAAATATGGTGTAGACATTTCCAATGTAGGTGGGATCAGTGAGTTCAAGACCATCACAAAGGTTCCGGATACACCATCCTACATCAAAGGGATCATCAATCTGCGAGGAGATATCATTCCCATTGTTGACTTGAAAAATCGTTTTTCCATTTCAGGCGTAGCAGAGGACAGCGATCCTCGGATCATTATCTATAACACGAAGTCTAGAGACATTGGCTTTGTTGTTGACGATGCTTCCCAAGTACTTCGCATTGAAGACGAAAATATTGATCCTGCTCCATCCATCATTACCGGTGCTGACCGTCAGTTTATCTCAGGCATTGGTAAGTTCGAAAACGAGATTATTATCCTGCTGGACTTCGAGAAAATCCTTTCTGAGCAAGAAACAGCGGAACTGGACCAAATGAATCTAGACGCATAATTAGAAGCCTGTTGGAACTTGTGACTCCAGCAGGCTTTTTTGTGTCCTTTTTCCCTAGTGATTCTATGCTATAATGGATATAACTTGGAAGAATCTGTACTGAGGTGAACGGTGAAAACACATACAAGCTTAAACCAGTTGGATGAAATACTGGACAAGACGACCCTGGCCCTTGAAGACGGAAAGTCAGAAATCTTTGACCTGTCGGAAAAGGCCCATAAAGACATCATGACAATAGAAGAAGAGTACATTCAAATCCAGGCCAAAATCAAGGTCATTATTTTAGAAGTGGATCGCCTGGAAGAAGAGGAAAAGTCCAGTAGACAAGAGCTTGGAAAAGTAAGCAAGGCCTATACCACCTTCACAGACGTTCAGGTTCGGGCAGCCTATGACAAGGCCAAGAATCTTCAATTGCGTTTGGCAGAGAAGAAGCAAGAGGAAAAAGAACTCTTTCTTAAGAGATCAGCCCTGGAAGCCAGACTCAAGGACGCCCGGGAGGTCCGCCAGCGGGCAGACAAGCTGACCTCTAAGGTGGGAGCAGCCCTGGAATATCTCAGAAACTCCGTTCTGGAGCAGATAGAGGACATTAAGACACAAAAAGATATTAGCATGAAGATCATCCAGGCCCAAGAAAATGAACGGCAACGGATGGCCCACGAAATCCACGATGGACCTGCCCAAACCATGGCCAATGTAGTGGTCAAAGCAGAGTTCTGTGAGAAGTTACTGGATATCGACCAGGACAGGGCCAAGTCTGAACTCAGGGTACTCAAATCAACGGTCCGGGACAGCCTCAAGTCCATACGGAAAATCATTTACGACCTCATGCCCATGTCCCTTGACGACTTGGGACTGGTGCCTACCATTCAGAACTTAATATCTGATTTAGAAGTCAACACCGGTGCCCAGGTTCACTTTCAGCACCAGGTGACTGGTGAATTGAAGGACCCAATGGTCGTCAGAACGGTTTTTCGAATTGTCCAGGAAGGCTTTAATAATATAGTGAAACATGCAAGTGCGTCAGAAGTGCTTTTAAAGTTGCACATTCATTCTGACGAAGTCAATGTCCTCATAGAGGACAATGGCAGGGGGTTCGATCCCAACGAACGTACAATTCACAACAACGTTGACGGAGGCTTCGGCCTGTATTCCATCCGCGAGCGGGTGGACCTGCTGGAAGGTGAATTCAATGTTCAGAGTTCAATAGATAACGGGACAATATTAACGGCATTAATTCCTTTAAAGGATGGGGAGGTTCACTTAAATGGATAAAATACGGGTTTTGGTAGCAGACGATCACGCACTCATGCGACAGGGTTTGAAGCAATTGTTGGAACTGGAAGAAGACATCCAGGTCATAGGTGGCGCTGTCGATGGCCAGGACGTCATTGACAAGGTTCAAGACCTGGAGCCAGACTTGGTTCTTCTGGACATTAACATGCCGAAAATCAATGGCATTCAGGCATTAAAGCAACTCAAAGAAATGGGCTTAAGCACAAAAGTAATTATGCTGACCATCCATGACCAGCGGGAGTACCTTCTGGAAACCGTCAACCTAGGTGCGGATGGTTATGTATTAAAGGACGCTGACTCCAACAGCCTGGTCCAGGCCATTCGTTCAGTTGTCAGTGGCACGTCCTATATCCACCCAACCCTAGCCACAGAGCTGGTGCGGGCTTATAAAAAAGGCCCAGAAGATGATCAAATGACCAAGAAGGACAACCTCACACGTAGGGAGTTTGAAGTACTTCTCCTGATTGCCGACGGTAATAACAACAAGGAAATTGCTGAAAAGCTCTTTATTTCTGAAAAGACCGTGAAAAACCACGTGTCCAATATATTCAAGAAGATCCACGTAAATGACCGGACCCAAGCCGCCATTTATGCCATTCGCAACAACATGAAGCAAATGTAGCAAATTAGTTTGTAATACGAACGATATCATACTATTATGTAGTAGTATGGTATCGTTTTTCATTTAAGGAGGAAGACATGACACAGGAACTTGTGAAGCAGCACAGCTGGAAGTCTGCTTGGAAGGGTCTTGACGCTACGGAGAAAGAAAACGTTTTCGTGGTAGGAGACAAGTATAAGGCATTTCTAGATGCGGGGAAGACGGAACGTCTGGCTACCCGTGAAATCATTCGTCAGGCCAAGGCGGCAGGTTTTGAAGACCTGAACGAGTGGATTGCTGCTGGCAAAAAGCCAGAAGCTGGCGTAAAGTTGTTTGCAGAAAACAAGGACAAGTCCGTAGCCCTATTTGTAATGGGTACGGAAGCTACGTCTGCAGGCATGACAGTGATTGGGTCTCACCTGGACGCGCCTCGTCTAGACGTGAAGCCATTCCCACTCTATGAAGACACAGGCCTAGGCCTGATGAAGACCCACTACTACGGTGGTGTGAAAAAGTATCAGTGGACAACAATCCCGCTAGCCCTACATGGGGTTGTCTTTAATAAAGAAGGCAAGAAAATCAATATTGCCATTGGCGATCGTCCAGAAGACCCTGTTCTTTTCATTACTGACCTTCTGATCCATCTGTCCAAGGACCAGATGGGCAAGAAGCTTGCAGAGGGCATTACGGGGGAAGAACTCAATGTGGTAATGGGATCTATTCCACTGGAAACTGAAGAAGAAAAGCAGTTGATCAAGCAGAACATTCTACAAATCCTAAAGGCTGAGTATGATATGGAAGAACTTGATTTTACCACTGCTGAACTGGAAATTGTACCTGCTGGTCAGGCGCGAGACGTGGGTCTTGATCGTGGTATGATCGCTGCCTATGGCCACGACGATCGTGTGTGTGCCTTTACAACACTTCAAGCCATTCTTGAGATTGACGCACCGACAAAAACAGCAGTCGGCCTATTCATGGACAAAGAAGAAATCGGAAACACAGGCAACACGGGTGCAGATTCTCGATTTTTTGAAGACACAGTAGCGGAAGTTATTGCCCTTCAGGAAGACTACTCTGACCTGAAAGTGCGACGTGCCTTCCGTAAGACAGAGGTTCTTTCTGCAGACGTTGGTGCGGCCCTAGACCCAACCTTCCCATCTGTACACGACAAGCGCAATGCTGCAGTTGTGGGCAATGGTGTTCAGTTGGTGAAGTACACAGGTGCTCGAGGCAAGGCTGGTTGCAACGACGCCAATGCTGAGTTTGTCTCCAAGGTTCGTGGAATCTTAGACGACGCTGGCATCGTATGGCAAGTTGGTGAACTGGGCAAGATTGACCAAGGTGGCGGTGGTACATTCGCTTACGCACTGGCTCAACTTGGTGCAGAAGCAGTGGATATGGGTGTTCCTGTACTGGGTATGCACTCTCCATATGAACTGGTTTCCAAAGTCGATGTATACATGACCTACAAGGCTTACAAGGCCTTCATGAACCGATAAAAGAATAAGGCTCTATAAATAAAAGGATGATCATCCACTCTCATGGTGGAGGATCATCCTTTTTGCTATCATTTAGGTTAAGCGTCGAGGCCTTCTTTATCCAGTAGGTAGGCCTTGAAGGTCTCAGAAAGCGGGCTCAATACCCGTTTTTTATGGTATACAAAGTAGAACTTCCTGCTGATGTTGAAGAGTTCCAAGGGCA
>CAYFHQ010000093.1:0-14370 GCA_964342805.1 uncultured Peptostreptococcaceae bacterium | reverse complement strand
GCAACCATTCAAAGGCAATGTCAAAAACCATTCCACTTAACCCGTGGCACATAACTCCCTTAACCCCGCCAAAAAAGTTTACCTAACCACCACCCAAACCCTATTATCCGCCTCCCAATGCTACAATCCAACACCAGTCACAAACAACAAACCAGCCAGCAACAGCAAACCCACCCACATTATACCATATCAGCAACCCAAGTTAGCTCCTCTCCACACCATCAAAAAAGAAGAGGCCAAAACCTCTCCTTTCCTGCTTGATCTTAAGTTACATTTGCTATGTTTAAGCAACCTACAACCGCTCCAAGGGATTCACAATCCGCTGCAAGGACTGGGTGGACACGTGGGTGTAAATCTCTGTTGTCTTGCTGCTGGCATGGCCCAGGAGCTCTTGGATGTAGCGTAGGTCTACGCCGGACTCTAGCAGGTGGGTAGCAAAGGAGTGGCGTAGGCTGTGGAAGGTGGCCTTCTTGTGGATTTTGGCCTTTGTTTTTGACTTGTGGAAGACTTTTTGTAGGGACCTGGGGTGAATATGTTCTTTGGGGTTTCGGCTGGGAAAGAGCCAATAGTTGGGCTTGAAGCCCACATAATAGGTGCGGAGTTGGTCTTTCATTGTTGGAGACAAGGGGACGATCCGGTCTTTTCTTCCCTTGCCCTGTTTAACTAAAATAACCATCCGTTCTGGATCAATATCAGTGACCTTTAAAGACGCGACTTCACTTACCCGCATGCCACCGGAATAGGCTAACATGAGGGCCGTTTTATGTTTGAGGTTAATGGTTGAGTCGAGGATGGCCTTGACTTCACTGGCACTGAGGACCTTGGGCAGGTTCTTTTCCCGCTTGGGTCGTATGGTTGACGCACTATATTCTGGGCTGATCCTGCCCTCCAGCTGGCAAGAGAGCTTTATGGCATTAATGGCCTGGTTGACATAGGTATGGCTCACGGTTTGTTTTTGTAGTGATCCATGGATAAATCGATCAATGGCGTCTGGGGCCATGTCACCTTCCGTATAGGCCAAAAATCGTTTCAAGTGGTTGGTATAGCTCTTAATGGTCGCTGGACTATAGCCCTTCCTCACCATATACCGGTTCATCCGTTCAACCTCAGGCCACACTTTGACGCTTTCCGCTTGATCCTGGCCTTGATCTTGAGTCCTCGGCAGGGTTCCTGCCTTCCCATCTTCCCACTGCACGACCTGTTTGCGAACACCAGACTGCTTATCCTTTTCAGTCGTTTCATCCTTCTTAGTGGGACCAGACCGCCTATCCTTTTCTATCGTTTCATCATCCCTCGTCTTTGAATAGCCTCCCCCCAAGTCATGTTGTGTTTTCGCCCTCTGTTGGTGGCGCCAAAACCGGGTCGACAAGTCTCGAAGGGCACCTTCCTTGTGCAGGGGGAAAATCCAAACTTTCTCCTCGGGCTCCCACCAACCTCCACCTATTATTTTTAATTGCTCTACCACTAAAGCGTCATACCGAAACGCCACATGAACCTGGTCTCCCTTTCTCCATATCCGCATAGGGACCTCCTTTTGAGAGCATCCTATCAACCCGCTCGAACCATGTCAATATATGGTAACTCAAATCATACCAAAGCACTCACTTCCACCATTTAACGTCGCACATATGAAACGAAAAAAAGCGCCTACTCTCCACAAGGAAAAGCAGCGCAATCTATTGAAAACACACGCATTGTGCATGTCCTATAAAACAAAACTCATACCCGGATAATCCGGATTATCCTGGGTTCCGCCCTTCATGGGCTTGAGGCGTCCAGTATTGGCGAAACTCCCCCGCTGGATGATACTTCGGCCAAAGCGAACCCGTAGGTCATCAATGGTCATGTCGAGCGTCCGCATCTTTTCCGATTGCTCCGGTTGGAAAATGGGAAGTTGACGGCCTTCAGCTGGACTCAGGTGGGAAACGCGTACGCCCAGGCTCCGAATGGGAATGCCGTCCCATACCTCGTCAAAGAGCCGGGTCACCTCCGCAAAAATTTCGTTGGTTTGGTCTGTACTGTAAAAGAGCTTCCGCTGGTGGGAGACCCTGGACAGGTCATGGCTCCGGACGCTGACTGAGACGAGGCCACATTGCTTTTCTGCGTGCCGAAGGCGCATACAGACCATTTCCGTTAGGGAAAGCAAGTGGAGAAGGGCGTCCTCTCGGTCAACCACGTCGTAGGAAATGGTCGAAGAGTTCCCGATCCCCTTCATTTTAATCCGGTCGTCGTCCACCAGGGACTGTTCCAGGCCGTTGGCATAGTTCCAGATCACCATGCCGTACTTGCCCAGCCGCTGGCGGAGGAATTTGGGATCATACTGGGCCAGGTCCCCAATGGTGAAGATCCCCATGTTGTTGAGCTTGGGCTTGGTTGATCGGCCCACTCCAAACAGCTCCCCCACGTCCATGGGCCACATTTTCGACGCCATTTCGTCGGGGAAAAGAGTCGTCACGGCGTCAGGCTTTTTCATTTCCGACCCCACCTTGGCCAGGAGCTTGTTGGTGGAGACGCCAATGCTCACCGTGTAGCCCAACTCTTTTTTAATCCGTTCCCGAATTTCATGGGCCACCTTGACCGGGTCCCCCAACATCCGGTGGGTCCCTGTGAACTCACCAAAGTACTCATCGATACTAAACTGCTGGACCTCCGGCGTGTATTCGCTGATGACCTTTCGCAACATCTTGCTACTTTTCACATAGAGGTCATAGTTGGTGGGCAAGACCGCCAGGGTGGGACATTTTTGTAGGGCCGTATGTAGGGCCTCACCGGTTTGAATGCCTACCCTCTTGGCGGGAATGGACTTGGCCAGAACGATCCCCCGCCGTTGCTCCTTGTTGCCACCCACAATGGCCGGGATCTCCCGGTAGTCCACAGACCCGCCCCGCTGGAGCAAATAGGCGGTCTGCCATGACAAATATGCAGAATTTACATCTATATGAAGCACAATCCGCTTGTGCATATCAACACCTCATTCCATGGTCGAGTCTAACCTCGGATGTCCCCCTGGACAAAGCGGTGGACCTTGGCCCCCATCCGTGCCCGGGTCGAGGCCACATGGCACACGCAGGGCTTTCCTTCACAAACCGAACAGACGTCCCCGCCGCCCCTCTTCTTCTGTCCCATTACATTTTTAATAACCACTGGCAAGTCTCCTTCTCATACTTCAACGTATACTCCCGCGCTTGGCCGCCCATGACACTTCGGCACTTGAAAACAATCATTTCATTGCCCCCGGCCCACTCTGGTTCCACGGTAATCAGCTCGTCAACCTTTACGACCAAGAGCTGGTCGTCGTCATTGGTCAAGCGGAATCGATGGGGGCGAACGTGGCCGTCTGTTCCAAAATAGGCCATCACCTCCACAATGGGATAACTGGTATCCATATCAATCCCCTCCTCACCTTTAGTATAAACCGAACACACGTTCGATTCAACTCCATTCCAACAATAAATTTTCCGTTGGAACAAAATGCCCAAAGACCGTAGGGTCCGCCAGTAATCTCCAAAAAGCACAAAAAAACCACCCAAAAGGATGGTTTTAGATTGTCAATAAAGTCGGTATGCATGTGATCCAGCCGACTGGAAGCCAGCAAGACAGCATGAGGGTATTTGCAGACAAGATAGAGTTATCTACGGTCTCCAGTAACTCCTTACAACTTCGACGACAATTCCTCAAACAGGTCAAGAAAGGCCGCCTTCACCGCAGGAATTTCCTCCACAGCTACTTCCAGCCCCTCATAAGCCACGGTGTAGTCCTTGGCTAGAACATGGTCAGGAACCACGGTGAAGAGGGCTTTCATCTCCTCTGCCAACATGGTGTCGTCCACAGAGTCGATTTGGTCTTGTTCTTCCTTGCTTATGTCTGCCAAGCCAAAGGACTCGTAGATAAAGGTCTGTAGCTTTTCTTCCATGACCAGATACTCTGACAATGCCGCTTTCACTGGCCGCGTGACGTCCGACATGTAGGCTTCTGAAGCATCGTGGAGCAAACAAGCCAGTTGGACCCGTATACTATAGCCCCTTGCCGCCGCTTCCTTGGCGCAGTTGACAGAGTGCTGGCCCACGGTGAAAAAGAATTTCACATGGCCATTGCCCCGGCACATCATGGACAGGGCATGGGCGATGTCCTCAATTTTCACTTCTTCTTTTCGGGGGTCCAGTGGGTAGAACTCAACACCCATATACGTATTAATGTTTTTGCCTTTACGTGTAGTCATTTATTTCGTCCTCTGCACTTTCCCTAGTAAACCAGCGAAACCGATCAACTAGAAGTAAAAAAGCACCAGGTCCCCCCAGTGCTTTGTGGTTGTTATTGTATGGCTAGAAAGCCTATTGAATAGCATTCAAAATCGTACCGCCACCAATGAGTAAGTCATCCTGATAGAAGACTACTGCCTGGCCCGGTGTAACCGCCCGCTGCATATCGTCAAAGATCACTTCCACCTGGTCATCGCCCACCTTTTTAATGGTACACGGGGACGTCCTGGAGCTATAACGAACCTTGCCCTGGGCTTGAATAGGTCCTTCAAGATCATCAAAGGGAATGAAGTTCACCTGGTCGGCAATGAGCCCCTGGGAGAAGACTTCCTTGTTGGACCCTAGGACCACTTCATTGGTCTGAGGACGGATTTCCACCACGTACATAGGCTTGCCAAAGGTAATACCTAGGCCCTTCCGCTGGCCCACGGTATAGTAAATGATCCCCTTGTGGTCCCCAAGGATATTGCCCTCAGTGTCCACAAACTTGCCTGGTCCCATTTCCTTGTCCGTGTTCTCCGTGACGAACTTGGCGTAGTCGTCGTCAGGAATAAAGCAGATTTCCTGGGAGTCCCGCTTCACAGAAACGTCCAGGTCCAGCTGCTCAGCGATCTTTCGCACCTCTTCCTTGGAGGAAAAGTCCCCAAGAGGGGTCAGCATATGCTCCAACTGGAACTGGGTCAAGTTGTAGAGCATGTAGGTCTGGTCCTTCTTGGCCTCATTGGACATCTTCATAATATATCGATCCGTCTCCGGATTTTTCTCGATTTTCGCATAGTGACCCGTCGCCACATAATAAGCCCCCAACTGGTGGGCCTTGTTCAGCAGGGCGTCAAACTTCACATGCTTGTTACAGGCAATGCAAGGGTTTGGCGTTCGTCCCAACTCATACTCATGGACAAAGTAGTCGATCACGGTGTCTTGGAATATCTCTCTAAAGTTAATGACATAAAAGGGAATATCCAAAGAAGCCGCCACCCGACGGGCGTCCTCCGCTGCACTCAAGGAACAGCATCCCCCCTCTTTTTCCACATAGTCAGGAGACCCATCGTCCCACAACTTCATGAAAATACCAATCACTTCATATCCCGCTTCTTTCAACTGATGCGCGGCCACCGAAGAGTCCACACCACCGGACATCCCCACCACAACACGATTCTTGTTCAACATGATTCATTTCTCCTATTTCATCAACACCCCGATTGAGGATGCCTATACTCGTTCCAGCGCAACCAAAGGCCACACATCGCCTGGGGCGAAAATGGACGCCAGAAGAAACGCCAGAAGCCCGTGAGATGCGGTTGAAAGCGCGCACTCACGGGCTAAAAAATTCAATTTACATGTTAGTCTACCACACCCCACCGGCCCAAACAAGGACAGATGGCCTATTGCAGCCTATGATCAACTGGCTAAGCCAGCCTGGTTCCTAGTACTCTTCTTCGTCACCATGGTCGTGGTGGTCGTCGTCTGCATTTGGATCGAAGCCTTCTAGGGCAGCGTAGACTTTACCCGTCTTTTGGGAGTAGTCGTAGATTGCAGCCTTGATCGCTTGCTCTGCAAGTACGGAACAGTGGATCTTTACAGCTGGAAGGCCGTGTAGTTCTTCGATTACTTCTTTATTTGTCAGCTGTAGGGCTTGCTCTACTGTTCGTCCCATGATCAGTACAGTGGAAACAGAAGAACTTGCCACAGCGGAACCACATCCGAAAGTCTTAAACTTAACGTCTGTAATCACTTCGTTTTCGTCGATCTTCAGGTAGATCTTCATGATATCGCCACACTTGACGTTACCTACTTCACCAACACCGTCAGCATTTTCAATTTCACCCACGTTGCGTGGATTCATAAAGTGGTCCATAACCTGTTCTGAATACATATGCGTTCCTCCTAGCGATTAACCTTCTCGTAAAGCGGTGACATTTGTCGTAGTCGATCAACAATGGGTGCCAGTTCTTGAATAACGTAGTCCACGTCTTCTTCTGTAGTGAAGTCGCCTACTGTCAGTCGCAATGAACCGTGGGCAATTTCATGGGTAAGGCCGATTGCCATCAGTACGTGGGAAGGATCTAGGGATCCAGACGTACAAGCGGAACCAGAACTTGCCGCAATGCCCTTCAGGTCAAGACTCAGTAGCAATGATTCTCCCTCGATAAACTCGAAGCAGATGTTCACATTACCTGGGTGACGCTCTGTTGGGTGACCATTATATTTGGCATATGGAATGGAGTCCATAATGCCCTTGGCAAGCTTATCACGAAGGTGGATAAGATGCGCTCTATGACTTTCTAGGTTTTCATTGGCCAGCTGTGCCGCTTTGGCGAAGCCTACAATGCCAGGCACGTTTTCTGTACCTGCTCGGCGCTTTCTTTCTTGGGCGCCACCGTCCACGAATGCACCAATGCGAACACCCTTACGAATGTACATGGCACCAATGCCCTTAGGACCGTAAATTTTATGGGAGGAAATGGACATGATGTCTATGCCAAGGTCATCAACGTCAATGGCCACATTACCGTAGGCTTGAACCGCATCGGTATGGAAAACGATCTTGTTTTCTTTGGCAATTGCGCCGATTTCTTTGATTGGCTGCATGGTTCCAATTTCGTTGTTTACATACATCATTGTGATCAGGATGGTTGTGTCCTTGATCGCTGCCTTGAGGTCTTCAAGGTTAATGAGGCCATATTCGTCAACTGGAAGGAAGGTGACTTCAAATCCTTCTTTGGCTAGACCTTCACAGGTATGTAGGACAGCGTGGTGTTCTACAGTCGTTGTGATGATATGGTTGCCTTTGGCCTTTAGGGCCTTGGCAATCCCCTTGATTGCCCAGTTGTCGGACTCTGTACCACCTGCAGTGAAGTAGATTTCTTCACGCTTGGCGCCGATTGTATTTGCAAGGGTCTCTCTCGCCTCGTTTACCACATTTTTAGCTTCACGGCCAAAGCTGTGTACGCTGGACGGATTCCCAAAGTTTTCTGTGAAATATGGCATCATTGCGTCAACAACTTCTTTTTTCGTAGGTGTTGTTGCGGAATAATCCATGTATACTTTTTTGCTCATCGCAATCCCCTTTCGCGATTACCCTAGTTGTACCAGGTCTGATTTCTGATCTTGTAGTGTTGCGTGATCCTTCACCATATCCTGCAGTGTAATGGATGTGACAACACTATCAATACTGTCACGGAGTTTCGCGTAAATCAGTCTGGTTACGCAGTAATCTGCATTGGTACATGAATCGTCGCTGTCAATCTTAACGCAATCCGTAGGCGCCAAAGGTCCTTCCAGTACAGTCAGGATGTCCTTAACTGTGATTTCATTGGGATCAACGTTCAGCAGGTATCCCCCTTGGGCCCCTCTGACACTCTTCACATACCCGGCTTTTCTCAGGGGTGCGATCAGTTGTTCCAAGTAGTTCACAGAGACATTTTGTCGTTCTGCAATTGTTGTGAGCGAGATTGGCTTGTCACCGTAATTCAGCGCTAAGTCAAACATCGCTTTTAATCCGTACCGGCCTTTGGTCGATAGTTTCATGCGCTCAACCTCCATCTATATCAGAGTCGATCACTCGGAATTCATGCTCAGTATACTAAACCCGACTAATATTGTCAAGAATAAAACAATCTTTTTGAAATCCCCGGGAGGCACTCTATTTCCCACGATTGTCCTTGGATATTATAACAGGGTATAGTTTAAATGTATATAAGTTTGTCGGAATTAAATTTTACCCTTTTGCCATGATTTATTGAAGCCTTACTCAAAACTTGCCGATACCTATAAGAGACGACTAGAGGGGGATCAGAATATGTACGATGAGAACTTGCAAAAACTCTATAAAAAGATGGAAAAAGCGAAACGCATGGAGCGGATGGGCAATGATGACGAGGCCCTTAGGGTCTACCTGGACATCCTTGAAAATCACAACCCCAACACCTCCGACTTGTTTGAGCGTCCCGCAATCATACTAGAAAAGAAACGACGATTTGAAGAAGCCCTAGAAATCTGTGACCGGGCCCTGGATCTCCTGGCCGACGACCTCATGACGGGGTCCACAAAAACCTTTGAAAAACGCAAGGCTTCCATAGAACAAAAGATGGCGGCCAGTGGCATTACAAAGGAAGCCCCCAAGAAAAAAGGCAAATGGCCTCCCTTTAAAATTGGCTTTAACATCCAGACCATCTCTTCCCTCGTTGGCCTCCTGGCCATTGTAGGCCTACTCTTCTGGCTCTTTTGGCCCAAGCCTTCCACCTTTGAAGACCTGGACATTGATATGACACAAATGGAAAGGGAGTCAGAACTGGAAGGGAGTATCTTTGGGGAAGCAGAAGACCCAGAGATCGTCATTACACCGGAAATGATCGCAGCAGCGACTGAAATCGTCATGGTGGAACCGGACGTCCTTAAAATCGGGGCCGCCCCCCAAAAGGACACCCTGGGCATTGGCATCTTCGTCCAGGAAGGTACCAGCTTTGAGCGGTGCAAGGAACTGGCCAATATGTTTGTCCGGTCCCTGTCCCAAGTGGCCTCAGACCACCTTGAAAACTTGAAGGGCCCCAGCGCCTTAACCCTAGGTGAACTCTACGACCACTATGACCTGATCATTTCAGTGGGTCTGGACGACGAAAACATTTATGCCAAGGGTACCAAGCTAAAGAGTGCCAAGCTGATCCACTGGAGACAGTAGCTAGTCCCATCAAAGAAAACATCTTAAAACAGCAAACAAACAGCGTAGGCACATGCCCACGCTGTTTTACTTTGTATAAGCTTTTTTGCCACCCCTATACGACCTTATAGGACACCTGTGTTTCTGTGTATGACTTATGGTCTCTTATAAGTCCCATAATAACAACGTAGAGGGCTGCCGTCATGCTTTAAAAGGCAGATATTGCAGTCCATACACTTGGCTTTCACCTGCTTGCCCTCCTGAAACTTCTGGGCAAGATTGGGTTCTAAAATGAAGGGTTTTGACATAGATACAAAGTCAGCACTGCCTGTGCTGAGTATGACCTCAATATCTTCTAGGGACCGAATGCCCCCTACGACAATCACGGGTATGGTAAGGGTATCCTTTATGGCCTTAGCATAGGGTTGGTTGAACCGCCTATGGGGCTGGGGATTGCCCAATCGTTTGGTGACCAGGGGGCGAATGGGTTTCCGGAGCAACCTTGGAACCCGGCTCAAAGCAGCATTTGTTTGAAAGAGGACGTCGTAAGGAATCTGCCCCCTTGCCGTTACTAAACCTTCCTCCATAATACCCGCAGACACTTCTATGGCTGAAATGCCACAGGCCTGGGCCAGTTGGGCATAGGCAACAGATCGCCGTGAATCTACACCCCTCTTAGATATTTCATGGCCATTGAGTTTCAAAAGAATGGGATAGTCCCCCACCTGTTTTCTGGCTTTGGCTACGATTTCACTGATAATCCGGAAGTTGTTTTCCACCGAACCACCCCATTGGTCTTTCCGCCTGTTCATGTGGGGAGAAAGGAAGGATGAAAGTAAGTATCCATGGGCACCGTGGAGTTGGACTCCATCAAAGCCCGCTTCTTTTGCCCTGTGAATGGCCTGGACAAACTGATCAATGATCTCATGAATGTCCTCAGTTGAAAGCTCTTTGGGTATCTGGTCTGAATAAATCTTGTCCCGGATGGCAGATGGGGCAACCACCACTTGACCAGTAGCGGACTTTGAAGTTTGTCGGCCACAGTGGGCAATTTGCAGGATAAGGGCTGTATCCAGGGCATGTATCCGGTCCACCAGGTCCCTGTAAGCAGGTATAAGGTCATCGGAGTCTATCATCAGCATATGTCCCAGGGGGGACCTTCCTTGTTGGCTGATTCCCGCATAGCCAGTGATAATGGCACCTACCCCGCCCTTTGCCAGGGCTTCATACTTCTTAAACAAGGCTTGGCTGGGCTTACCGGAATCTGTACCCATGGCCTCATGGGTTGCCGAACGGATCAGCCGGTTTTTCATGGGAATGCCTGCGAGGTTGGTTTGATCAAAAACAGGGAAGCTCATGGGCTTGTTCATAGTTTCCTTCTTTCTTCAGGCGTCATTGAGGTTGACATTTCTGTCGTTGCATCATACGATGTCCACAATTACTATCGAACACTTGTACAATATCGGACGTTCGTCCATTAACTGAACTCATTGTACAAGCTACAAGGCCCCCTGCCTATGATCAATCTAAGGGAAACCACTCAATAGTGGACACTTCTTACGAAATTGTCCATCAGCCAGTGGGTCAATTCATGTATGCAAAGGACAATCCAATGGACCGAAGAACCAGAAAAACCAGAGCCGCAATTCACCTTGCCATGGCTTCTATGATCATTGATACACCCCTGGAGAGAATCACTGTCACAGAGCTATGTCGCCGGGCCGACATCAGCAAGAGTACCTTTTACCTCCACTTCCATGACGTCTATGACTGTGCTGATTGGATTCGCAACGAGATCCTAGAAGCCACCCTGGGTGTCATGGCTACTTATCCACCAAGGGACATTGTTACCAACATGGGCAGTATACTAAAAAAGACCATACAGGTCTTTCATGACAAACCAGACACCTTCATGCCCTTTCTCAAGTCCACCAGTTTTGCCCCCTTCTTGTTCAGCAAGAAGGACCTCCTGGTGGAGAGAATTGTTAACCGGCTACCCAAATCGGAAGACCCTGTCTACTTGCGCCTATCGGTCTCCTTTTTGCTGTCAGGTATCCTTGGCTTGTTAGAGGAGTTCCAGTACGGTACCATTAGCGACCCCATTCTTGAAAAGATAGAACATCAAATTCAAAACGGATTTGATTGCCTATAGGGATTTAGCATGATCCATACAAGTACAGGTGACCTCAATTCACTGGCTCAAAATCAAGCGCAAATAAAAAGACAGCTACGATCCATCGTAGCTGTCTAAGTATAAGCGTATAACTGTTTGTAAATCTTACTCCTCAGGCTTGTCTTCCATATCAAGGTCAATCTCTGGCGGCTCTGGAAGACCTTCGATCTCTTCTTCAATCTCCACGTCGCAACCTAGATCCAACTTGCACTTGCCCATTTCATATAAGCGCTTTGCCTCGTCTGACCACTCGTCCAGGGTTTCTTTGCCGGATCGTGGTGCCAATAGAATACCTGCTAGAACACCAAGGGCAGAGCCAATCACAAGACCTTCCAAGAAGTTCATTGTATTGGAACGACGCTTTTCTTTTTCCATTTCGGCAATTCTATGCTTATGATTGTAAAACATACTGATCCCTCCATTTCCTTGTATCCATAGTTTACCACACCCACAGGTGGATAAACAGGTTTAGCCGTATATTTCTGGTCTCCGGTGCTTAAGAAGGGGCAAACCCTCCCGGGTCTTTTTCAGGAGCGTCCAGTCCAGGTCAACCACCAGGACCTGGTCCTCATGGCCGCACTCCCCAACCACCTCTCCCCAGGGGTTGGCAACCAGACTATGGCCATAGGCCACATAGCCAGCCTCCTCCACCCTTGCAGGGGAACACAGGGCCATGTAGGCCTGGTTGTCCAGGGCCCTAGCCCGGGCCGTCAGGTGCCAGTGGGCCGGACCGGTGGTCATGTTAAAGGCAGCTGGAATACAAATCAGGTCTGCGCCCCCCAGGACCATGTCCCGAAAGATCTCTGGGAACCGCATGTCATAACAAATGGCCACGCCGATTTTTCCCAGACTGGTTTCCACCACCGTAGCCCTCTCACCTGCCGTTAGGGTCTTGGACTCTGTAAAGCTAATGCCACCGGGTATGTCTATATCAAATAGGTGGGCCTTGCGGTGTTTGCCCACAAGACGCCCATCCCGGTCAATGACATAGGCCGTGTTATAAACCTTGTCTCCTTCCAGTTCGGGTATGGACCCCGCCACCAATACGATGCCCAGGTCCTTGACTAGCGCCTGCAGGTGGCCTAGGGTAGGTCCGTCTTCTGTCTCTCCATAGGCCCTGAAATACTGGTTGTCATAGGGGCAGTTGAACATTTCCGGCAGGACAATGATCTGGGCCCCCTGGCCCGCTGCCTCCCCAATGGCTTGTACAGCTCTTTCTATGTTTTGGCTCTTGTCCCCAGTCACACTAAACTGGCACAATCCGATTTTCATAAGGCTTCCTCTCTCCATTTGTCGAAAGGTCGACAAGGGTTTTTCCTAAAAGGTTTCTCCTATTTTCATTCGACACCCAGCCCCAATATCCTCGTTCAAGTCTTTGTACAAGTCTTCTTACTAGCCTGCTAGTGGGTTAGCATTTCCCAGCAAGCATTCGTGGCCAGTTCCAGGTCTGTTCCCTGCTGTTTGTCCTGTTCTTTTTCAGCCACAACCAATCAAATCGGTGGCCATTCCCAAAAATGGGTATGAATCCACTAAGGAGGACACCATGTGTACAATTTATTTTGCCTACAAGGTCCATGAAGACTATCCCTTGATCCTCATTGGGAATCGAGACGAGTTTTATAAACGCCCCACAAAACCTGCCCATTTCTGGGAGGAAGACCCCTCTATTTTGGCTGGGATCGACTTGAAAGACATGGGGACCTGGACAGGGATCACCCGCAATGGTTACTTTAGCTTTTTAACCAACTACCGGGACTTTTCCCTTTTAAAGACCAATCCTCCCTCCCGGGGAGAACTGGTCAAGGACTTTCTCCTCTATCGACCGGAGCCAGACAAGTACTTACATGTGGTTGAAAAGAAGGGCAAGCTCTACAACCCCTTTAACTTGGTGGTGGGCAACATGAACCAACTGGCCTACTATTCCAATATCGACAAGCAGGTTCGTATACTACCCCCAGACATTTATGGCCTCAGCAACCACTTGCTCAACACCCCCTGGCCCAAGGTCAGCACAGGGAAAATGGTCTTGCAGTCCATTGTGGACAAGGGCGGAGAAATCAACCCCGACGACCTCTTCCGCATTCTGGACGACCGGACCATTTCACCGGACAACCTCCTCCCGGACACGGGTATCGCCAAGGACCTGGAACGAAAACTGTCCCCCACCTTTGTGGACATGACGGAAAAAGGCTACGGAACCCGGATTCAATACGTCATTCTGGTGGACAAGCACATGCAGGCCACCTTCCATGAACGCTACCGTAACGAGGACGACGAGTGGATAGAGCAAACCCACGACTTTCGCATTGTCCCCATCTTCTCATAATGACGGGGCACCACGACCCACTGGGCTTGTGAAAACCCCTGGACGACCTAAGTGGCCGAAGTTCAAGGCGCATCATTAATATTAAGCCAATAAAAAAGCTGCTGGAGAAATGGTTACCTTCTCCAGCAGCTTTACTTTTACGTTGACCTTAGACCCTAGAGCCCAAGCATGTTGTCAATCTTGTCCTTGTCAAAGCCCAGGATCTCCTCCTCGTCAATGACAATGACAGGAACACTCATATAGCCCTTGGACATGAGCTCCTTGCGGGCAGCCTTGTCTTCCTGGACATTCTTTTCTGTATATGGAATTTCATTATCCTTTAAATAGGTCTTAGCTGTCACACAATGTGGACAAGAATTAGATGTATATACCGTTACATTCGCCATAATGCGCCTCCTTTGGTTGATACCAAAAGAATATCATAAATTTGTAATGATTACAATCTTATAATTGTTACTTTTTCATGAACAGCTTGAGCTCCTTGCCTACTTCCTTGACAAGCTCATTGGGTACATTGACGAAAATGTCCGCCCGGGCCTTGTCCCCGAAGCGAATGGTCATTTCCTTGTGTCGCTTTTTTTGCTCCCCCCACTTGAGTTTTTTCATGTCGGAAAAGTCATGGAACTTGCCGTAGGTGACAATCCCCTTGGCATGAACACTGGTCAGCCGGCTGATCATGGTATAGGTATTGAGGATAAAGACCACTGACAGGGCCAACATGAGGGTCGAGGGTTGCAAAAAGTAGGTGATCCAGGTGAAAACAAGCCCCAGGGCGTTCACCGAAAAGGACCCAACCACAATTCCCCGCTTGGGAAAGACATGGATCTTTTTGTCACCGGCAGCCTTGAGGGCCCCCCGGTACATAAAAACACCACGTACAATAAACAAAGCGCCAGCCACGTTGGCAAATAGTAAAAATAAAAGTAAAAATCCGTTCATTATTGGTCCTCCA
>CAYFHQ010000092.1:0-14686 GCA_964342805.1 uncultured Peptostreptococcaceae bacterium | reverse complement strand
CTCACGTGGACCAGCATCTTGTCGCCAATGTCGTGGCCGAAGCGGTCATTGTGGTACTTAAAATTGTCCAAATCCAAGAAGAGAAGGGAAAAATGCTTGCTGACCCCATAGGAAACGTCTCCCATGGTGTCGCTGACCTCTGCTAGGATTTGTCCTCGGTTGAGGAGTTCTGTTAGTTTGTCCCGGGTGGCCAAGTTATACAGCCTGCTGTTGAGGCTATTGAGCCGCTTGTTCCTTTCGTCAAGTTTGGCATTCAGTCGCTGTAACTCGTGGATCCGGTCTTCCACCATGGATTCCAAGTTAAGGGTGTTCTTTTCAATGGAAAAGATCATGGTGTTATAGGCCCGGACCAGCTGACCGATCTCGTCTTCGGTCTCTGGTAGGTCAATGGGTTGATAGTCTCCCCGTTCAGACCGTTGGAGGGCGCCTATTAAAGCAATTATGGGGTCAGAAATTCGTTTGGAAATCACTGTTGCCACTACAAAGAATACAATGATCACACTGAATGACACCGAATGGATCATTTGTATAAGGGTCTTTTGTGGAGCTAGAACGTCACTCTTGGCTGTTGTGATTAAGAGTTTCCAACCTGGACTATAGGGGATTTCCGAGAAGGTAAGAAACATGTCCTCGTCGGTGGCTGTGTCCACATATTCCCCCATGCCTTTCTCATATTCAAGGACATCCATGCCCAGTTTGCTGAGGTTTTCATAGTGTAGCTTGTCCATGTCCAGAATGTTGTAGTCCATGGTGTAGGTGGGGTCGGGGTGGGCTAGAATGTCCCCTTGGGCGTCCACAATCCAGCCATAGCTTTTACCTGGAACCTTCATGCCTAGGACTTCTTCGGACAAGGTTTTAAGGTTGATAGAGCCACCCATGGCACCTGTCAGTTTCCCTTGTGCGTTATGAACAGGTGTGCTCAGGACAATGATTTGCTCTCCTGAGACCTTACCTACAACAGGGTGACTAAAGACCATATTGGATTCTCCCTTGAGGAGTTCTTGGAAGTATTCACGGTCATATATGGACCCCTGTGCACCACTTGAGGTTTTAAACTCGCCTGTGCGATCTGCATAGTAGGTATTTTGGAAGAGGGTTAAACTGTGGTTTTTCAAGAACAAGAGACCTGCCATAATGAAGTCTTGATTGTTATGTACAACCCCCTCCTCTTGGGCAAACTCCTGAAGAAAGTCAGTATTGTTGCGGAGGATAAATCCAATTTGCTGGGCATGGGCGTCGTTGACCATCATGGAGGAGTCAACGGCCAACTGAAACAAGTGGTTGCTCTCTTGCTGGTAGATTAAGACGGAGGACAAGATAAGGGTAGATACAATTGTAATGAAATAGCCGGCCATCAGCCGTTGTCGCAAGCTTTTAAACATGGGTCCTCCTTTCGTGACGTATTCTATATATACCGCACTTTGTAGTGATTACAGACAGAAATTTGTATTATTTTTATTGAATGTGGTAGAATAGTCGCGCAGGCATTTTGTAAGCAAAGGAGAAAACATATGGGTCGTATAGGTACGATTATTAATAGAAAAGGCAAGCAGGACGCAAAGAAGGCCAAGGAGTTCACAAAACTAGGCCGTTATATCATGGTGGCAGCCCGAGAGGGTGGGGCAGATCCTGAGTACAATGCAGCCCTAAAGAGTGCAGTGGAAAAGGCCAAGGCAGCCAACATGCCCAATGACAACATTAACCGCGCCATTAAGAAGGGTGCAGGCGAGAACGACGGAGCTGTCTTCTCTGAGCTAACCTATGAAGGATATGGTCCAGGCGGTGTTGCAGTTTTGGTAGAATGTCTAACAGACAATACCAACCGAACGGCTGCAGACGTGCGAAGCTACTTCGTAAAAGGCAAGGGCAACCTGGGTGTTAACGGGTCCGTAAGTTTCATGTTCGACCACAAGGGCGTCCTGGTCATCGACAAGCAGGAGTCCATGGACGACGAAGAAGTTGAAATGGCTGTAATCGAAGCGGGCGCAGAAGACCTGTCCATCGAAGAGGCCCACTACGAGATTATTACCGACGTGGCCGACTTTGCAGCTGTGCGAGACGCTTTGTCCCAGCAAGGCTACGAGTTCTCCATGGCAGAACTTCGATACCTGCCACAAACCATGACGGCCTTGACATCTGAAGAAGACATTAAGTACATGAATAAATTGATTGACTTGATGGAAGATAATGATGATGTGCAGAACTTGTACCACAACTGGGAAGGATAGGTTAAACCCAGTTGTTTCAACGGTTTGAATGGTGTGTGCTAGGTGCTTGAATGACGATGTACATACCCAAAATGACTTGAGCGATGGTGTTCATTGCTTCAAGCATTGAATGAATGATGATGATCGGTAAAACTCCTTTCAGTGATGATGTATCTATGCTGATATGTAGTGTCAGCAATGTCAAAGAATTATAAATAATAAGAGCCTTTCGGCTCTTTTTTTTAGTGGCTACAGTTGTTCTGCAACGGCAATGCAATCATGACAAATGAGTTTTCCCTTAAAAACCAATGTGTTTCTTGTAGACTTACATATTGTACGTATTGATGAGAATCGGAAGCAGAGGGCAGCCAATCGGAACGTTGATGATAACCGTCTTCGGTTTGTGAACAATACCATTATACGTCGAGGTTTGCTAAACGTGAGAGGATCAAGTCTTTAGTGGTGGGGTTGAGGGACGAGGGATACCCTATTATGTCGTCGATTTTGTAGAACATACAGAAAAGGACACTTGTGTGTCCTTTTGGCAGCTCCGTTTTTTTAGATTAGTCTGTTAAGTGAATAAAGTATTACTAGTTGCATCAAAACAAGAACAGCCCATATGTATGATATTGACTTAGTTGATGCTTTTGAGAAATTTGTTTTAAATGCAAGTATAGAACCTAGGATTAGAAGGAATCCCAGTATGTTCAGGATTAACTTCATCGTGGTATTGTCCGATACATGTAGTCAGCATCGCATTGCATTTGATACAGTTCAAAGCCTAGAACAGCTGCACCAATTGTGGCACCGGCTGCAACAAGTAGAGCAATCACTGCTCCTGCACCAAGTGTTTCTGGTGCTGCAGCGAGGCACGCTACAATCGTTGATGTAACCCCGGCGCCGAATGCACCTGCAATCTTAATTTTTTGAAGCTGGATGTCTCGAACCTTACTTCTGAATGCATTTAACTGGCTTTCGTTATGATTACCTTGCAGAATGTTATAAGCTGATGTTCCTTTGATTCCAATATCCCATCGATATTCGAAATCTTTTTCCGCAGGTAGCCAACTCTGATACACCTTATAGTAGTGATCATCTGTTTTCGTTTGGTCAATGATTGTACCAGACGTTCGAGCCATCATCATGCCTCTTGCTTCATTGAAATGATCCATAGAATCCAAGTAGTCTTTTTCTGATGATGAGATTTTATTCAATTGATTTTTAGTATCAGCATCTAATTCAACATTTTTGCCGTTTGTTGAAAGAGTAACAGAACCATCAATCTTGTTATAAGTTGAGATAGAAGTTTCTGACCCTTCTGTTACCTGTACAATTCGTTGAGTGGCATCATCTACTAGAACTTTAACTACTATTTGTTGGCCGTCAACAGCATAATTTTGCACGGTTGTATCAGCAAAAGATGCAAATGACAAAAGGAACAAAAGTACGAGGACCATAGATAACGATGTGATTCTTTTCATGTTTCCTCCGATAAGGAGCTGCAAGATAATTATATAAAAATTAGCAAATATAGTAAATATACAATTTATGGGTGTTTGTTGATTATATTGCAATAAGTGGACGCAACAAAGCTCGAAAAAGGAAAAAAGGTAGAAACTTACGTAACCCTACATTCGATGTACACTAAAGTATTGCGCTTTCCTATCAATTTTAATGGAATGAATAAACATCATTGTACACCATAACTCAGCCTTCAGATTTCTGTCTGAGTTATGATAAACTAGTGCTGAATTAAGGTTTACAATACAACTGAATGATGATAATCAACACTGAAATGTAGGCGTCCTGGTCATCGACAAGCAGGAGTCCATGGACGACGAAGAAGTAGAAATGGCTGTAATCGAAGCGGGAGCAGAAGACCTGTCCATCGAAGAGGCCCACTACGAGATCATTACCGACGTGGCTGATTTCGATGTTGTGCGAGACGCCCTGTCTGAGCAAGGTTATGAGTTCTCCATGGCAGAACTCCGCTACCTACCACAAACCATGACGGTCTTGACATCTGAAGAGGACATTAAGTACATGAATAAGTTGATTGACTTGATGGAAGATAATGATGATGTGCAGAACTTGTACCATAACTGGGAAGGCTAGCAATTGAAAAAATTGATCTAAAAGATAGACCCACTTGGCCATTACAACCAAGTGGGTCTTTTTATGTGTGTGTGTTGGAACTGAAACTAAAATGAAAACATCAATTCCGTTCGGGAACCCGCCCATTTAAATCCGACCTTTTCATACATGACCTTGGCGGTGTCTGCAGCATCTGTGACAAGATAGGCATAGGTCACACCATTATGATGACACTTTTCCAGGAGTTCACTAATGATATGGGACCCAAATCCTTGCTTCTGGTGGATGTCTAGTATATCAAAGTCCTCGATTTTGGCCATGGGACCATTGGCGAAGAGTTCACAATTTCCAACGGGTTCATGACCTTTATAGCAGACATAGAAGTCTAAGGAATTGTTCTGGTCCGAATAGATTTGAAACTTTCGTTCTATCCTGCGGTTGGCAAACTCCAGGGTCATCCACTTGTAGTTGGCAACCACATCAACGAGTTTACCCGCTTGTGCATGAGAACCATTGTTTGCCTTGGCGATTCTAGCGTCACTTCTACGTTTTATGGATCCATAAGCACTGGGGGAGATGCCGTAATAAACATAAGTCCCCCTGCTCTTGTTGAGCATTTACATAGTAGCCTAAGTGGATGACAATGAATTGGGCCATTGCAGTTTTATAGTCAGGGACCATGTGACCAGCTTCTAGTTCTTCCAGTACCTTGTGCTGGGAAGCATTCAGGTTGACAGCGGCGTAGAGCCCCCTAGAGTAGTAGTTGAGGCTATTGATGAAATCCACTGATTGGTCTATTGAAATTTGCGGGTAGCAACGTGTGACTTCTTCTGCAATTTCAGCCATCAAAGACAAGGTAGCGGCTTTATGGGCTAGGAGCTTGTCTTCAGCAAGTTTTTTCTCCATAATGCATAGGTCCAGTGTCAAGAGGTGTAACATTCGACGTTGTTTCAAAATCGTGTCCGTAAAAATTTCTGCGAAGTCTAGAATGGGGAGATTGGTTTTTCCATCGATTTTTCCTTTTAGGTCAGAAGAGAAGAGGGTTAAGTCGTCCAATAGTATGTTAAGAAAGATCTCCTCTGACGTTTTGTAGTATTTATACAAGTTGACCCGGGAAAAACTCAGATCATTGGCAACTCGCGTTAAAGTGATGTCACTAAACCCAATCGTATTATATAGCTGAATAGTCGCCTGCTTGATTTCTGTCAGGCGGGCGTTTTTTTGTTGTTCGGTTCGTGCTCTTTGAAATGACATAGGTTCCTCCATGGGAATATTGTAACATTGCCTATGACAAGTTACAATGCGTAACTTAAACCTTGACAAGTTACGAGGTGTAACTTAAAATGAGCTATATTACACGATGTAACTTATTTTGTAGGAGGACAAATGAAAACACTCATTCTATATTTTTCAGCCACAGGTAATTCACTGGAGGTTGCTAAAAAAATGCAAAAGAAGCTTGAGGGCGGTAGTCATCATTCCGTGGATATAGTCAGTATGAGACAGGTGAAGCCAGATAGGGATCTCGGTCAATATGACACTATCGGCTTTGTCTATCCCTGTTTCTTTTTGAGCGCACCAGACTTCATATTGAAAACCATAGACAGCTTGGACCTACCGACAGGTGCCTTTTACTTTGGGGTCTGCACAGTAAACAAGCATGATGGCCATGCAGGAGCGCAACTATCACAAGCACTTGAAAAAAAGGGCTGTCATTTGTCTTACTATAGTCGCCTTGTAATGGTCGGTAACTATATTATGATGTATAGCCCTCCAAAAACCGAAAAGGCAGCAAAGCTACTGGACAAGGCTGATCAAAAATTGGATGGCATCCTTGATGGGATTGTAGGCAAGCAAACCAGGGCCAGTAGGAGAAGGGGTCAATGGTTTTCAACAGCCTACTATGGATTGTTTGAGTCCCACAAAACCAAGAGTGGTGACTTGTTTCAGGTGTCAGAGGCTTGTGTGTCCTGCGGGATCTGTGCCAAGGTGTGTTCTTTTTCAAACATAGAAATGATCAAGGGGAAGCCCGTATGGGCAGACGCGTGTGAACATTGTACAGCGTGCATTCATTGGTGTCCCAAAGAAGCCGTCAACTACGGTAGGTCTACTGAGAAACGAAGACGGTATACACATCCTCAAACTACTGTAAAGGAAATCTTCTATCAGAGGGAATGATGGAGATATGTGTCCTATTTCGTTACCTGTTATGGAAAGCCCTAACAGTATACCAGCCGTTTCATTATTACGTTTTCATGTTGAGAAGCCTGCAGTTTTGCAGGGTAGAGCGACAAAAACACTAGTAATATCTGTAAAAACGAGTATGGGACAAGGGAGTGCAGGAGGGAGTAGGGGTCTCCAGTAAAAAAACGGATTTACAATTTCTTGCAATGACGCTAGACTGTTGGAAGTAGCGCTACATAGACTAGAAAAAGTAGATTCAAACAAGGAGACAAGTATGAAATATAAAGTATGGATCATGGTCATGGTCTTGATGGCTGTGACACTGGTACCCGCATTCGCATCTGAAACCAGTGCGGGGGTAGAAGAACTTTTGAACCTGGGCACCCACCAGGTTGAGGTCAAACTTTCGGGGAATATGGAAAGTGACCATGTCTTGATTTTTGCCAATGGAGCAGGTGTGGACTACACCTACTGGAACAAGGTAACAGAAGCCTTTGCCAAGGACTATAAAATCCTCCAGTACAATCGATCGGGACAGGGAAAATCCACCAAATACACCTACCCAAATACAGCAGTACGCCAGTATCTTGAATTGGTACAAATCCTGGGGCGCCTGGACCTCTTAGAGGACAAGAAGACCATGGTGGGTCACAGCTTTGGCGGCCACCTTACACGCTTTACAGCTGCCACAGGCCTAGTGGAGGCGGTCGTGCTTCTAGACATCTCCAACGAGTATCAGTTTGCAGAAACCAAGGAGCCCAACAGCGAGGGTATGATTTCTCTTTATGCCTATGTGCCTGAGAACATCTTTAAGATGGCCATCAGTGAACTGGGTAACGAGATCAGTTACGAGGACTTCATGACTAATGGACGTCAGGTAGCTGGAGCAGCTCCCTTTATGAAAGACACCCGAGCCGTGATGGTTTCAGCAACCAACCATGGCCCCATTGAAGGTTTTGAAGAACAATGGGCAGCTTATCAGAAAAACATGATCAGCAAGTTTCATCCTGATTCTGACCATGTGATTGCAGAGGGTGTTGGCCATAATATCCCTGTCCTTGCCCCAGAAGTGGCCATTGAAGCCATTGAGAATGCACTGGGTATCGACCAGTAAATCTGTGGTTTATTGGTCGAATGGCTCTGTCAGGAGCGTAATAGAAAAGAGCGTCAATTCAACCGAATTGACGCTCTTATTTGTTGTTTAACCCACACTGAAGCAAAGACTGCTTCAAGTTAAGCCAGGAAGGTTTTGGCTTAACGCCCTATTCAAGGTCCTCCTGGTTTCGCTTTAACGGAATCCGCATTTTGATCACTGTTTGCTCTACGCCCTCGTCATTGGTTCGGGTATCGAGGGTAACGCTACCGGACATACCAATGGTGATGTGGTTGTAGAGGATGACCAACTCTAGGCCTGATGGGTCTGTCTTAAAGGCGTTGAAGGCATAAGGGTCGAAGACATTTTCAATGTTTTCACCCTTGCCCAGGGCCTCGTCTTGATAAACCATTTCCAGTCCATTTTCCACATGAAGGACCGACAGTTCTGCAGGTGGTAGATTCTTATTATGGAGCCTGGAAATCTTGGCATAGGCGATCAAGTTTTCTATGGCTGCCTTGAAACTAGAGGTCTGGATGGACAACTGTTTGTCTGGATAACAGAAGAGCATAATGGGTGTGTCATCGCCCTCTTCTTGCACTGGATTATGGGCAAGAATATCCAGAATAAATTGTTTCAAATAAACGGCATGGAAGGCCTCGTCACTTTCAATTTCCAGCATGGCCTTTAGGGTGTCCATGGTGGACTTGATCTTGTCCTGGCTCTTGTGGAGACTCTTGATAATAAAGAGTTCGTCTTCTTTCACTTCACTTTCCACGATGGCTGGGTCGTTTTCAATTTGGTGACGCAGGAGGTCAATATAGCTGAGGGATGTACCCAAGGGGGTATTGACCCTGTGGAGCAGGTTGCGGACCAAGTGGTGGACCACTGCCTGTTTTTCTGCAGACACCAGCTGCTGCTGGGTACTGTGTAGACTTTCCAAAGTTGCTGTTAATTCTTGCTCTATGGCCATCCGGTTTTCGATTTCGTCTTGGAGCTGACTATTGGTGGTTTGGAGTTCTGTATTACTGGCTTCCAGTTCTTCCGTACGGGAAGCTACGATATCCTCAAGACCCTCATTTAACACTTGGAGCTCTTTTTGGGCGATTTGCTTCTGTCGCAGCTGCATGAGGGCATAGAAGAGTAAACTACTGAGGACGATAATCAGAACGATTGTACCAATGATTTGACCTCTATAGAGCTCCCAAGGGGTAAAAACTTGGTTGACCAAAATGGCGTCTTCCGGTATGTCCTTTACCGAGATCCCCCATCGGTTAAAGAAGGTCCAGTTCATATATATCTTGTTCTTGACCTTTTCAATGGGGAGAGCTGAGGGAGGCACACCACTGAGGATACTCAGGGTCTTATCCGCAGTGTCAAAGGCAACTTCTTGGAACTCGAACAAGCTACCACCCACAAGACCGTACTCCATGTTTGTGAAGATAATCCCGTAGATGGGCACGCTACTAACTCGGTTAAGCATCCGAAGAGCTTCCCGGGGAATGAACTGGTCTCCATTTGCGTCTTCAAAGATGGCATTGTAAAGAATGATAGAACCCTGGGGTAGTCTAGAAACGTAAGTCATCATATCATCCATGGTCATGCCAGAAATGTAGGTAACTGGCACTGGTGGTTCATTCTTGGTCAGGTCGTCAATGACGATCTTCTCCTTGTTTAAGTCAGGTGTACCTGCCCCAGAAATGACTACAATTTCCTGGGTGCCAGGGTGCATGTGCATGATGACATCCACTGTTCCTGAGGAATCAATGTTCAGGTAGTTACCCGTAATACTCGGGGGCAGGGTTGATTCATCAATAAGGCCCTCGGGCATGAGGCAAAATACCAGGGGCGTGTCACCCACTAAATCCTTCACCGTTGTCGTCAAAAAGGTATAGGCCTTAAAATCAATAGCGATAATCACGTCGGGTGGCACTTGGGTGTAGCGCTTGCGAAACTGTTGAGTGAAGTCCTCCATTTGCTGGGCGTCATAAATTCTGTTGGGGTCCATATACTCACTATAAATTGATATCTCAAATTGGGTGGACGCTTTTAGGCGGCCAACTAATGCGCTGTTCACATCAATGTTTGCAGGCATGAATTCTTCGTCGGAGTGAAGAATGAGTACGTTTTTTGGAATAAGTGCCGGTTCACTGAATACAGCGGTTAGCACTGAACTCAAGACCAGGGTCAAGAGCATTAGGGATAGGATCATTTTTTTCTTCACGGTATAACCTCCTCACTGAATAGTTCACCCCATTGGGGGACTTTGAACCGCCTATGATTTGGGATAAATGAGAGGGAGGAACAAAAAATCGTTGACTTTATATCACGCTGTGATATACTTTGGGTAGATATATCACAGCGTGATATAAGGAGGGGCCATGGAACGTTTACGAAAGAAGTATATTCCCATGACGGAAACCGCCTTTTATATCCTCATGGCCTTGAGGGAACCCCTTCATGGCTACGGGATTATCCTCAAGGTTGAGGATCTGACAAAGGGGCGCATGCGCATTGGAGCAGGGACTATTTACGGGACCCTGTCAAAAATGGAAAAGGACAAACTCATTGTCGTTGTTGGGACAGAGGACAGAAGAAAAATATATCAACACACAGCAAGTGGCAAAGACCTCCTCGAGGAGGAAGTCGGCCGCCTGAGGACCATGCTGTCTGAGTATGAGGGGAGTGAAGAAGATGGAAGAGTATAAAGACGTGACCCACTGGTGGTGGGCCTGGAACAGTGAGGAATACGAGGCTTATTTGGAGGCCGAAGCAGCTGCAGGTTGGGAGCTTGTCCATGTGGGTTTTGCCATGATCCGCCACCGCTTTAGAAAGACAGAGGCCAAGCAGGTCCGCTATTGCGTGGATTATCATACCAAGACCAGTCAGGAGTATGAACTCATTGCCAAGGACGATGGGTGGCACAAAATGGCCGAGTCTGCCGGTTGGATCATGTGGTCCAAGGCCTATGAGGACCAAAGACCAGCCTTGTTCACTGACCGGGCTTCCATGATTTCAAGAAATAAACGCCTCATGGGCTTTACAGGCATGTTGGTATTGCTCAACCTGCCCCTGTCTCTGTCGGTCATGTACCGCCAGTGGTCAGAAAGTGGAATGACCTATCCCCCCATGCTCTTTTATATCTGGGTCCTGATCATTGGATGTATGCTTTATACGATCTGGAAGACCCATGAGCAGAACGAACGGTTTACCCAACAATAGAAAAATCTGTTAAGCTGTAAATAGAAGAAGTACAGAAGAAAATGCCACGATGATTATCGTGGTTTTTTCGTTGAGTGGGCCAGGTCGGGGTATACATATGCTGAGGTGACTTTCGTGGAAAAACAATATAAGCGTTTAAATATAGTCATGGCGGCCGTTTTGGTCGTAAGTTTAATTTTCCTAATTGCCATATTGGTTGCCATTAGCAATACTGAGGAAAATCAAGCAGAAAGCATAGCCATAACCAGCGGAGCCCAGCTGGAATTGTCCATTAATGAGCAGTTTTTAATGATGGATGCCATGGAGGCGTTTACATTTTTGCATAGGCAGGATGAGACCTTTGGTCAAAAATTTGACGCTTTTGTTGTGCCCCTCTTCCAGCGGAACCAAAGTGTCAAAAACGTCTCTGTGGCCCCTGGGGGCGTTCAGGGATATGTGTATCCCCTTGAGGGAAACGAAGGGGTCTTAGGCCATAACCTGCTTACCGACGACCGCCCCAACGTCCGCCGGGATGTCAATGCAACCATCGAAACGGGAAACGCGGTTGTTAGTGGTCCCTATGAGCTTCGCCAGGGCGGCCAAGGGATTATCATACGAAAAGCCCTTTATGAAGACGACAACTTTTGGGGTCTCATTGCCATGGTTGTAGACTTTCCCCAAGTGGTAGCAAAAGCAGGCCTCAATACAAGTGCAGACCGATTTGCCGTGGAGATTGCAGAAGAGAATGGAACCATTGTTTGGGGGCAGATTAACCCCAGACATGATGTATTGGCCTCTTACACAATCTTGCTACCGAGCAAGTCCCTTCTATTAAATATCCGAGCCACCGATGCCTCCGCTTTGGGTAAGAGATTGCTCCAAACCCTAGTGATCGGTGTCTTTATCATGCTCAACCTCCTTACGGGCATTATCCTCCTCCAGGACCAACGCTACCAAAGAAAACTGGAGGTTCAAGTGAAAGAACGAACAGACGAACTCCAGCTCCAAATGGACGAAAATGAAAGTCGGAAGATGGTGGCTATTGGTTCCCTAGTAAAAGGAATCTGTCACGAGGTCAACACACCCCTGGGGAGTAGTTTAACCCTGTCCACCTTTGTCAGCCAAGAAGTGAGGGACATGGAGCATGTGGACAAGGAAGAACAGGAAAACATCCTGGACTCCATGGACAAGGTGGTTACAGGCCTTCAAAAGAGTATTCGGATTATTGACAACCTAAAAATGATCTCTGAGGGCCAGGGCAGCCATGAAAAACGCTATATTCGTCTCTACGACTACTTGCATACCATCATGACCCACCAACCAGATTCGGCATTGTACTTGGCCATCAAGGTCCAATGTGACCCCATGCTAGAGATTTACAGTTATCCAGGCACCATTTATCAGGTCATGCGCATCCTGGTGGACAATTCCATGAACCATGGATTTGAAGGGAAAAAATCTGGAACCATTGAAGTCAAAGTCTTTGAGAAGGAAGACGACATTATCATCCGTTACGAAGACGACGGAATTGGCATTCCAGAAGAGATCATTGATAAGGTCTTTGACCCCTTCTTAACTACCAAAATGGGCCAATACAGGGGACTGGGTCTCTATAATGTCTTTACCATGGTCACCCAGCAACTTCATGGTACAATACAATGTGAGTATACAAAGGAAGTGGGAGCGTTGTTCATCATTCGCATACCCAAGGTACTATAACAGGAGCCCCAATGATCCACCTACAGAAAATTACCCGGACCCGGCCCTTGCAGGGTCGCACCTATCCCTTTACCATTGGTCCTCTACGGCAGTTGGAGACCTTAACCTTCCCAACGCCCATTACCATTTTTATCGGGGAGAATGGAACAGGCAAGACCACCCTGCTGGAGTCCCTTGTCCAGGGGTCCAACATGATCTCCTTGATCCCAGAGGACTACGGGGCCTTTGACCATGTGGCGGATTTTGCCAGCCATTTCCGTTTTACCTGGTCTAAGAAAACACGTAAGGGTTTCTATTTAAAGTCCCAGAGTTTTATCACCTATATTCGTCAACTAACGACTATGAAGCATGAGGCCAAAGAGGGTCTAGACCGGATTAAGCGGGACATGGCCGGTAAGTCGGCCTATACCCAGGCCCTGGCGTCCCAGCCCCATGCCAACACCCTCCACGCCCTTCAGGGACTCTACGGGGAGGGACTTGATAAAAAGTCCCACGGAGAAGGGTATCTGGAACTCTTTAAGTCTCGACTAAAACCAGGCGGTCTCTATCTCCTTGACGAGCCCGAGCTCTCCCTGTCCCCCATGCGGCAGTTGGCTTTGATTGCCATGATCAAGGACATGGTCCGTCAGGACGCCCAGTTTATCTTGATCACCCATTCGCCCATCCTCATGGCCATGGACGGGGCAACCATTTACGACTTTAATACGGACCAGGTAAGCCGGACCACCTATGAGGACATTGAACATGTGTCCCTGACCAGGGACTTTCTCAATGATCCCCAGTCCTTTCTGCGACATTTATAGGTTGGAATGGACAGACTAAAGCCATGTAAAAGCACATTCTTTTCCATTTGTTAAGAATGTGTTTTTTGTATGGACAAAACATTGATGTTCATCTATATTGATAGATAGACAAGGATCTATGTTTGGAGGAAAATGGATGAGTTATGACTTGTATACGGACCGATTAAAGGCGATCGCAGACCCCAAGCGACTGAAGATCATTGATATTCTGTCCTGCGGAGAAATCTGTGGCTGCCAGATCCTAGAACATTTTGACTTCACCCAGCCAACACTTTCCCACCATATGAAGGTGCTCATGAAGTGTGGTCTGGTCCAGTCAAGAAAAGACGGCACCTGGATCAACTACTCCCTGGTCCAGCCAGCTGCTGCGGAGACCCTTGGTTTTCTGGCGAAGATCTTTAATGAAGAAGAGGATTGTATTTGTAAAACAGGCACGGTTGAGTGCGTAGATATTGAAACGGCAAAATAGGAGGAACAAATGAAGTCACTGCAAATTTTCGAACCCGCTATGTGTTGTCCGACAGGTGTTTGTGGTCCATCGGTTGACCAGGACCTGCTACGGATTACGACCCTCATGAACCACCTGGAAAATGCGGGGGTGGAAGTGGGACGATTTAATTTAACAAACGACCCCATGGTCTTTATTGAGAACAAAATGATCAACAAAATCATTACTGAAGAAGGCGTAACGGCCCTACCGGTGATTGTGGCCAATGGACAAATCCTAGCCAAGGGGACCTACCCTTCAACGGAATCCATTTGTACAAGTCTTTCAGTAGATGCGCCCGCACCCAAGGCTGAGCCCAAGTCCACAATGGGTTTCACGATTGTTTCTGGTGATTGTAGCGGCGAAGATGGCTGTTGTTAGGTGACAATCATGAAGAAGATGTATCACCCCCCTGAAGCCAACCTTAGCCAATATGTCTTCCTAACGGGCAAGGGTGGCGTAGGTAAAACCTCAACCGCCTGTGCAACGGCCATCACCCTGGCTGATGCAGGAAAGAAGGTCATGTTGGTCAGTACGGACCCAGCCTCAAACTTGCAAGACGTTTTTGGTGTAGTCTTGACCAACCAGGGGACTCCCATTAGTGAAGTTCCCAACCTTACAGTGGCAAACTTTGATCCTGACCAGGCCATTGCAGACTACAAGGCGGCTGCAATGGCCCCCTATGTGGGCAAGTTGCCGGCCGATATCCTGGCCAATATGGAAGAGCAGTTATCGGGTTCTTGTACGGTGGAGGTTGCAGCCTTTAACGAGTTTACAGGCTTCCTTACGGATGAGAAAACCGCTAAGGCCTATGACCATATTATTTTTGACACCGCACCGACTGGCCACACCCTGCGGATGTTAGAGCTCCCTTCTGCCTGGTCGTCCTTTATCGACA
>CAYFHQ010000091.1:0-14771 GCA_964342805.1 uncultured Peptostreptococcaceae bacterium | reverse complement strand
TTTCTGATCGAATTGATTTTGAAGCCATGAAGTCAATAACAGGTCGTTCTGACCTTGACCTTTTGGAATGGATAGAGGAACTCCAGGAAAAGAATATTCTCCGTGAGTCCAAAGACAAGCACATACGCTATACTTTTACCCACCAAAAGCTCAGGGACTTTGTCTACGACCGCATGAGGCCCAACAAAAGGAAAATCCTCCATAGGAAAATTGCCATGTGGTACGAGTCAGGCAATCATAGAAAACGACCTGTGCAGCAACTGGAAATGCTCATGCACCACTGGAATGCTGCCTCTGAACCGGTCAAGTCTATTCAGTATCGGCTCCAGTATTCGGAGCTCTTCTTGGCCAATGAACATGAACTCTACCCGGTCATTGACTCAGGTGGAGACCAAGGCCTCCAACAGGTTATTGGCCGTAAGCACGTTTTAAAATGGTTTGAAGACTTTGAGAACCAGTTAAGGCATTTGGAGTCCGAGGGTTGGATGCGCCATGAACTCAATATGCCTTACCTCCAGCTATACCTCATGCAGGGGCGTTACTGGATTCAAGACGGTCAATATGAAAAGGGAAGACAGGTTATTGCTAGCATGCTTCAGTTGGCAGAAGGGACGGATCTCCACCGATTTATACTCAGGGGCCATCGACAGTTAATCAATCTGGGTGTTCAACTACATGACACGGACCTTATGGCCACCTATATTGGCAAGAGTAAGGACATTCTTAAGGTCCATGTGGACCCTGAGGAGGAGGCCCTGCTGGCCCGGTTGTCAGGCCTCCAGCTACTCATGGCCGGAGCCTATGAAGAAGCTGATGCCCAACTCCATAACGCCCTCCAGCTATTTAAGCAGTTGGACATGGGGGCAAAAAATTATAGTCTCAATATTGCCGCCTGTAATAACTACTTGGGAGACCTCCACCGGTCCAAGGGGAACTTAGAACATGGCCTAGGCTACTACGACAAGGCCATTGAGATCGCTTCTATTTCTCCATCCAAGGGGGCTGGGGCAGTATTTGCAACCAACGCTGCCCAAACGGCCTATGAACTGGGCTACAGCGATCGAGCTATCCAGTACTTACGGTCAGCTATAGAGGGCTATCGGAGTACCCGAACCAACTGGAAGCGGAGTGTTGCTGAAAGCTACATTGGCCTAATCCAATTGGAGAGGGGACGGCTACCAGAAGGTTTGGCCCACTTGCAAGCGGCCTATGAGTTTTCCAATCGATTGAAAAGCCCCTATGAGTTGGGCGTCTTCCACCGGGTCTTGGCGTCTGGACTTCAATACGTACAGGGCGTTTCAAGCTTGGAATTTCCCGTTTACTCAGTGGAAGATCATATTAGAAAGGCCCATACCTATTTCCAGCAATCAGGTGCTGTATTTGAGCTACAATGTCTGCAAGCACTCCACAATGGGTATATATTAAATCAGTAACGGGGGGAGGCATCCATGCGCCTAATTGCAGTAGAACAACTTGAAGAAAATGATGTTTTGGGCAAGTCCATATACTCAGAAAATGCCATGCTCTTACTTTCCAAGGGTGTATGCTTGACCCAAGCCTTAATCGGAAAACTGAAAAACGCCAATATCTATTATGTCTATGTGGAGGACGAAGCTTCTGCAGGCATTGAACCCAATATGTCCATTTCTCCTGAGGTAAAGGTAAAGTCTGTTAAAAAGGCTGAACGACTGCTAAAACAGCACATCAACAAGATGGAAAACTCAAAGACCAAGTATATCGACGAAAAGATCCTCAAGGGTTTTCAAAGTATCGTAGACGAATTGTTTGAAGAACTGGGGAAGAATCCTGACCGCCTCTACAACATGGTCGAGTTGATGGGTACAGACATGTACACCTACAGCCACAGTGTGAATGTAACCGTTTTATCCATTATTTTAGCTGTGGCCATGGGCTACGATCAAGGTAAGATCAAAGCCATTGCCCTAGGTGCCCTTATGCACGACATTGGCAAGCTCCGTGTGGACCAAAACATCTTAAACAAGCCTGACCGATTGACCGACGCTGAGTTTGAGGAAATGAAGCTCCACGCGGAGTATGGCTATGCTCTGTTGAGAGATGACTTAACCCTGTCGGGGATCACCAAGCAAATTGTATATGGTCACCATGAGCGCCTGGATGGGTCCGGCTATCCCAGACAGCTCAAGGGGGACCAGATTTCTCCCTATACAAGGATTGTGGCCATTTGTGACATGTTTGACGCCATGACCACAGACCGGATATATCAGAATAAAATGCCCATCTACCAAGCCATTGATATCATGATGGCAGAGGCGGTTCGCCGCATTGATTCAGGCCTTTTTAAGGTGATGATGGAGAACATTGCTGTTTACCGGCCAGGGGAGACCGTCATGCTGGAAGATGGAAGAAAAGCGGTTGTTATCGATGTGAGGAAGGGCTATGCAACCCGACCCATTTTAAGGATCATTGAAGACCCCCACAGAATGGACTATTATGAAATCGACTTGAAGTATGAATTGTCGACCTTCATTCGAGAAATTGTTCCCAGATAAAAGAAAGCAAGGAACCTGACGCGTCTACCGCTGGAACAGGTTCCTTGCTTTTTATTTGTCCTTTAAGCCTAGTCAATCCAAGTAATGACTTCTTCAAGGGGCTTTCGTGGTGGACTGATTCCTGCACTTTCTTCTGGAATACCCAGGGGTGTCATACAGACAAAATCAAATCCAGGAAGGTCAATACCGGCTGCGGCCACCATTTCCTTGGCTGCAAAGTTAGGTCCAGTCATCCAGCAACCACCATAGCCTTTGGCGTGGGCCGCTAGGAGGAAGTTTTCCATGGCAGCAGCAACGTTTTGGATACCTGGGGCAGGGCGGAGCAGGTCGTGGATTTCAGCTGATGACGCACCGCTTGCTTTTAGCAGTTCAAGGCCAGACGCTGGATAGCCAGAGGCAAACATCATGACCACGGTAGGTGCATTCCTAAAGACAGTGAAATACTTGACCATTTTTAAGAACTTTCGATCCTTGTCGGTTTCAGCAAATTGACCCAGGTAGTCTGCTCGATCTTCCACTGCTTTTGCCATGGCCTGGATGGTCTCTGGATTACTGACTACGACAAAATGCCAGTTCTGAGCGTTCTTTCCGGATGGTGCTTGGGTTGCTAAGGACAGGAGTTCTTGTATGTCCTCTTTGGGAATCGCTTGTGCTTTAAACTTACGAACACTCTTTCTGGTTCGCAAAACTTCAAGTGCTTTCATAGGTTCCTCCTCTATCACTCAATTGTAGTATACCCAAGTGAAACCAAGGGTTCAACGGATTTTGCTAAAAAATTGGAATGTATGCATAAAGATCACTGATCTGAAAAAAGCCGTTGACACAAAAATGGAGAAGGCCTATAATCAGTTTCAATACCAAGTGACAGACGGGCAACCTGGCCCAAGGAGAGACCAATGCAATCTACTGTATGGAATACAATCGTTGAACGCAAACTGGATACAAACTATTTTTATTCCTTTAACTGGGGCTTTTATTTTTATAGCGCTGGTTATTTTGCGTACAACAATTTCATACGGCAATATTGGATAAGCGGGTATCTACCATCACGAACACATGGCATATTAGGCGTGTAACTAAACACGAACAGTGAGGAACTCCGGTTGGAGTTCCTTTTTTTTATGAGAAAAATCGGAAGGAAAGGTGACGACATGTACACTTTGGCATCTAAAGAAAGCAAGGAAGCAACCATTATTCAGGTAAAGGGGATTCAAATTGGCGGCGGTAACTTAACCATCATTGGCGGCCCCTGTTCAGTTGAGTCGAGGGAGCAAATGCAGTCCATAGCCCAGGAGGTCAAGGACTCTGGCGCCCACATCCTCAGGGGCGGGGCCTACAAACCCCGGACATCCCCTTACAGCTTCCAAGGATTGGGCCTACAAGGTTTGGAGTTTTTGTCCAAGGCGGGTCACGACCAAGGTCTACCAGTGGTAACAGAAGTTATGTCAGTTGAAGACTTCGACACGGTTGAAGTCCATGCGGACATCCTCCAGATTGGTGCCAGAAACATGCAAAATACCCCCTTGCTTATACGTGCAGGACAGTCAACAAAGCCCGTCTTACTCAAACGGGGGATGTCGGCAACCATAGAAGAATTACTCATGGCAGCAGAATACATTATGAATGCAGGCAATAATCAGGTGATCCTCTGTGAACGGGGCATACGAACTTTCGAACCAGCTACTCGCAACACCTTGGACTTGTCCACCGTGCAAATCATCAAACAAAAGAGTCATCTTCCGGTCTTTGTGGACCCCTCCCATGCGACGGGTGACTGGCGACTGGTCCCCGCCATGTCAGCTGCAGCTGTGGCTGCAGGGGCAGATGGTCTAATGATTGAGGTCCACAATAAACCCGACGAGGCCCTATGTGATGGTGGCCAGTCTCTCAAGCCCTGGAGGTTTAGAGAAATGGTCAAGACCTGCAAGGAAATCAAGGAGGTGATCCACCGTGCTTGATTTACCCTTTAAGCGAATTGGTATTATTGGGACGGGCCTCCTGGGCACCTCCATGGGTCTAGCGATTGCACAGACCTTTCCCCACGTCAGCCTAGGCTTGTATGACCGCCAATCGGACCACCAGGAAATAGCGGAGATGCGCATCTTTGGAGCTATAAAGGGGACCCACTTGTCCCGGCTCTTGCAGGTTGTTGACATGGTCATTGTGGCCGTACCGCCCGCACATATGGAAAAGGTCTTTCATGCCATAAATGACTATGGTCGGCCCAATTTGTTAGTGACGGACGTCTGTAGTGTCAAAGAGGAAGTCATGGTGAAGGGCCAGGCTATGCTTCGTAGGGACATTCGCTTGGTGGGGGGCCACCCCATGGCAGGCGGAGAATGTGGGGGACCGATCAATGCCCACAGCAAGCTCTTCCATGGGGCAACGTGGTTTCTTTGTAAGGGGCAGGAGGCAAGGGAAGAAGATCTTGTTTCTATAGGTCGCTTAGTGTCAGCCCTGGGGGCTTTTCCGGTGGAAGTGGACCCGGTCGACCACGACCGTATGGCAGCAAGAATTAGCCACGTCCCTCATGTTCAAGCAGCGGTCATCGCCACCTGCATTCGCAAGGGAGACTTGCCCTTTGTTGGCAATGGCTACCGAGACACCACTCGGATTGCAGCCGGTGACCCCAAGTTATGGACCTCCATTTTAAGTGGAAACCAGCAACATGTCTTGGATGAATTAACGAAATATTCGGACAATCTCAGGGCCTTTATCGGCCTCTTGGCAAACAAGGACAGCCAGGGAATTGAGCAATTTCTTGTTCAGGCCCAGGGCAAGGTACAAAGAGGGGGAAACACATGAAATTAGCCTACTTGGGCATAGAGGGGTCTTTTAGCCACCAAGCGGCCTGTGAAGCCTTTGGCAACCATCATGAGGGGGTCATGGTCGACCGCTTTGTGGACGTTTGTCAAGCTGTCAAGGAAGGGTCAGCCCGCTATGGTGTCTTGCCCATTGAAAACAGTACGACGGGGGTGATTGGGTCAGCCATTGACCTCATTCAAAAAAAGGACCTCATGATTGTTGGGGAAAAGACCCTACCCATCCACCACCACTTGATTGGCCTTAAGGGTAGACATGTGGAAGAGGCCAGGGAAGTCCACTCTCATCCACAAGCCTTTGACCAGTGTGCGGTGAGATTAAATGGCCTTAGACGCTTACGCCCTGTTGCCTGTCCAACGACTGCTCAGGCAGCCTTGGGAGTGGCCCAAATGAAAGATCCTCATAAGGTTGCCTTGGCCAGTGCCCATGCTGCGAATATCTATGATCTTGAAATTCTTGACGCCAATTGGCAGGACGACCACCGCAATACAACACGCTTTCTTATCTTGTCCAGGACAGCGGAAATTGTTCCGGAGGCCAACAAGTTCAGTTTGTACTTCCACTTGCCCCATACCTGTGGGGCCCTGGCTGAGATTCTTGCAACCATTACAGGGCATGGCCACAACATTAGCTACATAGGGTCCAGGCCCATTCCAGGCCAACCCTGGCACTATGGTTTTCACCTGGACCTAGACGGAAATCTGGAAGACCTATCAACCCTTTGGATGATCCGTGACCTTAGGAAAAAAACCAAGGACCTGCGAATATTAGGAAACTATCCCAGAGACGCGTCCTAAAGATTGGAAACCCCCCATGTGGGGTATACAGTCAGTAGGAGGTGAAGATATGAACTTGAAGAACCTGCGTGTCAGTTGGAAAATCTTCTTTCTAGCATTCATTATCATTGCTGTCTTCACTGGATTGATTATCGGGTATATCGTCCCCACCATCAACGGAATCATCGAAGAAAGAACTGTCGCAAAGCTCAGTGAACTGGTGGATATCCCATACGGTAAACTGGATGAATATTATCAACGCTATCAATCTGGAGAATTCACTGAAGAAGAGGCCATGAAGGAGGCCTTCGACCAAATCCGGCCCGTTCGTTATGCGGGCAATGAGTATTTTTGGATTAACGGCCGAGACGGTTTCATGTTTATGCATGCTGCCCGTCCAGACTTAGACGGCCAAAACTTGATTGACCTAGAAGACCCCAATGGGGTCAAGATTTTTGCTGAATTTATTGAAGCCGTCAAGGAGGACGGAGACGGGACCGTTTCCTACATGTGGCCCCGGGCAGACTCAGACGTCCCCCTACCCAAACTGTCCTATGTGCGCCTGTATGAACCCTGGGACATGATCATAGGTACAGGGATTTATGTGGATGACCTCTTGGCCATTCAAGAAGGAATTTACATGCAAGTATTGATCATTTCCTCGATCATTATTTTAGTGTCCTTCCTCTTGGTTGCTTTGATTACCATTCCCCTGAACCGTACCCTGAAAAAGATCATAGCCCACACAGACCAGTACAAGGAGTTGAATTTTTCTGAAGAGATCCCCTTGGACCAAAAGGATGAACTGGGCTCTATTGCCAAGGCCTTTAATGAAGTCTCCCATGGACTCAAGGATTTGATCGTTCAAATGAACAATACGTCCAACGAGCTCTCCATGGGGTCTAACCGCATGGGCGACAATATCGGCAGTCTGGAAGAAGCCACCAACCAAACGGTGGATATTACGACAGACATCTCTGCCATTATTGAAGAGACCACTGCCAGTGCGGACGCTGTGAGTTCCACTGTCCACGAAATCCAAACAGCCATTAATCAGGTAGCTGAAAAGGCAACTGAGGGTGCCATGACGGCAACCGACGTGAGTGGACGGGCTGTGGAGTTACAAAAGGACGCTGTAGCTTCGTCGAAACGTGCAACGGAAATGTATAATGACGTGAAAAAGCGGCTTGAAATTGCCATCGAACAAGCCCGCCAGGTTGAAGAAATCCGCAACCTCTTGGACTCAATCATGTCCATTACGGAGCAAACCAACCTCTTGGCCTTGAATGCTTCCATTGAAGCGGCCAGGGCCGGTGACGCAGGTCGTGGTTTCGCCGTTGTTGCAGGGGAAGTTGGTAAGCTGGCCGAACAATCCAGCGACATGGTGGGTAGCATTCAAACCACCGTGGACGCGGTTATGAAGGCGGTTAACACCTTGGTGGCAGACGCCAATGACATGCTCCACTTTATCGAGGAACAAGTCCTCAATGACTACGACAAACTCAGTTCCATCGGCGACCAGTATTACAAGGACGCTGACACCTTCAACGACATCATGGGTGAGTTGAGCGCCATCTCTGAGGAATTATCCAGCTCCATGGAAAATATCGCAGAGAGTGTTGAACAGGTTGCCAGGGCCTCCAAACAAGGGGCAGATGGTGTTGAAAATGTCCTTAGCATGACCCAGGACGTAATGGAACGTAGTGACCGGGTGAAACAGATTATCGACCATAACATTGAGATGGTCAAGGACATGGAGTCCATGATGGACCGATTTACCTTCTAGGCCCCCCCAGTAACCTATTTAGGCCATTGGAATATTAATTACAGAAAATACGAACTGCCGTGGATCGAGAAAAGACCACGGCAGTTCCTTTGTGTCCGGCTGGCAAGGGGCTTCAAATTTTGCTATGATTTCTATAAGGAGCGACGCGAAAAGGGGGCAACATGAAAATCCTGACCATCCAGGGGAGTCATAGAAAAGGAAACACGCTTGCAGCCACAAATGCCTTTATTGAGGCCATGAAAGCCAAGTCAGACCAGGAAATTGAAGTGGAGACGGTCTATGTCAAAGACCTTGACCTCACTATGTGTACCTCCTGTCACCAGTGTTTTATGCAGGGGGAAGACCGGTGTACAGAACAGGACAAGCTCAAGGAGACCATTAGCAAAATGCAAAGGGCCGACATGTGGATATTAACGTCACCAGTCTACGCCCTCCAGGTGTCTGCCCTTATGAAAAATTGGATCGACCATATGGCCTACTATTTCCATAGGCCGACCTTCCACGATAAATACGCAGTGGTCCTTACGACCACAGCCGGTGCAGCCCATGTGTCCACAGCCAAATACCTAAAGTCTGTGCTGGAAAGCTGGGGTGTTGGCCAGGTGGACCTGGTCCCACTACGTTTGCTGGCCATCCAGTGGACCGACGTGTCACCAAAGATCCATGAAACCATTGAGCGGGCAGCGGGTAAAAGCCTCAAAACCTTGGCAAGGGGGATTACTTGTAAGCCCACGGCCTACCGCCTGTTCGCCTTTCGTATGTTCCAACAGATGAGCCTGGTTTCGCCCCAGTCTGCTGACGGCGTCTACTGGCGCCAGCAGGGCCTTGCGACTAAGCACTGGTTTGTAGAAGAAGACAATCCCTTATGGGGTAGGGTCATTAGTGGCTTTGCTAAAATGATTGCCAAACGGGCGATCAAGGATGAAGCGAATTAGTCGACAATCAGAGGCCAATTAATTGGCCTTTCTCAAATAAATTGTCTATTTTGAAAATTTCGAAAAGGGCTGTTGACAGTCCTTTTTTTCGTTGCTAGAATGGGTTTCAATATATATTGTGACAATGCAAAGACGGAGCGCGTTTTCTCCATGTACCCATTCAGAGAGCCGGTGGTTGGTGTGAACCGGTTGGGTGAAAAGAAGACTACTCACTCCCGAGCGGCCTGACTGAATCAAGTAGGACCAGGATGGGTAGCGCCATTATACGCTCCACTGCTGCTAGGCGGATGGATAAGTGATTTATGTGCACATAAATAACAAAGGTGGTACCGCGGGTATAAGCTCGTCCTTTCATGAGGACGGGCTTTTGTGTTTTTTGGAAAGGAAGACTAATGGCTCGGATCCATATATTCGACACCACCCTTAGGGACGGAGAACAGTCCCCAGGGTGCAGCATGAACTTAAAGGAGAAATTGCGCATGGCCCAGCAGTTGGACACCCTGGGCGTAGACATCATAGAAGCTGGCTTTCCAGCTGCTTCGAGAGGGGACTTTCAAGCTGTTTCTGAAATAGCAGCTAGGGTTGAAAATGCCCAAGTAGCCGGACTTGCCAGGGCACTTGAATCTGACATCGACCTGGCTTATCAAGCTGTAAAAGAAGCAAGAGAGCCCCGTATTCATACCTTCATTGCCACATCGCCCATCCATATGGCCCACAAGTTGAAGATGCGCCCTGAACAAGTGGCTGAGAGGGCCGAGGCCATGGTTGCCTATGCGGCCAGTAAATGTGCAAATATCGAGTTTTCTGCCGAAGACGCTACCCGGTCTGATCCGGCATTCTTGGCCCATGTTTTCGACAGGGTCATCCAGGCTGGTGCTCGGGTCATTAACATACCGGACACGGTGGGCTATGCCATTCCCCAAGCCTATGCTGACTTTATTATGGACATCCGCAGTAGAATGCGCTATGACCATAAGGCCCTTTGGTCTGTCCACTGTCACAACGATCTGGGTTTAGCTGTGGCTAACACCCTTGCAGCTGCCAACTGTGGGGTGACCCAGTTCGAATGTACTATTAATGGGATTGGGGAGCGGGCAGGCAACGCTGCCCTAGAAGAAATTGTCATGGCCCTGAATACCCGTAAGGACCTCTTTGACCACCAGGTCCATGTAAACACCAATGAAATCATGCGAACGTCCAAGCTCCTCCAGTCCATAACAGGGGCCAAGGTCCAGGCCAATAAAGCCATTGTCGGTGCCAATGCCTTCGCCCATGAGTCAGGCATTCACCAACATGGTATGCTCAATCACCGGGAAACCTATGAGATCATGTCTCCAGAAAGTGTTGGCGTAAGGGCAACCACCCTGGTATTGGGCAAACACTCTGGCCGGCATGCCTTCTTAGACAAGGCCAAGGAACTTGGTTATGACCTGACCCCACAAGCCCTGGACATGGGCTTTAAAGCCTTTAAGGCTCTGGCAGACACAAAAAAAGAAGTTTACGATGCTGATATTGAAGCTATCTTGTCCATGGGGTCTCAAGGAAGCGAACCGGTGTATACCTACAAGAGTTTTGCAGTCAACCGGGGGAGCCACATGCATTCCATGGCCTCCGTCACTCTGGAAAGAGAGGGCGTTGACTACCATGAGGCTGCAGTGGGCGATGGGCCAGTGGACGCGGCATTTAAGGCTATAGAAAAGATCACACAAACCAAGTTGATTTTAGGGGATTTTCATTTGGAAGCGGTCACGTCTGGCAAGGACGCCCAGGGTAAGGCCTTCATAAAGGCTTCCTCAAAAGGAAAGACCATCAAGGGCAGTGGTGTTAGTACAGACATTGTTGAGGCTGCCATCCATGCCTATTTGGCCGTGATCAACCAAGTAGTAGACAAGACGAAGGAAGGAGACCCTCATGTTGGATAGTAACACCAGTAGACCCCAGACCCTGACGGAAAAACTTTTCACTTTGGCAAGGGATGGCCAACCTGTCCATGCAGGGACCTTTATTGAAGTGAGTCCCGATGTAGTCCTTGGCAATGACATAACCACACCTGTGGCCATGGACGTCATGAAGGAAAATGGCTGTTACCAAGTAGCCGTGCCAGACAAGGTAGTTATTGTGCCTGATCATTTCACACCCAACAAAGACATTGCCTCTGCAGAACAAGCCAAACGGGTCCGGCAGTTTGTAAATGACCAAAAGATCGACAAGTACTTCGAAGTGGGCACCATGGGGATCGAGCATTGCCTTTTACCTGAGCAAGGCTTAGTGACCGCAGGGGACATTATCATTGGTGCTGACTCCCATACCTGTACCTATGGTGCCCTAGGGGCATTTGCTACGGGCGTGGGGTCAACGGACATGGCAGCTGCCATGGTGGATGGCTTGTGTTGGTTTCGCGTGCCTGAGACCATTCGGGTTGAACTCCAGGGACGGCCCCAGCCCTATGTCAGTGGAAAAGACATTATTCTTCATTTGATTGGCCTCTTGGGAGTGGACGGGGCCATGTATAAGGCCCTTGAGTTTGGAGGGCAAGGACTGCGCCACTTAAGCATGGATGACCGATTTACCATGGCCAATATGGCCGTAGAAGCGGGGGCGAAAAATGGCGTATTTGAAGTGGATGCGACAACATGTGACTACTTGGAGGGCAGAAGCCAAAGGCTGCCTAGGTGCCTATATCCAGATCAAGGGGCTGTGTATAGCCAGGTGATTACTTTGGACCTGGGTGATATTCCCCTGACCCTTGCCTGTCCCAGTCTACCATCCAATACCAAGCCGATAGATCAAGTGGGAAAGGTCAAGGTGGACCAGGTAGTTATCGGCTCTTGCACCAATGGTCGTTTGTCGGATTTGAAAGCTGCAGCAGAAGTTCTTCAAGGTAAGAAAGTCGCTCCCAATACCCGGGTGATCATCATACCAGGTACCCAGCAAATTTATTTGGAGGCCATAGAGGCTGGTTATGTTCAAACCTTTATAAAAGCGGGCGCCCTGGTTAGCACCCCCACTTGTGGTCCCTGTCTTGGGGGGCACATGGGTGTGTTGGCTGACGGGGAGGTGGCCCTGGCAACCACCAACAGAAATTTCGTCGGAAGGATGGGCCATGTGGGGTCCAAAGTCTATTTGGCCAGCCCTGTGGTTGCAGCAGCAACAGCAATTGCAGGCTTCATTAGTAGCCCGAGTAGCCCAAAGGAGGTTGACCATGGGTAGAGCATTTGTATACGGTGACCATGTTGACACCGATGTGATCATTCCAGCCCGTTATTTAAACACCCAGGAGGTAGAAACCTTGGGTCGCCATTGTATGGAAGACATTGACCCGGCTTTTGCGGGCCAAGTCCAACCAGGTGACGTTATTGTTGCCGGTCATAACTTTGGCTATGGGTCCTCAAGAGAGCATGCCCCCATGGCCATTAAGGCCTGCGGTATTTCCTGTGTGGTCGCCAAAAGCTTTTCGCGTATTTTTTATAGGAATGCTTTTAACATTGGACTTGTGATCGTAGAGAGTGACCAAGCGGTAGAGGGGATTCAAAGGGGAGATCAACTAAATGTCGATCATAAAAATGGACAGATTGAAAATGAAACCTCTGGCCAAACCTATACATGTAAGCCCGTGCCGGATTTTATGATCGCCATGGCCCGGGCAGGTGGGCGAATGGCCCAATTGAAGGCGAAGAGAGCCATCAAATTGGAAGAGGAGGCTTGCAATGACACTAGGTCTTAAAACTTGGAAAGTTGCAGTCCTACCCGGTGACGGCATTGGACCTGAGGTCACCACAGCGGCCTGTAGAGTCCTCAAGTTCCTTTGTGATCGAGAAAAGATTCCCATGATCACAACCTATGGACTCATCGGAGGTGCTGCCATAGACCATTGCGGATGCCCCTATCCCAATACCACTGCGGAACTTGTTAAGGAGTCCCATGGGGTCTTACTGGGGGCAGTTGGAGGCCCTCAATGGCAAAGTATTGCTGAAGACAAGCGACCAGAGCAAGGGCTTCTTGCCCTGAGGAAGGACCTCAATGCCTATACCAACCTGAGACCTGTACGCTCCTGGAGAGGCCTGGAGGACCAATCTCCACTGAAAGATCCCCAGGGGGTAGACATTCTGGTTGTCAGAGAGCTAACGGGAGGGATTTACTTTGGTGAAAGGGGCATTCGAGACCACTACCACTATGATATAATGGCCTACTCAGAAGGTGAGGTGGAGCGAATAGCCCATAGGGCCTTCCAACTGGCCCAGCAGAGACGGAAAAAAGTCACCCATGTGGACAAGGCCAATGTGCTTGCTAGTTCTAAACTGTGGCGGTCAACAGTAGAAAAAGTTGCCTTGGCCTATCCTAATGTCCAGCTGGACCACCTATATGTGGACAATGCAGCCATGCAACTGGCCCAGCGCCCCCGGGACTTTGACGTGATCCTTACGGGCAACCTGTTCGGGGATATCCTTTCTGACCTCTTGGCTGGTCTGGTGGGTTCCATAGGTTTGCTGCCTTCCGTAGCCATGGGTGATGGAGACCAGGCGGCCATCTTTGAACCAATCCATGGATCTGCGCCTGATATTGCTGGTAATGACCAGGCCAATCCAGTGGCCGCAATCTTGTCACTGGCAGAGCTCCTTCGCTATTCTTTAGGTAGAGGGGACCTGGCCAAGGAGTTGGAAGGTGTCATAGGGGAGGTTTTGGAAGAGGGGGTTTGTACCAAGGACCTTGGTGGTCCCTCTTCCTGTTCGGCTTTTACTGGTGAAGTCCTTGATCGTTTAGTCAATCCAGGTGTGAGGGGATAAAGTCATGGCGTACAATTGGGATGAAACAAGCTTGTAAATGCCCTAAATCACGAACTATACCGCAGTTGTTGCGGATCGGAAAACGCTATTGTTCGATATAGGGGAACGTTATTCATTTTTTTTCAAACTTCATTCGTTAAGTAATTGATTTTTGATGGCGAAAAGAGTATACTGTAGTTTGTCACATTATATGGATGGAGTGAATGAAATGACGAAACGTATTGCAGTTCTAGGCGGCCCACGCTGCGGGAAAACAACACTGATTCAACAGCTATATGTTGATATGAAAATACAAGGTATTAACGTTGGCTACGCATTTGAGTATTCTACAGATTACTTGCGTGACAAGGGTATGATTGAGTCCATTGCTGAGCAATATGGCATCTACCTAGGTCAAAAGAGATTAGAGGACAAGCTGTCAGACTTTGATTATGCACTGACTGATTATGCTACTTTTGTTCCATATATCTATGGACGCTTTATGCTTGGGGATAAAAAGCGTACGCAAAAGGAAATCGAAATCTTAAAGGACTTGTATGTACTAGCCCTAGAGGATATTGCCAATTACGACCGGATTATTTACTTGCCACGTGAGTTTGGCTATGAGAAGGATGGCGTTAGATGGCAGGACGAAGACCTGGCAAAGGCAATTGACGAAGCTATTTTAACCTTCCTCAAGTCTGAAAATATTCAGTATGATATTGTTACGGGTTCTACCAAAGAAAGAGCCAAACAAATTCTAGAACAAATGAACATGGTAAAAGAAGCAATTTAGTCACTTAACGCAGCCGTCAGGCTGCGTTTTTTATTTGTAATGGGAGACGAATAAAGTGAAATGCCAATGGATTAGAATTGAAAAACCACAAGCAAAATGGGACAATGGGATAGAGGTGATCAAATGAAGGTAGAAGAAGCGATTGCATACTGCTTAAGCAAAAAAGAGGCAAAGGAAACCTATCCTTTTGATGAAGAGACCCTGGTCTTTAAGGTAGCCGGTAAGATGTTTGGCCTGGTCTACGATATGGAGGGCCGACAAGGACTCAACTTAAAGTGTGACCCTGACCTGTCACAGGTCCTACGTCAACAGTATGAGGACGTCTTTCCTGGATACCATATGAATAAAAAGCACTGGAATA
>CAYFHQ010000090.1:0-15221 GCA_964342805.1 uncultured Peptostreptococcaceae bacterium | reverse complement strand
CAATTTCAGTAATCACTGCATCGGGAAAGTTAATCCGTAGCATTTGCTCTGCTTCGTCTCTCACCTTTTGATCTTGAAGAATGATCTTTTTTGCAGCCAGAGAAGCCTCACGGTCTACTGCCCGCATGAGCGTACTTCCGATGGATTGCGTAGCCGTGTCCAACCGCATTTCGTTGTGGGTTTTCCATCCGAGGTCTAAGACCAATCCCATCATGCTAATAAAGATGGGTAAGAGTAACACCACAAGAAATATGACGTAGCCATCTTCTTGGTTGGCCAGTCCCTTAAGGGCGTTGAGCATGCTAATCTTGGATTGCTTCTGTGGCTTCATAGGACAGTTTGATCCCTTCTTCTCCAGACAAGAAATCAGCGAATGGCAGTATAAACTCAAAATCATATTCTAGTTTCACGGTAATATTGTTGTCCGCGTTTTTTATGGTCACCATTTTTTCACCAGGTTCACCTTTGAATGAAAATATACTCAATGTGGTGTCTTCAATGCGCTTGTCTCGCTCTTCAACAGTTTGATCTGGCAGGTTCCAGATTTCTGATCCCAGTTCTGCTCCCTGTGAACAGGCGTAGACCATAATGGTCTTTGTATAGATCATCATGCCCAGGCTCATGGTCCCCATGAGGATGATGAGCAGAATTGGCAAGGTTAAAGCCAATTCTGACACCGCTTGTCCATCCTCAGACTTCCGAAAACGCTTGAGGGAAAGGCCTTTAGCCCAGCGCATTCTTGATCTTTTCCAATTGGGTTTTTAACTGCGATCCAATTCCCGTGATTGCAGCAATGGCAACTACTGCTACCAGGGCTAGTATCAACCCGTACTCCGTCAATGCTTGTCCTGACTCATCCTTTAAAAATCCTTTGATTGTATTCATGATTCATCCTCCTTAGTATTTGACTCACTTGATCTGGCTCATAGCCGGCATCCTTGATTTTACTCAGATTTTCAATGCTGGTTTCCACGGCATGCAGCCCAGCCTCTTTTGAATAGCTGACCAAGGGTTTCATTTGAATCTCCCCTTGATCCAATTCCAGAACCTCTTCAATGGCAACCAACCTCCTGGTCCCATCGTGGAGCTTTTTTAGGTAGACCACAAAATCCACCGCTGAGGAAATCTGCTGTCTGATTGCGTGTAACGGTAAATCGTAGCCTGCCATGAGAACCATGGTCTCCAAGCGATGAATGGTGTCCCTGCAACTATTGGCATGGGCCGTCGTCAAGGAACCATCATGTCCCGTGTTCATTGCTTGCAACATGTCTAGGGCTTCACCGCCCCGGACCTCCCCAACCACTATTCGGTCAGGGCGCATCCGCAGGGCTGAGCGGACCAGGTCCCTGATCTTTATTTCACCCTTGCCTTCTACATTAGGGGGGCGGGTCTCCATTCTCGCTAGATTTTTCACTTGTCTGATTTTCAGTTCGGCCGAGTCTTCAACGGTGATCACCCGTTCTCCAGCGCCAATGTATGATGACAAGGCATTGAGAAAGGTGGTTTTACCTGACCCGGTTCCCCCTGCCACTACGATATTACAGCGGGACTTCACCATCACCTGCAAGAGGTCAGACACGTCCTGCGTCAATGCCCCAAACCCCACCAAGTCGTCCATTGTAAATGGATCATCTGGAAATTTACGAATGGTCACTATGGGGCCAATGAGCGACACTGGGGGTAGGACAATGTTCACCCGCGACCCATTGGGAAGTCTAGCGTCAACAATAGGAGTGCTTTGGTCTACCTTGCGGTTGATGGGTGCGACGATCTTATCAATGACATGGTAGAGGGCTTGGTCTGACGCAAACTTGAGGGGGTCTCCACCGGCCGTTAATGCCTGCTGAACTTGACCCTGTTTTTCAAAGAATATTTCGTTGGGTCCGTTGATCATGATCTCTGACACTGTAGGATCATGGATGAGTGGCTCAATGGCGTCGAAGCCAAATAGCATACGTAAGAGGTTTTGCAGAACGGCCGCTTTTTCAACACCGTCCAAGAGCAAATGTCTGAAGTCGGTCATGGACGCTTCTTCAATGAGCTGCCATGCGACACTCTTTGCCGTCTCATTTTTTCGATCACTATCGCAGTCAATAAATCGTTGGTCCTGAACCAGCCTGTCACGGATGGCATACATCATGACCTTACGGCTGCTGTCGATCTCTGTCTGCAGTTGATTTGTCATGGCGTTCTTCTGGATGATCACTTCTTGAATGCTCATGACAAAAGCCCTCCAACAGCGTGATTGAACTTGGCCATTTTCCTCTTCTGAAAGAGACCACTGATCTGAAACCACCCCTTGCCCTTATTGGCGAGTTCTACAGCAACTTCGCCTAGGTCCGGAATGTGAGCAAATAATTTCGAACCTACCACGTCTTCCAAGTCCACTTCACTAAAGGGAATATATTTCCGTTTTCGATTTAACAGCAACTGCACCTTGGTGAAGGGAATGTGCATTTGCTCCAGTACCTCTTTTGATCGGAGGATGCGCCAGCAATGTTGGTGATCCTGGAGCAGGGGCATAATGATATGGTCTGCTTCCTCAAGGGCAACCACGGTACGGTGGTTGAGGTCTGCGTCACAATCGAGGATGACAACGTCATAGGCTAGTCGCTTCACCTGCCTCAATATTTCGGTCATTTGAAGCCGATTCAGCTGGTCTGCTCTCAGTACACCTGGTGATGTCAGTACGTGAACATTGTCAAACTCTGTTTCCATGTGTATCACACTTTGCAAAGACTCTAGGGTTGGGACTTCTTCTTGCTCCATGCGACTGATAAAGGGTTCTAACCCCTTTCCCGATGTGTCAGGAAGGCGGAAAAACATTTCCAGACCACCATACAAGGTAAAATCAACTAGAAGTGTTCTTTTGCCCTTTTTCCCTGCAACCAATGCCATGTTCAGGGCAACGCTGGTTTTGCCAACGCCGCCTAGGGGGCTATGTACAGCTATGATCTGTTCCAATGGAATCACTCCCCTTCCTGAACTTCAACGAACCGATAGCCCACCATTTCTTCAATGGTCAGTGGGGGCCTTTCCACGGAAACCCCAAGGGTTGGGTTAAGGACAAGGTCAACAATTCCATGGTTTTTCCCTAGGGTCAATTTGATCGCTTCTTCCGGTGTGACCAACAAGTAGACATTGGCTGTTCCGTCTTCTAGCTTTTCCACTTCATAGACACGGGCGTGTTGGATCACATTGGATGAGAACAAGCCACCTGCCACTTGGTCTGTGCTGGTGTAGATGACATCAACAAACAAGTCTTTAACCAACTTGCTCACGGGACCCCCTCTGTGTTTGACATTTACAACGGATAGACGCATATCATTTGGAATTAGAGCTGGATCGTAAATCTCACCATTTCGCATGGCCTGGTCAGTCACCACATCTAGGACCATCTTGTCAGACAAAACAAGGATTTCTCCCTTTTCGATCATCCGCGCGGATACCATGTCTACTATGTGGCTAGAGTCAGTGATGGCCTTGGGGAAGAAACGAATTTGATCTGCATAAGTCATTGGCTTGGCCTCAAATAACTGAGGTGTCAATACCGTGCGGGTTTCGATGTCATCTATGGGTACAAAGACTGTGACTTCCTCACGGATGTCTGTCAGGTACTGAAAAGTTAAATATCCTGTTACAAGGCCAATGATCAGTACAACAAGGACCTTTATTTGCAACCTTTTGTGCATATATCTTCCTCCAGAATGGTGATTTCCTTATGGTATACTTGCCATTTTTGGTTCAGGTGACTTGGTAAGAGTTCTAGGGTGTGTAGGCTTCCCTTTGGCCCCATGGAAACCCGGTGAGGGGGTAAAATCTCAACGTCAAGTACGTCATAAACCTCGTTCAGATAGACAACAACAATGTCCATTTTCATGAAAAAAGTGTGCACCGACCGATTAAAAGGAAAAAGCATAGGGCATGTGATGCGCTCGCTGCGGACGTTCATCCATCCCTTTAACCGTTTTACAAACGTGTCTGCTATGTCTACCCTCATAGGATCATCCTTGGGAAATAAACAGTCACCAGTGCCCCTAGGCCTAAAAACCAACCATAGGCCAGGCTACCTCCTTTGCCAAAGGCTAACTCTTCACGGGATCTCAGACCAATCGTTCGAAGGAGGGTCCAGTAAATACTCTGGAAGACTAGTCCCAATTTTCCTTTGAATATCAAAAGGACAACCGCGAACAATCCTCCGAAAATGGCACCCAGCAACAAGGCCTGAAAGCCAGAAACGAAGCCCAGCAACATACCAAAGGTCCCTGAAAGTTTTACATCGCCTGCTCCCAGACCTCCTAGGGCATATAAGGGAAAAAGCATGAGCATACAAAGACCCATTCCTAGCAAGCCATCTAATACGTCATGGGATGGACTAAACAACCTATAGAGCAATCCTGCTAGGAGTCCAATAACAACCACTTCATTGGGTATTTTTCTTTCCTTTGCATCTGTATAGGATGTAATCAAGACGATCAACAATACAATCCACTCCATAAAGGCTCCTTAAATTTCAATATGTACAATCTTCTTGCCAATAATATAGTTCAGCAAGAGCAAGACCAGACCACCCAGTAAAAGCAATCGACCCATTAGGGTTTCAAACATGGGCGCCATATAAGAGGGAGACATGGTTGATAAGAGAAAGACCATGACTATGGGCATAAAGGTTAGGAGTTTTGCCTCGGACTTTTTCCCGGCTACCAAAGTACGTATTTCATGCTCAATCACAATTTTATCGTTGATCATGGAGGTGATATTGCCAATGACTTCATTGAGATTCCCACCCCTCTTTTGGGTTAGAATTGCTATATTCACAAAATCCTCAACATCGTCGTTTTGACACCGATCTGAAAACTGCAGTAGCGCGTCTGCCATGGGTATGCCAGCTTCCAGTTGCCGGACCAATTCTGTCAACTGAATGACTATGGGTGCTGAAGGAGACTTATGGAGCTTTTCCATATCTCGATGGGCCATGACGATGGCTCTTTGCAAAGAGCTACCCGCTTTCAAACTGGAAGAGATGGCAAAGAGCGCATCTTTAAATTGCAAACTCAGTTGGGCTTTTGCTTTTGCTTTCAGGGCTTTTCTTCTGTGGTAGGGATAGTACAAACCGACAAGTCCGGTGACCAGGCCCATTGGAAGAGACTTCATAAAAATCGTTCCAAAGGCCGTTGCGATGCAACACGCGACAAGGGTTAGGCCCATTTCTTTGCCTTTACTCTCCACGTGCTTTTCATGTATCGTTGACCCTTGCTTGGATGGTTTAAAGTGACCAGTTCTCATGAAGCGAAATGTGTCTTTCAGGTCCCCCTCTTTGTCGTTGAATCCCAAAATCAGGTCTTTCGTACAACTGAGTACAAGTAGGGTGAGCACAATATATAAGACCAGTAGATTCGTCATCATTGACCCAAGTACTGGGCTTCAGTATGTGGCTTTAGTATTGCCATGTCCCTGAGTACACCTGTGTCCGCTTCAGCAAAAAGAATCAATTCTACGCTGTCAGGCCCTGCTTCTGTTTCAATGATGACCTTAAAGCGAATATCGTATGTACCAATAAAGGTGACCGGTCTGGTTTGTAGCCATTTGAAGTCACCTGTAAAGGCTCCGAAGGTTTCTTCGATAAGAGCAGCGTAGGATTCCAATTGACTTGGTGAGTTGAAATGGCCAATGCCTTCCAGCGTCTGAAAAGCTTGATCAAAATCCTTAGTGATAAAGGCCTTTGTGAACTCGGACCCCTTCTCAATCCAATACTTGTGGGAGAAGGATGAACTGAGTTCGATTTGCTCATTATCAAAATACGTGGGCTTATCAGGAGCAAGTCCAAAAACTTTCAAGTTTTCTGGATCACGGACGTCCACAAATATGGTTAGAAACAATTGATCCTCACCGTTTTTCACTCGGTAAATGAGTTTGACAACTTCTTCGGAACTATCTGGTGTCATAACTACACAGCTATATGTGTCAACTTGAATCCCCAAGAGTTCTTTGGTTCTTTCCAAAAATTGCTGTGAGGCACGATCATCGGTTCTTCCGGTGAGATCGATCCACGACTCACTTTCCGGCATTTGCTGTAGTTTCAACAGGTCCATAAACTGGTTGCCTAGAGATTCACTGTTCAGGATCACTTGGTCATCGATACGCAGGCGTGTGGGCAGTTCCCTCTCCTCGTAAACAAACTTAGCAGCAGCGAGTTTGTAGTCATCCTTACGGTGCAACATCAGGTGTAGCTCATAGGAGTAGTCCGTGTTGGGATTTGCCTCAATAATGACATAAGCATTCTCATCAGTACTTGCATTGATGCTTTTTACATCATAGGCACGAATACGGTCCCCTGCTTGTTGCATATGTCCGAGAAAGTATTGCTCTAAATAAGTTTCATTGGTTTCTGCAAGGACATCTGTAGTTTGCTCAAACAAGGCGTCGAATTTGCCCTCTTGGATGAGGCGTATATACGCACGGGTTCTGTTATAAATATAGGGTTCATCACGTGTTAAATACATGGGAATGTAGTTACCCTCCTGGTCATATACTTCCACCTTGCTGATTTTCATGTCCTTGGGTTGTGGTGCTGTCGAAATTTTCAGAGTCAGGGGCTGGTTTTCATAATGGAGTTTGTAGGTTGTCACAAGCTCAACTTGATCTGAGCCAATTTGTGACTGATCACTGTCACTATCGACCCTTTCATAGCTTTTAATTTCTCCAAATACAAAGGCTAGGGTGTCAAAGAACGTATTGTGGACATCCTGGGTGTGTGCTTCTTTGAAACTTTGACCGGTGTATGTATAGGCGGTATGGTATTGCTTTTCCACGATCGACTTAACATACTGGTCAATATCTCTTACCAGTAAAGTGCTTATTGTATAATATGCTATTAATGCAATTATTAGGAACATAGTGGCTGTAAGAACCCTTCTTTTCCTCACTAATGGTACTCCTCTCTTACGTAGCGGCTTTGTAACGTGATGTTCGGTTAACTATGCCTTACAATAGCTGTAAGAGGTCACGCGAACAGACTCAAGATACTTGCCGCCAAGCATTATCTACTGTTTTCTTGGTCTCTTTTTGTTTTTGTGTCTATGTATTACGTTTGTGTATAATGCTTCACTTGCGTTCGATTCATATCGTATTACAAGACGTGTGAAGATAATATCATAGAATCAAATGGTTGTCTGCCACTCTGTAGAACAAAGAGCAAGTTTGGTAAATCTACTCAAATACACTTATTGTGTAAGTTTCCAGAAGAGTCTATATATAGGTATTTTGTTTTTGTTTCATCGAACTATTTTTGTTACTTTTCAACATAAATATAATTTAATGTACGATTTTAAGGATATATATTGTAAACTTTGTTGTTTATCATTTCCTTTTTTTACATTACCAAACGGTTGAACTATGATCCATGTGAGATGGTTGAAATGGTGTTTTTTGGTTAATTTCAATAAAGGAACAAAAAAAGAGCGACTCTCGTCACTCTCGATTTCAAAGCTAAGTTCAATTTTAGTTTACCCATATGCTTTTATGAAGAATATAAATAGAAAATTGTCGGCTCCTCGCCCTCCTTCAATACCAGCTGGTCTTCACCTACTTGGGTCATACCCATATGGTCGTAAAACCCATAATTACATCTGGTGTCTGTAAAGAGGTAGAATCGATTTACTCCGGCTTCTTTTAAATAGGTGACACCTCTTTGGTAGAGTTCCTTCCCAATGCCCAAACCTCGCGTCTTCTCATTTACCGCAAAGAATACGAGCTCTCCGTCAAAGTCTAAACCAGACTTTTGCAGTAACCCATGGGTTGTCTTGGAGACATTACCATCCATCTCGCTCAGAAGACGATTGTCTCTTGCTCCCATGTAGCGAAAACCAGTGGCGATCATGGGCAAGGTATACTTGACCCAGTTCACCAACTTGTCTTTTCGTTTGCGATTGCTCCTACAAAGAATGATTCCAACCGGCTCACCGTCAAGTTCACAGACCTGCTGAAAAGTAGCTTCCGCAAGAGAACCCAAAAGATAAATCTTTGCTGCAAGCATACCCGTCTCCGGGTTGGAGTAATGACTGAACTGCCACGTATCATTAATTATTTTTGCTATGATTGCTTCGTCACTTTTTTGAAAATTTCTGTAATGGATTTTCGGCATTCAACTTCCTTTCCCATGGTAAACTTCACTTACAATAGGGTTTCGTTCTTACCGCCACAAAATCCTTTAAAATCCCATGCCCATAAGCCTTGGATAAAGAACAAACCATGCAATGATCACCATGGCCACAATACCCATTAGTCGTTGGACCATAAAGTATGCTTTGGATGGTTCTTCTTTCGCCTTCCATTTTTCAAAGTAGGTCCACATCAGTCGTGGGTTAATAGCGTTAATAAGGCCGATGAGAAAAACGGCAGCGAAGATGAACGTTGGGAATAAGAGTCCTGGTGGTCTCATGGTTACCTCCTATGGAATACATTGCCTATTATTACAATTCATCATATCATAATACGATTCCATTATATGGTTTTATCTTTGGTTTATATTAATCTTGTAATTCAAACCGAATGATCTTTTCACTCAATGGAATCACATTACCTATATTACCATTAGTTGGCTCAAACTTATATTTCATTACAATAAAAAAGAGCCCCGCACCCTCGTACGAAACTCCTTTGAACGAATACCTATTTACAAACCCAAATAAACCGAGTAAACCGCTTATTCACCCGCTTCTTCACCTCAACATAATCAAGGACCTCAAGCCCTTCATTGTCAATCAACTGACCAATGTCCGTCGAAGCAATCACTACAACCCGGTCTGCCAGTCGTCTAGCATGGTGGATAATGGACTGCTGGAGCTCTGGTGTTGTCTTACTATAGTGACCATAAGGCAGGTCTACAATGGCACTGTCATAGTGCCCTGTCGCTTCTTGAACAGATTCATGTTTTACTACAGCCTTGTAGCCGAAGTAAGCCACGTTTTTCTTAGCACTCATATACATTTTATAGTTCATGTCCGAACCGTACATGGTGTAGCCAGCAAAACAGCCTTCTAACAGTACTGTACCTGCTCCACAACAGGGATCAATAATGGTTTTGCTGGTGTCATTTTGCCCCGCGAGGCTAATGACCACTTTGGCCATATGGTTGCCCATGGAGTTGGAATAGGTATGGGGTCGCTTGTTGTGGTCTCGCCAGGACACATCGTTCTTAACGAGATTGCCAAAGTACCACAAGCCCTCATGGCAAGTGAGTCCAAAGAGGTTGGTCGGATTATCAAAGTTGGGATACTCTTTGAAAAAGGCCCCCACTTGTTTGCATAGACTGTTCCGATCCTTGGCATAAGGGTCGCCACTGGACTGCTTGACGTATTTGATCAGGAAGTCCGAAACAACAGACTGGTCTTTTTCGACGTGGTCGAGAAGGGACTCAAATGTGTCTCCTTTAAATAGGACTTCCATACGGTTGTGCAAAAAGGGACTGATTGATGGATCAACTAAGACCTCAGAAAAGAAGACCTTTTCACCCGGCGTCGACCCAAACAGGGTGCGACTTTCAATCTCCCAAAGGGGTTGGTCGTTTTCATGGTAGTTGACCTTGTACATATATTTTAGTGTGTTCAAAATGCCTCCACAGTATATCCTTGAAAAGCCTGTACTGCATATCATAGCACATTTGTTACTTGGACACATCCTTTTCCATGGTGATCATGGTTCTTCTATAGCCCATTTTGTCATTGAGGGCCAGCATCCTGTCGTTTGTGGCATGGACGGTCGTTAAGATTTTCTTGATCCCCTCTTGCTGACACCAATCTTCCAGCATTTCCTTTAGCCTGGTAGCAACCTGCTGTTTCCGAGCGTCAGGGTCCACATACAGGGACAAAATCATCACACCCCGCTCCTGGGGTTCTGCCCATAGGAAGCCTTTGAGGGAGGTGTCCTTGGCAACTGCAACAAAACACTCTTTAGACATCATACGGTCCATGGACTTTTGAATGTCCTCCTCGCTGGGCTCATAGTTGTTTAACCAAAGCCTTGGTGTTTCGTTGTGCCAGATGGATAGTTGTCTTACGATTTTTTGAAGATTGTCTTTTCCTTTAATCACCTGAAAGTCCACGTTTGCCTCCTAGCCTATTCACGACTTATGACTACTAAAACTGTCTTTATAACGCTCTTTGAAATTCCATAATATCACATTTCCCTAACCCAACAAAATAGAAAAACCACCCCCAAGCATAAGCAAGGAAGCGGCCATTCTTTCAGTTTTACTTATGCCTATTTGGAGTGAATCATAGACAGGTTGTCCAGTTCAAGGCGTAGGTCATCAAGACCCATCTTTGAAGCCAGGGGCGAAAAGATTTTTAGGGTTTCATTGGCCTTGGTCTTCCACCGGCTTTCGTCAAGGAATTTCAAGGTTTGCATATTGTGGAGGCGAATGGCCAGCTTGACCAATAGGATGTCTTCATCCTTATCCATATTCACCTTCTTTAGAAGATCCTCATCCATTTTGAGGGCCTTCATGGACTCAGATCTTGCCATCAACACGTCACCGAAAGTCTGGGGTATTTCAGTAAGTAAACCAGAAGACTTGGTCTGAAGCGCATCGTGCAAAAGGCCAAGGATGACTGAGTTGGCTGGAGCATCCATTTTGACCAGGAGCAAGGCCACCTGGAGGACATGGCAAACGTAGGGTTCTCAAGAGTAACGCTTCTGATTTTCATGGGCTTTTTCAGCGATTTCATAGGCTTTTCGAATCAGATCCACCTGGTCCTGGGTATATCGTGTCTGACTTTCTGTCATTAGTTCGGTTAGCAGTCTTTTAACGTCCATAACAAGCCCTCCTTCATGGGAAAAGAGGATTTGAGACAAGCGTAGAGCGTGGAGCAAGCTGGGTGGATACCCAAACCGCTGCTTAAAGGCTTTGACAAAACCCGCATGCGTTTCATAGCCATACCGCAGGGCTACGTCCAGTATTTTATGTCCCCCGAGTATATCCTTAGCCGCACAGGTCAACCTTCTTTGGGTCACGTACTCGTTGAGCGTCATCCCCATTTCCCTTTTAAAGAGCCGTGCGTAATGATACATGGAATAGTTGGCGTAGGTGGCCATGCTCTCAGTGGTGATCTTGTTACTCAAATTCTCTTCGATATAATGTAAGGTTTCCAACATGTTTTTCATGAAATTGTTCTCCTAGCTAAGATAGGTCCATCATAACAAGATTTGAGAGGGGCTGCTTTTCCGATCTTGCGCACTGTGTTACTCTTTGCCAAAATTGGTCACTTCCAGGTTGGCTATACCCTCAAGGCCAATGCGGTCACGAATCAAGTACCTAACCCCCACCTTTTCCAGCAAACCTTGATCACAAAACTTAGCCAAGACCCGGGTCAAATGCCGGTAACTGGTGGCCAGCAGCTCAGACAAATAGGTCAGGTTGGCATGAAAATAGTCCCCTTCGCTGGACAGGAGGATATAGGTAGCCACCCGGTTATCAAGAGGATACAGCATATTAAAGGAACAATTTTGTGTATTACGCAGGAGCTTTTGTGACAGGGTTTCAGCGATATAGTGAACAAAGTCCACCTGCTTTAATAAATAATCCTCAACATAAGCTTTGTCTAAAGCCAGGCAGGTAACTGGGCTTAAAGCCTTTACCGTAGTGGTATATGGCACCTTGGACAAGACCTCCACCTCCCCCAGCAACTCAAAACCAGAGTAAAAACACAAGAGGAGCATCTTGCCGTTTTTTTGGGTGGTAAAAACTTTGGCCTTGCCCTCCATCATGAAATAAAACTGGTCGAGAGGCTGGCCTTCATGACAGATAAAGTCTCCCTTTTCAAATTGAACGAGGGTCACGTGGGACAAAAGGTCCTCATCTGAACTAGCTAATATAGGTACTTGCTGGCAATACCGTCTAACTCTTTCCTGATCATTTACAGTTTTCATGGCCCCCTCCTCAAGTCGTCGACAAATGTCCTAGTTATCTTCTTACTTACCATCATACAATAAAGCCAAGGAGATGATCACATGAATAAGTTGAACCTTACGAAAGCCATTAAAATTGAGAACAAAGAAAGCAAGTCCACCTTGTTTGAGGTCATGGGCCTTACAGGGCCCATTGTGAATGAAAGTTGTAGCATTGCCCTCACCCATATCCAACCAGGTGGCGGTGTCATTCGCCACAAACACCTGGAGTCAGAGGAAACCTATATCTTCATCAGTGGGTCTGCAGAAATGGTCGTTAATGGGGAGACCCTTGCTGTAACTGCCGGCGACACGGTCGTCATTCACGCTGGCGATATCCACGAGTTGAAACAGGTGGGCCCAGAAGGCATTGATTTTTATGCCATTACCATCCCACCCTATGTTGAGGAAGATTTTATTGTCGTCTAAGGCGGCCAGAAAGAAGGGAATCATGTTCAATTTCAAGGACAAAAACGTTATTGTTACTGGTGGTGCCAAGGGCGTTGGCCATGCCATTGCAAAAGCCTTTCACCAAGCAGGCGCAAGGGTTTGTATTGCCGACCTACATGTGGACGACACGGGTTCCCAAGAGAATATGCTGTTTGTCCAAGTGGATGTGTCTAACAAAAAATCAGTAGAAAACCTCGTCCAGACCGTCCTTCAAACATGGGGGACCATTGATATTTTGATCAACAACGCCTCAATTTACCCTGTGAGTGATTTTCTAGCCCTATCTGAGGACGATTGGGACACCATGATGAACGTAGATTTAAAGTCGGTTTACCTCTGTACCCAATCGGTCTCCAAGGTCATGGTGCAGAACAAACGTCCTGGCACTATTATTAATATTGGCACAATCGATGCGCTCCACCCCTCCTGGGGCCACAGCCATTACAGTGCTGCCAAGGCCGGGGCTTGGTCTTATACTCGCGCTGCAGCCAAAGAACTGGGCCAGCATGGTATCCGCGTGAATATGGTGTCACCGGGACTCATTAATCGCCCTGGACTTGCTGACCAGTGGCCTGATGGTTATGGTCGTTTTATGGACCGGGCTGCCTTGAAACGGGTACCAGAGGCAGAGGATATTGCCAACGCTTGTCTGTTTTTAGCCAGTGACTTGGCGAATTCAATTACAGGTGTTGACCTGCCGGTCGAATCTGGTGTTCTTAGTGCAGCTGCTTATTAAGCGTAGTAAAGCCGTCACCTTTTAGGTAACGGCTTTTTTTGCTGCGAGATATATGCTGTAGATTAAGTAAAACAAACCCAGGCCAAGTCCTACAGCAAGGCCCAACCAGAGCAAATGGTTCTGTACATATGCAACAATGGTCATCACCTCTTGGCCCTCAAGCATATACCGTCCGTCCTTTACCCAGCCAGCCCCAATCATAGCCGAAGCTGGATCAAGGGTCGTGTCTGGTGTCATAAACTTCACCAAGGTCTTGGTCGAATCAATAAGCGGATAGTACAAGGCTCGAACACCCTTTGTAATCAATGCGACAACCATGGACAGTAAAGGAATAACAGCATAAAGACTGAGTACATAGAAGGTCGCGCTCATCCATTTTCCAAGTGCATACTGCCAATACCTAAGTCCAGTAACCAAATAAAGTTCGATTACCCCTGCGCTTTGAGAACTCATTTGGTTCAACAGAACAAAAAGGAAGACTACCAACATAGCAAGTTGCACTTTGTTTTGGTGGAAAAACTGATACACCACGTTCAGAGGGTCCATATCGTACTTGTAAACAGGTAACAAATCATTTTCATACAAGGCCCGATACAAGTCCCCCTTTAACATATAGTGGTTATTGGAAATGCGGATGTCATAGGGATAAAACACAACCGAGTCATAAGGTAGGCCTCCTGATACGACATTCCATTTATCAATCATACTTGCGTTAAAGGCTTCCGTGTACTCTTGGTCACTGGTCTCATTGCCCATCTTCAAAAACAGGAGGTAGCGGAATGCGTACAGCCGCGTCACTTCTTTGTAGTCCCCATTTGCATTGGCCTCATATAATTGACTCTTCACCTGGTCGATAAGTTCCAGTGACTTGTACCCATCCGTTTGCTTGGCATTGGGATCATTCCTTGCCATGCCGGTAATTGGCATACCCGGCTTCTCCTCTACATAACCCGAAAAGGGTCTTTCCTCGTTCAGACCGATCATGGTAAATAGTAAAGTGATCGCTAATATACAAACAAGCCATTTGGTGTATTTTTTCTTATATAAGATCGTAAGCTCAACAAAGGCAAAGCGAAAGAGTGTGATCATCCTATTCATGGTCTGCCCCCTTGCTAAAATAGTTGAACAGTACTTCCTGGGTCACAGGCCGCTGTTCAAACTGTAATACTGGGTAACCCAGCGACTGAATATCAGCTAACAGCGGGGCAATATTTTCACGTGCAACTAGAAACTCGATTTGATTAGCTTCTTTCAATGTCCAGGCCAAGTCACCGTACTGGTGGTCTAAGTATTTCGCCAGACCCTCTATACTCTCAGTGGTCAACAGGCACCTATCAAAATCCAACCATTCGTCACTGAACTCAAAGGGTCGTCCCTTATGTAAAAAGAGGAGCTGAGAGCACTCAAGTGGAATCGATGCGGTCTCACGCCCTGCAATCACCATCGTTACACCTACCTCTTGCAAACGTCTCATTTCACTCACCAACAGTGTTTCTTTTTCATCCAGACTCTGCCCAAAGTCCACATCAAACAATATATAGTCTGGCTTAGTGAGTCGGGCCAAGGCCAAAAGAAGGCTGACCTTGTCTTGACTTGAATATTCGCTAGGTGGATTCATTAGAACTGAACTCGACAAGGAGCGACGTAGATCGTCAACATGGTCCTTAGGAACTCCATGGATTTTAGCCAAGTATGCAATATGATCTTCCCCCGTCTTGTCCTTGATTAGATCGGTACTCCCTAACACCAAGCCAGGTCTAGTCCCCTTTGCATGGGTAACCTGTCCATGACTGGGCTTCACACGTCCACTTAAACACCCAAGGAGAACCGTCTTCCCCGCTCCCGGTGGCCCAATAACTCCGACCACTTCTCCACGGTTCACTTGAATGTTTATCCCATCCAAAACAAGCTTTTTCCCGTACTGTTTTGTAAGATCAGTTACTTTGATCATGGCGCACTCCCCTTTCAGACAATCGTTTCAATATTATGGTAACTTGTGACCATCCTTCCAACAAGGGATTTAAGACATTGGTAATCTGGTTAAGGGAATGATAATGTTGGGGTGGTTTTAAACATTAAAGGGTGCCCA
>CAYFHQ010000089.1:0-15638 GCA_964342805.1 uncultured Peptostreptococcaceae bacterium | reverse complement strand
AAACATTTGATCTGTTACAGGGTTAAATACGACTCCGACAACCGACTCCTTCTTATATTGAAGGGCAATGGAGACCACAAAGACCGGAATCCCCTGGGCAAAGTTGGTGGTGCCGTCTAGGGGGTCAACCACCCACCGCCAATCACTTTCCACCTCATTGTCTCCCGCCTCCTCAGACAGGATGGTATGGTCCGGGTACATGCTCCGGATATTTTCCAGAATGATCTTTTCTGACTGCTTGTCTGCAACAGTCACCAAGTCCACGTCTGAGGACTTTGATTGTATGCTCAATTTGGGATTGCAGAACCAGTGCATTTGAATGTCGCCTGCTTGTCTGGCCCATTCTTGAACTTGGTCTGCAACCTCTCTTAAATTCAATTCCATGGTAGCTCCTTTCCCACACTTTATTATAGCAAAGCCACAAAAATATTTTTCTCTTTTTGTCCAAAAGCCTTGATATCCACCTGGATTTCGTGGTATATAATAAATGAACATATGAACAATCACTCATATGTAAATTAGACAAAGATAAAATGAGGTGACGACATGACGCTCAGTATTCAAGTGAAAGGCTTGCACTGTGCAAGCTGTGCAGATAAAATCGAAAAGCACATGAACGATCATTCATCAGTAAAGGACGCAACCCTGAACTTTGCAGCGGGTATCCTAGAACTGGACGTGGAGGACGACGCAGACTCCGACAGGGTCTATGATGATGCCAAAACCATCATCACAAAACTGGAACCCGACGTGGGTGTTAGCCGAGTGACTCAAGATAAGAAATGGTCCTACGCCATTGACGAACTCCACTGTTCCAACTGTGCCAACAAGATCGACAGCCACTTGGCCAAGGAAGACTGGGCCAAGGACAGTGTCCTGGATTTTGTGAACAAAAAAATCCATGTGACGGTGGATGGTAGCCTGTCTTATGGGGAAACCATGAGCCGGATTCAGGCCATTGTCCATAAGTACGAACCAGACGTGTCCGTCCTAGATATCGAAAAGAAAGCCGTGTCGAGTCAAGGCCATACCCATGACCACAGCCACAGTCATGACCACGGCCACGAGGACAGCGACAAGTCATTCTTCCAGCGGTATGGTGGGAAAATCATAGGTGCTGTGATCTTTTTCTCAGCCATTATCCTCCCCATGTTGGGCCTAAAGGCTCCTGAAACCCTTCGGTTTGGTACCTTTGCAGCAGCCTATGTCCTCATTGGTGGAGACGTTGTACGAAAGTCCCTTAGAAATATCCGAAACGGTCAAATCTTCGACGAGAACTTCCTTATGACCGTGGCCAGCCTGGGTGCCTTTGCCCTGGGTGAGGCAGCTGAAGGTGTTGCGGTTATGCTCTTCTACGAAGTGGGAGAAGCCCTCCAGGACCGAGCTGTTGATAACTCTCGCCGAAGCATTAAGGCCCTCCTAGACATTAAGCCAACAACGGCCCACGTCAAGCGGGGTAAGGACTTTAAGACTGTCGACCCAACCATGGTTTCCGTGGGTGACATTATCCTCGTAAAACCGGGCGAACGCGTCCCTCTAGATGGGATTATCCTAGAAGGCGCATCCATGATGGAGACCTCTGCCCTTACTGGTGAGTCGGTTCCCCGAAATGCCAAGGTGGACGACGAGGTTCTCAGTGGCTTTATCAACCAGACCAGCGCCATTACCGTTAAGGTCCTCAAGACCTTTGAAAACTCTGCTGTCTCCAAAATTCTTGAGTTAGTCGAGTCGGCAGGTGCCAGAAAGTCCAAGACCGAGCAGTTTATTACCAAGTTTGCCCGGGTCTACACTCCGGCGGTTGTTTTTGCAGCCTTGGCTCTGGCCATTATTCCGCCCCTGGTCCTTCCAGGTGCCCTCTTTAGCGACTGGATTCGACGGGCCTTGATCTTTCTGGTAGTCTCCTGTCCATGCGCCCTGGTGGTTTCCATTCCCCTGGGTTACTTTGGTGGTATTGGTGCGGCTTCCAAGCAAGGCATTCTCGTTAAGGGTGGCAACTACTTGGACGCCCTAACCCAAGTGGAAACCGTTGTTTTCGATAAGACGGGAACCCTGACCAAGGGGATCTTCCAGGTGTCCGGCATTTATCCGGCTGGCGGAACCTCCAAAGAAGACCTACTCAAGTGGGCGGCATACGGCGAAGCCCTTTCCAACCACCCCATTGCCCAGTCCATCATGAAAGAATTCAAGGCAAGCCCAGATGTCAGCAAGATTGCCAACTATAAAGAGATCTCCGGCAAGGGTATCCAAGTGGACGTGGAAGGCCAAACAATTTATGTGGGCAACCAAAAACTCATGGCTGACCAAGGTGTCCTGTCCGTGGCGCCAAATGCCGACGGCACCATTGTGTTTGTGGCCAAGGGTCACCAGTTCCTTGGGTCGATTGTGATCTCAGACGCTGTGAAGGCTGACGCAGCAGAAACCATCTCAGCCCTCAAGAAGGCTGGAGTTAAGAAGACTGTCATGCTGACAGGAGATATTAAGGCTGTAGGCCAGAAAGTGGCTCAGCAGTTAGGTATTGACCAAGCCTTCACCGACCTCCTTCCTGGCGACAAGGTCGACCATGTGGAACGTCTTGAAACAGAAACTTCCGAAAAAGGGAAAATGGTCTTTGTGGGTGACGGGATCAATGACGCCCCTGTTCTGGCCCGGGCTGACATTGGCGTGGCCATGGGTGCCTTGGGATCAGACGCAGCCATTGAGGCAGCTGACATTGTCCTCATGACCGACGAGCCTTCTAAGATTGCCCAAGCCATGCGGATTGCCAAGAGTACGCGGAAGATCGTTGTCCAAAACATCGTCTTTGCCTTGACCATCAAAGTGGTCATTATGGCCCTGGGTGCTGCAGGCATAGCCACCATGTGGCAAGCTGTATTCGGAGACGTGGGTGTAGCCCTCCTGGCTGTTCTCAACGCTTCCAGGGTGCTGAAAGTCAAGTAAACCAAACCTTTAACCGATGCGCTGTGGGCGACAGGTCACCTTCTGTCCCCACAGCGCTTTTTATTGCCCACATGCCGTGTCCTCAAGTGTGTTCATTCTCGGCCAAATTGACTATAAAATCATCTGTGAGGCTTTTAACAAAGGCAATTTTTCACTATAATGAAATGGGATAAACACAAAGGGATTTCACATGACCCTTTGGGTATACATAAACGATGGGTTTTATTAGAAACGAATATTGAAGGAGAGACATTCATGGATTGTAGAGTTCCTGTATCGGATCATTTGCACTGGATTGGTGTGAACGACCGCGAAACAACTTTGTTTGAAAACTTCTGGCCACTGGATAAAGGGGTTACATACAACTCTTACCTGATTGATGACGAAAAAGTTGCCATCATGGACACGGTGAAGTTTAACAAGACAGAGCAATACCTAGCAAAAATCAAAGAAATCATTGGCGATCGCCCAGTGGACTACCTGATTGTCAACCACATGGAGCCTGACCACTCTGGATCTATTCGAGGTCTTGTGGCAGAGTATCCGGACATGAAGATCGTTGGCAACAAAAAGACATTCGATTTTATCCGTGGTTTCTATGACATTACGGACAACTTCTATGAAATTAAAGAAGGGGACATTCTTGACCTGGGCTACCACAAGTTAACCTTCTATATCACGCCAATGATCCACTGGCCTGAAACCATGATGACCTACTGTATGACCGACAAGATCCTCTTCTCCATGGACGCCTTTGGTGGATTTGGTTCCCTTGACGGTGGTATCTTTGACGACGAGGTAAACCTGGAGTTCTACGAAGACGAAATTCGTCGTTACTACTCCAATATCGTTGCCAAGTACAGCCCTATTGTTGCCAAGGCCCTTAAGCGTCTGGCACCACTGGAAATCAACATGATTGCCCCTACCCACGGCCCAATCTGGAGAACCAACCCGGGCACAATCGTGGACATGTACGACCGCTGGTCCCGCTATGAAGCAGAAGAAGGCGTAGTCATTGTTTACGGTACCATGTACGGCAACACTGCAAAAATGGCCGACTACGTGGCTCGCATTATCTCTGAACAGGGCGTGAAGAATGTACGTGTCTATGACGCGTCCAAGACTCACTTGTCCTATATTATCTCTGACATTTGGAAGTACAAGGGCGTTATTCTAGGTTCTTGTGCTTATAACACCAACCTATTCCCTGCCATTGAAGCAGTGGTCAACAAGATCGAACACGTTGCCCTCAAGAACCGTTACCTGGGCATCTTCGGTAACAAGTCTTGGAGTGGTGGTGGTGTAAACAACCTGAACAAGTTTGCTGAAAAGATCAAGTGGGAGCAAGTCCACCCATCGATTGAAGCGACTTATTCTCCAAAGGAAAATGAGTTCAAGGAACTGCAACGTCTGGGTAGAGCCATGGCGGAAGCGGTTAAGAACAATCCGAAATAGGTAAAGATGAAGACCACATCCATTGGGTGTGGTCTTTTTGATTGCCACGAAGTCTGGAGTAAGCTACTTGGTGGCATCCGTGAGGGGGACTCATTGGGCTGTAAGAGGAGGCTCCGTCATGATGACAGCCCTCTCCGCTCAGTCTTGAACCCACTGGCGGAATCCAAACTCACTTCGTTCAGACATGGATTCATTTTATGCGATCAATCACCATACACCAATCATTCGCCACATAAAAAAGCCCACAATCAAAAGAAAGTGGGCTTACATAATGTCTATGTTTTAGTTTTATGCGCTAAGTCGTAACCTAAATCCCCAACAAGTCCGCCACGTTGGCACCCTTGTCAATCTTAGCCTTCATGGCTGGCTGCTTGGAGGTCATGACAATGGAAATACCCGGTCCATGGCCGTTTTTGATACAGTCCGAGTGGATCACAACGCCAATGGAAACGGCGTCTTTTAGGTAGCCACCCAGTCCAAAGGAACAGTCTGTGTCTTTGATTAGGACAAAGTCGCCGAAGCGAAGCTGGTCTAGGCCTAGGCGTTTGATTTCTTCCATGTCGGAAGTGATCAGGTCGTAGTCACCCTTTTGGGAGAAGGGAGAACCGACGCCAGAGCCCATGAGGCCATTTGGTATTTCTGCCACAACAGGGACTTCCAAAACCCCATCCTTTTCAACAACACCCAGCTTTTCAAATAGGTCTGGATCAAGGCTCATGACTTTTACGTCAGGGTAGTCCCTTAGTTCAAGTCCCTGGCCATAGCCCTTTACTAGGATCTTGTCGTCCAAGCTCATTTGGTCTAGGGTTTCTCTGTCAAAGTAAACCATAACGTGCTCTACACCACCGTGGGCACCTGTAACATAGCCCTTGGCACCCTTTGCGTCACCGCTGACGATTTTGGCTTCGTTTCCAATGCAGGCAAAAATGTTGTAGGCCGCATTTTCAGTTGCGTCTGGATTCTTGGTAGTTACACCCGGTTCAATGTGGTCTCCTGCCCAACCATAAGCTGAGTCACCGATTTTCACATTGTAGTTGATCGCCCCTGTTCCAGGAATCACTCTTGGGTTGCCATTGGTGTCCACCCGGTAGCCACCGAATTTAGGGTGGGCAACCTTGCCCTGAACTGAGTGCATGATTACCTTGTCTTTATTGGTCTTAAGCATGTTTTCCCCTTCCTCGTTCTTATTGCCATCGGGTCTAGTGTATCATATTATGTCGGGTGGCGAAATATCCACTCTCCTCATGCCCAACTCACATCGGATGAAGGTAAAAAAGGCTGTAGCAGGAGACCTCTCCCCTGCTACAGCCAAATCACCCTCAGTTTTTACTGGGCAATCATATACAAAAATACATACTGAACCAAGAAGAAGCCAAGCACAGCCCAAGTGTACTTGTCCATGGTCAATGGCAGTACGCTGACGCCGTCCTCTTCCGTTCGGTTTTCTCGGATCATTTTTGCTCTGGCTCCCTGTACGGTGAACTCTTCGATTTCCTCCAGGCTACGGTCAGAAGGCAAGATCATGCTGGCCAGATAGCCCAAGGCAAAGGTCACGAAGAAGCCAATGGCAGGTTTCCAAATCCAGCTGACGCCCAAGGCATTGGAGATCATGTAGGTGAGTACAAACCCAATCACCACCCCAGTGGCAACACCCTTGTCATTGGCCTTACGGGTAAACAAGGACAAGAGGAAGGCACCACACATGGGGCCAGAAATATAGGAAATATAGGAGCCAACCACATCCAGAACTGACTTGGTCGTTCCGGAGAAAGCTAAAATAGTAACGAAAATAATAATGACACCCCAAACTGCAGAGATCATCATGGACATTTTCAGAGACGCCTCCTCCTTAGACTTGGAGAAGAATCGCTCATGGATGTCTTTTACGTACACCGTAGACATGGAGTTGAGCAAGGAGTCCACAGAGGACATGGCCGCTGCAAAGACGCCTGCAACCACTAGGCCTACTACACCCACCGGCAGGTGGTTCATTATGAAGTCAATCATAATGCCATTGGAGGTCTCAAATGCTTTTCCATCGTAGAAGACGAAGAGCATAACACCAACGATCATGAAGAGGAAGTACATGACATTCATGATAAAGGCTGACGTCATAAAGGAGTTCTTAACCCCTCGCATGGACTTGGCTGTGAAAACCCGCTGGACCTGGCCCTGGTCAAAACCAAAGTAACGAATCCACATAATGGTCCCCCCAATGAGGGTTGCCCAGAAGGCATTGGTGACCGAAATATCCAAGGTGAAGTTTAAAGCTGTTAACTTACCTGCTTCATTGGCCATGGTTAAGGTTTCAAAGAAGCCAAGGCCTGTCTTGTCTAGGATCAGGAAGATGGAAATAATCAGCCCCATCCACATGACCACCATTTGAATGGCGTCTGTCCAGATTACGGCCTTAATACCACCTAGAAGGGTATAGATAATTGCGGAAACCACCACAATGGGAACGACAATGGTCAGACTCCAACCGGTGAACTTCTGCAGGATCAAGGACGGTATGAAGACCATGGACGACACCTGGATGATGGAGTTGGCCAAGAAGCCTATAACGGTCAGCATCCGTGTCCGTACGCCAAGGCGCATCTCCACGTATTCATAAATGGAAGTTAGTTTCAAGTTATACATGACTGGCATGGTCGTGTAAAGCACGACAAAGATGGCCAGGGGTACCCCAATGTTGACCATGTAGGGACTGACACCAGACCCGTAGGCCCAGCCCGGTGCACCAATAAAGCCATTGGCAGAAATCATAGTAGCCGCTACAGAAAGGGCAATGGGTAGCCACGGCATGGACCTGCCTGCCAGGAAGTAGTCTTCTTGGTTTTCATTGTCCTTACCCAGGCGGTAGCCCATGTAGATCAATCCAGCTATATATACGACTATGATGAGCATATCTATTGTTGAAATCACTCGTTTGTCCCCCTTTGTACACATAATCGAATAAGACACCTGTAGGCATAAGACCCCACTGTCTTTCAACAGTGTGTCCTATGCCTAAGATGTGCTTAGATACTTATTATAAACGAACCGGCGTCCGTTTGCTTATTCTTCTCGTTCTTTGTTTAGGGTTTCAGGTAGGAAGAACCAAATCACAGCACCCGCTACGAAAATACCCATTACTACCTTAAAGATACCCGTCATGCCAGAGGAAGTCGCTGCGATACCTGCAACCATTGGAAGGGCGAAGGAAGAGATAATTCGACCGCCGTTGAAGGAGATACCAGGAGCAAGACCAGAGAAACGCTTAGGGAACAGCTCGGTGTAGTAGGCACCCCATGCGCCGGAGAAACCAATACTAAGACCCATTAGAGCAGAAACAATACGGAATGTGGACACGTTCTGTGGGCCCAGCTGCATGTATAGGAATACGAATACTGCACACATGGCCATACCGATTGCAGGAACCTTACGGCCAAACTTGTCAGCAATGAAGCCCCAGAAGTTGTAACCGATCAGCTGACCCATGCCCTGTAGGGCGTAGACGGAACCCGCAACTGCTGCTGTCATACCCAGCTGTGTCGTCAGGTATGTGGTCGCGTTGTTGGAGAATGCAGAATAAGCTGTGAAGTTCATACCCGAAAGTAGGATAACGCCAATACCGATGAAAAGGTACTTGCCCTTGTACATGGACAGGTAGGAAACACTTTGACCCTTTGAAGCCTTGGCTTCTTCATTACGCTTTAGGGTTAGTTCACGATCATCTGGAACCAGAAAGTGTACAGCCACGATACCCACAAAATGTGGAAGGATTGCAGTCCAGATGAGTATATTCCAGTTTGCGTCCCCTAGTATACCGTAAAGGAAGCCTGCGAATATCATGGCTACAGAGAATGTAGATGTTAGGATCGCTGCTAGCTTACCCCGGTACTTGTCTGGGAACATTTCAGTTACTAGGGGGACAGCTGTACCGAATACACCACCAAGAGCGAAGCCTGTCATAAAACGTGCTGCCCTCCATAGGGTGAAGTTTGTTGGAGATAGAAGTGGCAGGAATGTCATTGCTGCGATCATACCTGCGATACACATAAGTGTACGCTTTTTACCAATGCGTGTAGTTAGCATACCAAACACCAATGTACCTGGTATAGTTGCAAATGACATGATTGCGAAAATTGCGGACGCTTGAGACAGTTCGAAGCCAAAACCGCCTTCTGCTACTGTCTTTATCATCGTAGGACGTACAAAAGTGCCTACCATAAAATTGTAGGTGTAGAAGAAGTAGATGATTAGAATGGAGCCAAAAGCTGCAAAACGCTTTGCTAAGGACATGTCTTTGCCTAACATTACCCCATCGTCCTGCTGGACTGCTTTCTTTGCTGTTGCAGTTGCCATAGTTCCTCCTCGTGAAAGTAAAAAAGTATATAATTGCCGAGCAGCGTGTGCTGCCAATAGCCTTATTAAAACTGCGAAAGATGCGGGTTAGCGTAATCTATAAGAAGACCGCATCTCCCACGGGTTTGCATACCCCTCTTATTCAGTGACAGCTGGTTCTTCGTAGCCCATGTAGGTCTGTCGAAGGACATCCAGGCCATCGTAGGTCATCCACTCTTCTGTGATCTGACCCTTCACTACCGTTACATGGTTAATGCCAAGGATGTTGACAGGGTTGCCTGTCGGCTGTCCGAACATGCCTAGACCCTCGTGAAGGCCTTGTAGTCTCCAACGAACAGCTACATCGTGACCCTCGTCTTCTTTACGCTGGTTGCATGTCACGCGTTCAACTGTGAACTTTGCATTGGGGAAAGAAGCGAACAGATTAATAAGCATGCCCTGGATTTCGTTGTGGCCATTTAGGTCCTTGTCGCAGATGTAGTGCATGGCTGCGTTATCTGCGTAGTATTTCTTTACGTCGTTGAAGCGACGGCAGTTGTAAATGTTATTGTAGATTTCTTTTACCAGTTCGCCTACCGAAGCATCTGCTGCAAAGTACTTTTCTGGGAAATACTGGCCTTCCATGTTTTCACCTCTGCCAAAACGTGTTCCGTGAACACCATTTGTGTCGTGGGACGTCTTTGCCATGGCCTTGGCAACTTCATGGGGGTCATAGCCCAGCTGCTTGACAATCCATAGGTTGTCTCGAACTAACCACTCTTCGAAAATGCGGTTGTTCTCAGCTGCACAATCAACAGTTGTTCTAAAGTTCACCTTACGGCCTGTTGCAGGACCGAAGCTGGAGTCGTTTAGGTTTGTCGCTGTTGAAATGATACGGTGGGAAGAAAGGTATCCGTCTTTGCCGAAATCAGACCAAATCACATTTTGGCCGATCAGCTTGCGGTCGGGGAAGGCATGGAGAGTCGCCAGGGTGCCCGCAATGACTGACTGGATACCCACCGCATTATGGGCACCAAAGTGCATGGTAACATTGTTATGGTAAGTGTCATAAATGACACCAATTCCTTTTTCCTCCCAAATTTCATGGGTAATTTTCATAATATAGTCTACGAAGTCGTTGTACTTCGGATCAAAACCTTTTGCTTTTTGTTTGCTTGGACCTAAGTTTACAAAGTCGTTGTAGTCATGGGTTCCAACTGGGTTTACCTCATTAGAGTCACCATAATACACCACGGTTTCATTTTCTTTTACTTCATGAATAACTGGCTTTTTTGCCTCTGTCTTTGCTGTTTCTTTGGCTTCTGCCTTCATTCGTACTGCCTCCTCACTTATGCCAAGTGGCCCGGTATCCCTGGAATAACGTTTTCCGGTGTCCACCACTTAGGTACATTGTATGATCTGGCTGAGTAAGGCTCAATGAATGAAAATCTCAGTTATTTACATTTTTATATACTGAGATTTTTGAGTATTGTTATTTATTTGTCATACTGATCCCCATGCCTGAAATTCCAACGTTTCGTTTCCCCAACCTTTGATTTGATCCTTGTCATAAAATTTTTACGATCTTGTTACATGTCTAAAAACGAAAAAAGAACCTAGAAAAAAAGAGCCTTGCGGGCTCCTTTTCTAGGTTTCTTATATTTTCCATTTTCATATTAACTCTTTTGATTGATCAGCACACTGCCCAGGATTTGCTTGAGCAGGTCCATATATTCACTGTCCACTTGCTGTTTCTTAACGAACTTCAAGATGGTGTCCACGGTCTGGTCATGGACCTTGGCTGGACAAGCCTTCCACTCCATGACTTCCCCATAGGTCCGTAAGTGAGACCTGGTGTAAATATAGCCACTCTCCACGTCAAGGAGGAGTTTTTTCAGAATGGGAATGAGTTCTTCCCCCTTGCCCAGGCCAATCTTGACCATGGCAAAGGCTTCGATAAAGCGGTGGTCAGTTGCTGAAATGTGCCACTTGGGACAACCAAAGATCAAGTCCACCCACTGTTCTGCCTCGTCCAGTTCCCCCTTATGGACATAATGGGAGGCGTACTCGTCGTAAACATGGAAGAGGCGGTCATCGCCTGGTTCCAGTTCCACTTCTGCCTGTCTGTAAAGGGTCAGGGCTTTTTCGTACTCCCCAAGGACCTTGTGAATGTCCCCCCGGAGCATGGTCACAAAGGAGGTTGTGAACTGACCCCTGTGGTAGTCATAGACTTCTTTCAAGTAGGCTTCACTCTCGTCATAGTTGCCCAGGTCAAAGTTGCCCTTGCCCAGGTTGTAGTACATATGACCTCTTGTCAGCGGTCCACCCACATGGTCTAAGACCTCCAGAAGCTCGTCGGTCAGCTTTTTCAAGGCTGGCTTGGGCATGTCCACGGCCTCCATGAGGTAGAGGTCCGAAAGATAGAGGCCGAAACGGTCCACATTGGACCGGTCCCGCATGGTATTGACTGCCACATTCATATAGGCCTGGGCCCGGTCCTTCTTGCCCTGGTTGAAATAGTAATGGGCGTAGCACCGGCACACGATGGCATAGTCCTCTAGGAGTTCCCGCTCCAGGCACAGCTTCTTCAGCTTCTCCAAAGTGTCAATGTCACTTTGTTGGTTATAGTCCATGATCCCCCAGGACATGTCTGTCGTGAAGGTTCTAATTTGTTCTTCATCGGTTTTATAGAGTTCGTGAAAGTCCACTCCAAAGGCCCGGGTCAACCTGATTTTGAAGGTCGACGACCCCAGGGTCTTGCTGGACAAGTATTGGTGGATAGAGGATTCATACAGATCAATGGCGTCAGCAAAAGCCTTGATGGACCCATACTCCTCATGGATTTTTTCTCTAATTTGCACACCGGGTGACTTGATCACGATGTCGCTTGCTGTGTATTTTGCCATGATGCACCTCCTTTGTTTAGTGTAGCAAAGGCTTGGCGGTTGGACAAGCTGGTGAAGTTGAACCCATAATGAGGGACATTGTGTTAAGCGGTCGAACTCTGGTTTGTCCGGTTTGTAAGGGAGGCTCCGCCATGATGACAGTCCATCCGCTCGATCTTGGGTCAAGTGGCGTATTCCAAACTTGGTGGTTTCATGTGTAGCATGGTTCAATGATTAAATGCCACAATAAAAGCCACCTAAAATCCTTAGATTCAGGTGGCTTACTCTCTATCCAACTTCTTTTCCATAATGGTATACGTCACTCGCCCCCTTGCAAATGCTGAGGCTGGTCGTTCAGTAAAACCATACCGCTTATAAAACCCATTGGCATCGTCCCTCGCATTACACCAAACCAGGGAAGTACTCTGACGTTTCAATTCTTCCAACAGATGTTCAAACAAGCAAGACCCATACCCCTTCCCTTGATGGAACTCCAGGGTAGCAAACTTACGAAACTGGGCTTGATTACCCTGAATAAAGTATGAAATCACCGAAACCAGTTGGTCATCAACAAACAAACCCAAGTGGTGACCCTGAGGATCTTCTTTCAAGCGAACATAGTCCAGTGGTTTATTCGGCCACATGACCCGGTGACGAATGGGCAGGGTTTCCTCGCTGGATATGGTTTTGATCAGGATTCTTTTGCCTTGTGCAGCATTCATGATTCACCTTTGACTTTCTAACTGGCCCTAACTACTGTGGTTAGTTGACCCTACATAATAAAATACCCCGTCATCAGTGCAGGGATGGATTGCGGAGCGCCAGGGGCTACGTTGGGTAAGTTCTACCTATACAAAACACCCCAGAACCCTCACCGCAGAGGAGGCTTGCGTAGCCCTGACCATGGCGGTGGGTAGCCCTACCTAACAAAATACCCCCATCATCAGTGCAGGGGTGGATTGCGGAGCACCGGGGACACTCCCCGCGAGAAAATGCTTGAACAGGATCAGAATATTCCATGTCTGAGCCAAAGGCGAGTTTGGAATATTCCCTGTTCAAGTATTTTCTCGCTGATGGAGTGACGCCGGTGCGTAGCCTTCACCTCAAACTGATGAATGGGGGTATGTGACTTCGCAGGTAGAACCTACCCAATCGCCTCAATCGCCTTCTCAGCCATCCAAGTCTTCAAGTCCTTGTCTTCAATCGTAACAATAGACTCGTCCATCAGGTCTGGCTTCACCCGGAAGAAGTTTACGAATAGGGTGCCATCCACAATGTTGTATACGTCCAGGTGGCCTGGTACACATACGATTTCCACTTCCTCAGGACCCTTGCCGCCTGTTTTTTCGTTGATCATGGCTACTTGGTCGTCCAGGTTCAGTGTCTTCAGTGGGGCTAGCATCAATTCTGTGTATTCTAGGTCTTCCAGCATCCACATGTTGTTGTTCCAGAAACGGCCCACAGCCTTGGTTGGCCATTCGAACATTTCTCGGTTGGATATGGCAGAAAGAACCTTACGTACGTCTTCTCCACCAAACTCGTCGTTGTATAGGTGCTTCATGTTCTCATGGTCAACGATTGTGTATAGGAAGCTTTCGCCCACTTTTTCTTTTTCACTTGTCGCCTTCCAGTAGAACAGCATGGATTCCAATATCTCTAAGTTTAATTTAATCCGTTTTACCATTTTGTTGCCTCCTTTACAGCTCAATTGTCTCCTTATTTGACTTGGCAGGTGGCCAGTGATCCACCTCTTCTTGCCCCGTCTTTTATCCCAACTTCGGAAACGATTTCCCTAGGTCAGTATACCACTGCCACGGACCCAGGAACATTGTTTTTTCGTAAATTAGGGGTTTACAAGGGGATTTTTCCCCGTTATACTAACACTAATTTCAAATCCAACACTGTAGTGTGTTATGAGAGGTCGCAGGTGTCAAGAGTACTCTACGGAGGAAAGGGGCAACTGCCGAAGTCCATCCCGGTGGGCTGGGCCTATGGATAAGATCCATAGGACTGTCTTCATTTGGCCTACCCAGCCATTTGAAGAAGCGCTGTAACACGCGGGGTAAAGAATCACTACGTCTGCTTACATGGGTGCGAGTCTTTACTTCGTACGCATGTTTTTTGTTTTTGGCAGAAAGGTGATCCCAATGAATTTACACGGCACAATGACCATCGACGACATGGGCAACCTGCAAATCGGCGGTTGCAACACAGTCAATCTAGCAAAGAAGTATGGCACGCCCCTTTACGTTATGGACGTGGCCCATATCAAAAATAACTGTTCTACTTTCAAACAGGCCTTTGCCTCCAAACACCTGGACACGGAAGTCATTTATGCATCCAAGGCCTTTCTCACAGTGGGCATGTGCCAACTGATCGCCTCCCAGGGCCTGTCTCTGGACGTCGTGTCCGGTGGCGAGTTGTATACGGCCATCAGGGCCAACTTCCCGGCAGACCGCATCTTTTTCCATGGTAACAATAAAACTGTAGACGAATTGATCTCCGCCCTCAATTATGGGGTGGGTCGGATTATCATTGACAATCCCTTTGAAATCGACATGCTCAGCTACCTGTGTTCAGAGCTGGACCGGTCGGTTGAGGTTATGATCCGGGTCAATCCAGGCATTGAAGCCCATACCCATGAGTATATTCAAACGGCCAACAACGACTCTAAGTTTGGCATTTCCATCTATAATGAGGATATTTGCAAGATCATCCATAGTATTACCGACAGCTACTACTTGGACTTGACCGGCTTTCATTACCATATCGGTTCACAAATTCTTGACGGGACCTCCTTCACAAAAGCTGTAGAAGTCATGATGGATTTTGTCAAAAAAGTGAAGGAAGATTGCGGCTTCGAGACGAAGGAATTAAACATGGGCGGTGGATTTGGCATTTACTATTCAGAAGAAGACCAAGTCCTCGACCTGAAACAATGTCTTCAAGGGGCCATTTCAACAGTCTCGTCTTTCTGTAAGGCAAACCGGATCAAAGCCCCCAAACTCTTAATCGAGCCCGGCAGGGCCATTGCAGGCAATGCAGGGACCACCCTTTACAAGGTGGGGGCCACCAAGACGACCTATTCTGGCAAGCGCTTCATTTTTGTGGACGGTGGAATGACGGACAACCCTCGAACAGCCCTCTATGACTCGGTTTACGAGGCAGCCTTGGCCAATCGCATGGAAGAGGCCGCTGCAGACACCTTTACGGTGGCTGGCAAGTGCTGCGAGTCCGGGGACATCCTTATTCGGCAGATCGACCTGCCGGAAGCCCGCAAGAATGATATTTTGGCCATCGCTTCCACCGGGGCCTACACCTACTCCATGGCCAGCAACTACAACCGTCTACGAAAGCCCGCAGTGGTTTTTGTGGAAAATGGCCATTCCCAGGTGATCGTCAAGCGGGAGACCTATGAAGACATTTTGAGAAACGACTTGAATTGGGAGGAGCACCATGGATAATACCTATGTTTTGAAATATGGTGGAACCAGCGTGGGGACAACGGTCCGCATTCAGTTTATCGCCAAGCAACTCATTGAACGATCCCAGCGGGGAGAAAAACTAGTCGTGGTGGTCTCAGCCATGGGCAAAACCACAGACCAGTTGGTGGAATTGGCCAAGTCCATTACTGACGAACCCAATGACCGGGACATGGACATGCTCATGGCCACGGGGGAACAGGTTTCCATTGCCCTCCTGTCCATGGCCATCACAGCCCTGGGGGGCAGTGCAGTGAGCTATACGGGGTCTCAAGTAGGCATTCTCACCTGTGACACCCATACCCGGGCCCGGATTCAAGACGTGGACACCAGTCGGGTGGAAGCGTCCCTCAACAAGGGCGATATTGTTGTGGTGGCCGGCTTCCAAGGCCATACAGCAAGTGGCGACATTACGACATTGGGTCGTGGGGGATCAGACACCACGGCAGTGTCCCTGGCCGCCAAATTGGCCTGTCCGTGTGAGATCTACACCGACGTGGATGGTGTGTACTCTGTTGACCCGAGGGTTTATCCTGAAGCCCGCAAGCTTGAA
>CAYFHQ010000088.1:0-15700 GCA_964342805.1 uncultured Peptostreptococcaceae bacterium | reverse complement strand
AATAGCGGCCTACTTTCTGGCGAAAAATGGCCTACTTTACTTGACTGCTTACACCTGCATTTATCAGTAAACACCTACTGACTCAACTCACTTATTACTACTTACATAATGATTATACGACTTCAGCACCCGATGCCCCTCTATTAACCTTTTTACCTTTTCCCAACCACCAAAAAAGGAAAATCCCCCCTGCCAGAAGGCAGAGGGGGAAAACGTTGATATCAATTCATTTGTCGTTCCACTACTGGTTAGTAAACCCGATCCCAATACCCATCCAGGAAGACTTCTATCCCACCATCAAAATAAACATCCGGCTGCGTACCAACACCTTCAACAGCTTGATGGTCATTCACAAAAGTTTGTGCCATCTTAGGAATGGTAATGGCAGTTCCCGTATTGCTGAGTAGGTACTGCATTTTCTTACTACCCGTTCCTGCAGTTGGCATGCCGAAGACCAATCCTCGATCATTGAGTTTCATCCAGCGGATAAAAAAGTCTCCTTCACCAGATGTTTGGGGATTAATACGGAAGACGACTTTACCCTTCCAAGGGTTATTGGGAACATGGTTGAGTAAATGCTCAAAGCTATTTACTCCCTGGGTCCAATCATCCATACCGCCAACATCTCCTATGGCGTCAAACTTCAGTTCAAAGGGTTCATTCACACCAAGTTGTCGTGACAAATGAACAACGTGGTCCATGGTACCACCGGGTCTCCCTGGTGTATCTTTCAAATCAACCACCAACACTTCAGGATTCATAGCTAGGATTTGAGCAAAGGTCTCATCCAACTCTTCTTGGTCCCAGAGAGATAAAGACATGGGGCGGAGAACAACCGTAGTCTGAGGCGCATCTTCTAAAGGATAGTAGTACAAGTCTGTTCCTATACTTTGTGCAGTCGAAGGCATATTTTCCGCGGACGGAGTGATCGTCCGTGACACAAGCACAGTCTTGTCGTCATTTTCGTCCATAGGGTCAAAGACACCCATCGCGTCTTGCCAGTTGAGGGTAACTGTCCTCTCGTCTCCATTGACTGATCGAACCACTAGCTCGACCTCACCCAAAGGCTTACCCGAGGGGCCACAGAAGGTTCAAAACTCAGTCGCTGAATGGCATACGCTTGAGTAGCAATCTGGGTGGACTGAGGGAACAGCTGCCCATGCTCTTGAATGACTTCCTCTACAGGCTGTCCATTCCATTGTATGATTTGGTCCCCTTCTTCCAGCTGCGTTTCAAAGGACTCGTAGACTTTTTCAACACGTACTTTTTTGTCGGTAGTTATGTTGGCAACAAAACCAAGGGACTTGACTTGTATAGGCCACTGGATTTGCTCCATACTCCACTCCAAGGAACCATCCGGAAACTGAGCCAACAGCCGTCGAATCTCCTCAACAAAAACCGCGTCCCCCTCTTCCCACCGGGTATGCCTAGTAGCCTCCACCTGGGCCTGGTGAAAGTCTTCCCGCTTCATGCCCATATGTTCTTCAAAGTATATATAGTACTTACTCATCCAGTCCACAGCCTGGAAGTAGTCTTCCTCTAGACCTCTGGCATAGACTGCCTTGGCATTGTCTTCTTTTTCCTCTTCTCTTACATAGTTAAAGTGGTCCTTGGAGGCTAGGCGGATGGTAAGACTCCCATCGTAGACATTGTCGTATATGATTTCTATAGTGTAAAAGCCCTTTTTCAGGGTCCACTCTTCTTCCATGGAAAATCGATCGCCTTTTAGGGCCAGCATTTCCATGGACCCCTTTAGGAGTCGGACCTCCATGACCCCCTTGTCTGCATGGCCACTAATGTTAAACTTGATGGTCGCTTCCTCGTCCTCCACTTGCAAACTATTGTGTACCGTCCCATTCCGCTGGCTAAACTCAATATTGGACTCTGAAACAGAGCCTGCCGGATGGATATTGGTCAAGACACAACCAGTCAGGGCCATTGCTCCCACTAGAAGTAGTTGCAATATGACCCGCTTTCCAACCTTACTCATGATCCCCATGGTGAACCCCCTTTTACCTCTGTTGTCGTCTAGTCTCTTATTTGCTACTTAAAGTATAATGTGGAATTCTTAGGAATCTCTTAAGGGCTCTTAAAGAAAAACTTGAGTCACACTTGTTGACAATGGTTTTCAATCTGTGATATATATTATTTATATTCCGCGGATGTTAATTCCGCGTCTAATAATTTCATTTTACAATGATTGAAGCCTGTGTCCTGACATACACAGCAAAAGGAGCCCCCATGCCAGTATTTACAGATGTCCACCCCGCCGTTAGTGCCCAAAGGGGCATTCACATTTACCAAGGACCCATTTCTCAAAATTGTCTCCGGGTGAATGTTCTTTTAGAAGAAAAGAATCTAGCCTTCACCGACCATGTGGTCAACCTATTTAAGGGTGAACAGTTTTCCAAAGACTTCTTGGCCATTAACCCCGCAGGCCTTGTACCTGCCATGGTTCACAATGGTGTTGCTGTGTCAGAGTCCAGTGATATCATGTTTTACCTGGAAGACCAGCACCCAGAGACTTCCTTTACCCCAGTCAATACCAAGCAGAAGGAAAAGGTCCACAAGTGGGTTGACCGCATTGCCAAAATGCACATTGGTGTGCTAAAAGAACTGCTCTATATCAATGGCATGGGCCGTCCTGCATCCACGGAACACAAAAAAATCTATGCCACAGTTAACCCCGACCTGGCAGACTTCCATAAGAAGTACGGCAATGGTTTTAGTCCAACGCAGAAGCAGGCTGTCCTCAAGGACGTTGACACCTTCCTTCGTGACCTGGAGAAGAGCCTGACCAAACACCCCTATGTGGATTCCAACCAATACACCATTGCAGACATGGCAGCCCATTCAGTGATCATCTATCTAAAACTCAATGGCTACCCCATGAAGCAGTACAGCCATATCAACCAGTGGTACAAGGTCATTCAGAGACGACCTGCTGTGAAACGGTCCGTTAAAAAAGCCAAACTCAACCTCCCCTTCGGACTGGTACGGGGTCTATTCAAGGCCATTCAAAAGCTTAATCGAAAGAAGATGATTTAATGGCCCTTCGCTTGGAACCGCTGACCGGTCGGCCCTATGACCGTTACCATGAGCGCAATCAAAGCTACCAAGTACCCGTTCCTTTGTCTGGACGTTTGATTCGACTAAACAATGGGCAAAGAGAAGACCTACTGTCAAAGTTTCAAGCCATCATGGACACCCTGGAGGACACCTCCTTCCACTTTGCCTACTTCGACTTCGCAGACACCCCCGATGGCTTTAAACTTATTGAGTTCCAGGCCTTTCCCACCTACTCCCTGGCAGTTGCCGAGCTGGCTTCAACAGCCATCTTGGAAGGCCTTGACTCTCTCTATCTAAATCAAATGGATCAAAGTCTATACCCCCTGGTCAGCCTATTGGAGTCCATCCTCTTTCAGGACGCCAGACAGGTGGACCTACTGGAAATCGACCCCTACAAGCAAAGATCCTACTTCGCATTCGATGCGCTCCAGCTCCATATCACGGATATCCGCTTGGCCAATGCCCGTGACTGCTAGGTCCATGATCGAAAACTCTACCTGGAAGACCGCCAACTTACGAGCGTTTATAACCGAGTCATCCCAACCCATTTTCCTGCTTTGGGCATAAACCTAGACCAAATAGACCTCTCCTGGGTTCAAGACCCCAAATGGTATGAAAGGGTCAGTAAAACTGCCATGGCAGGTATGGACTTGCCCTTTGTTCCAACCAGTTGGCTACTGCCTAAGGGAAGTCGGTTTGCTGGGTTTGAGGAAAGTTGCCCCTTGGTTATGAAGCCAGTCCTAGGCTATGGAGGCAAGGGGATCGACTTCAATCCGCCCCTGCCCTATGTCAACCACGGGGAAGACCTTCTCGTCCAGAAAATGATCCCTTACAGGGTCTATGATGACAATGTAATTGTGGAAGTCAGGATCATGTGTGTGCAAAAGGGTACTGAACGCTTGTTGGTACCCATGGCCCGACTTGGCCACTATGACCAGGGCATTCGCAAAATCCACTTCAAAGACAATGTAAAAGAAGGTTATGGCCTAACGCCTGTCATCGCCTCCTTTGCATAGAAAAAGGCCTGAAACACATCCCCATAACAGAGCGTGTCTCAGGCCTTGCCTATTTCATTTTATCTTGCTAGTCACAAGTTGACTTGCGTGACTTATAAGACAAACTTCTTGTCCTGCCCCTTGCCAGCCAGCTGGTCAAAGACCTGAACAAAAGCAGCTTCTGGTTGTGACCCAACCACCATGACCTCATCATTAACAATGAAGGTTGGCACGCTTCGGATGTTGAGTTCATGACCTAGGCGCAGATTTTCTTCTAGAATTGCTTCATAAGCCGCCGAGGTAAAGGCTGCTGTAGCACCCTCTTGGTCCAGTCCCACTGACTTGGCAATATCAAGAATAATATCCTCATTACCAATGTCCCTGGCGTCTGCAAAGTAAGCCTGGAACATGGCCTTGCTATAGGCTCCACTGACACCCTTTTCCTTAGCATACTCGCCAACTAGAAGGGCCTTTTTGGTATTGGACATGATCTCAATATCCCCAAAGGTCAATCCCAGTGGCTTGCCCCGCTCACGGAGTTGGGCTAGGCCCTGTTTGGCACCAGGAATTCGCTCATAGAGGTTGACCCCCTCCTGGGGTGTTTCCGGGTGGATCTCAAAGGCCACATGTTCAATTTCAATATCATACCGGTCCATCAATCCTTCGACAATACCCTTGCCGATATAGCAATAGGGTCAGATGTAGTCGGAAAATAGTTTAATCTTGTATGTCATGCTTATACTCCTTACCTGCTAGGGTTCTGATCACCACTGGTCTGTGGTGATTGTCATCATACCCAACCTTGACTCTATACTAATTAGTATAGTTCTTTTAGGGTAAAAAGAAAAGCATTTCCTACAAAATTAGTAGGAAATGCTTTCAGTTCATGATTTACACCCGAGCCACAAAACAAGCCGTAATATCATCCCCGCTCCCTTTTACAGAAGTGTCGTCCAGCCATGAGCCCAAATTAGACTGAATGGCCGCCATCCCATGCTGTTTATGGAGTCCAATCAAGTCCCCCAACACTTTCAGGAAGCCAGACTCCGACTTAAAGGAATTGGGATAGCCGTCTGTGGCTGCCAATACCCCTTCCAGGTCGTCCAGATCATAGGAATGAATGGTGAAGTACCGCTCGGCCTTGTCCAGGGCCAAACTCTCTGTTTCATTGCCCAGCCGCTTGGAGGGCTTCAAGAGTTCCACATTGGGGTTACTGGCCTTCTTGACCAATAACTCTGCGTCCCCAATATTAAGAACCGTCAGCTTGTCCCCATGGATGACCAGGGTCATTAGGGTGGACCCGTAAGCCAGGAGGGCATTTCGACCCAGCTTGCGGCGGCGGTCCTCTGTTAAAGATCCCACTTCGGCGTCAGCAAAGGCATTGGCCCTCAGGTGACGCAGGCAGGCGGTCATCCAGGACCGGGCGATCTTGCCTGCCAGGAGCTTGTGGGCTTCTTCGGTATATTGCTCAAAGATATTTCTATGTTTGTTGAGGACCTCATTGGCTGTTTCCACAGCCATCTTGGACCCAATTTCCGACCGGAAACAGACAGGGCTTCCATGGCCATCGGCGATGGAAACCAGGGTCATGCCCTCTTTTTCAAGGACGTGGATGGCGTCCTGGTTGGGCAGGTCCCGGCGTCTATGGACGTTTCCCCGTACACTGGCATAGGCCATTTCTACCTTGGACATTACCATACGTCCTCAACAGAAATGTCTTCGTCGTCCCAGAAGTCGTTTGGAATGTCAGGAATAATAACATTGGCACTGGTGTCTGCCAGGTCTTCTGTCTGAGAAGCTGGCGACGATGCCGCCTTCAAGACAACCGTGGACACCCACTTAATGTATTCCACTAGTTCTTCGGCATTGTCTGCCCGAAGGACCTTAATTTCGTCGTTATCGATAAATTCTTTTAGGACCCGCTCGTTGGCTGCTCGGCCAATGGCAATGCCCAGACGGACTGCTTTTTTCCCCCATGGTAGCTTCATCATGGCGTCCAGGGACTTTTTATAGTCGTCCGTAGGTTGACCATCTGTCACCAGAACCAATACTGGTGGCAGGGCACGCTCGTCCATGGGAGGCATGCGGAGTTCTTCCGACAGTAAGTCGAAGGCCTTACCCATGTCCGTGATCCCGCTTGGACTCAGGTCCTTCCACTGAAAGTCGTCAATGTGGGTGGGGTCCTGAATGTGCCAGTTGGCACCTGACGCAAAAGAAATGGCTCTGACCATAACGTCCGCATTGGGGTTTTCCTCAGCCACCCGGGTCATATGGGGAATGGCACTACGGATAGCCGTATTGAGGGCCTCCATTTTTCCGTTATTCTTCATTGACGTGGAACAGTCTGCAATCCAAATGAAGTGCAGGGGTCTTGTGGACAGTTCCCCACCAGGTCTAATCATATCCATGTTGGTATTGATGGCAACCGACTTGCCACCACTCCTTTCTAGCCGAACGCTTCCTTCTATCGTAACAGACATGCCCTCTTAGGGGCACATCCACTCGCTACACTTTATACCACGCCCAGGGCCTTAAATCTCAAACTTAGTGAGATTTCCCTAGAACGCAGTCGCCTTCCCTTGGCATTACCCTTGCCTGATCTGTCCTAAGCCCGGACAAAACCAATGGCATGGTCGTTAAACTTGATCTCCGTAACAATATCCAAGTTTACAGACCGGCCACGGCCCACTTGAAGGGCCCGACCGTCCTTGGTCTTGACGTGCCAGTCTCCTTCGGACAGGTTCCTGATCCCGATCTGGTCTCTGTTCTTGGGATTCCGAATAACCTGGCCCAGGGGCTTGTGGAAGTCAATCAAGCGGTCCCTGCTCACATGGTGGGCAAAGATCTTGGTGAACTCATTCAATATAATAATGTCCTTGCCCACCTTAATCCGGGCTGGGATTTTTAAGTCCGTCTTACAGGCCCAACAACCCTTGCTTCTTCCCGCTCGAACATCCTGGAGGTCATAGAAGTTCTCTGCCCCACAGGAACATTTGAGAATGGAATTCTTTAGCCGAATCAGGGCATCCTTCCACTGGGCTTCCGTCATCCTGGCGCTATTGAAACGGCGTAGGCCCTTTGTGAAGCTCCGGGTAAACGCATCTTTAAAAAAGACGGGATAGAGGTCCCAAAAGACCGTTGCGTTGTCGTGGAGGCCCTTGACCGGACGGTTGGTGGAGTTCATGGGGTCAAAAATAAAGACCGGGTTGGTCCCGTAGAGCTTGCGCATGGCCGGCAGGTCGAAGCACTTTATACTGGCCTCCTGCTTGCCTTCCAGCGGGTGGTGGACCATGAACATATAAAAGAGCAAAACGCTCAAGGAGAACAAGTCCGTCTGCACGTCGGGCAGGCTGTCTCCCCGAACAATCTCCGGCGCCATAAACCGCGGCGTACCCAGTATGCTCTTGTCTGCTTTTTTCTCGTGGGTCACGTTGTCATTGTCACAAATGAACACGTCTCCCGTTCGAGGATTCATAAAGACATTTCCAAAGGAAATATCCCGATAACAAAGTCCTTTATTATGTAATTTCTCAAAGCTGTCGACCATTTGAATGGCAGCCACGGTCAGGGCGTAGAAGCTGGGTTCAATCTTCCGCTTCATCAGGGCCACGATCCCCTTAAAGTTGGGGTCCCGTAGCTTCATCACGTAGCCAAATCCCTTCGTTCTGTCATCGGTTAATAGTTCAAGAGGCCATAGGAACCGATCATTGGGTGGGCCCACGGCGATCAGTTTTTTGATCAGGGCCAGTTGTTTCTCCGTTGCAGTGTGGGGATAGTACCACTTGACTGCGTACTCCTTGCCCCCCTCGGCGGCCTTAAATACTTCCCCTTGCCCGCCGGAGCCAAGGAACTCCCGGATCATATACCCCTTCCCCGTGTGGGAACGGACCATTTGTCCTCGTCTTAACTTGCTTGACATGTAATGCTCGCTTTCTTCTGTGATCATTTCTTACCTATTCTATATTGTATAAGAAAACCCCCAGTGAGGACTAGGGGTTTTGGTAAACTAATTATTTGATCTACAGTCTTTACAGACTATAACTTTTGGTGTGAAACCTAAACTTCGAACTACATTCATCCATTCAATCAACTCAATTTTAAAGTACATGGATTGATTCAAGCCGAAGTTAAACTCATTATCGTTCAAAAACATATTACTTGTTGAAACGACAAAATGAAGACATATCTCCTTAACATCATCGCTACTAATTCCATAAGCCTCGTCTAACACATCTCGGTGATGAGTAAAAATTTGTGCGCTCCGAAGTGATTGTGCAACACATGCCCTTAAGGATGTGACATCACCAATTTTTACATGAATAAGCGATTTTCTCGCCTGTCCATATAGGTCACAGAACTCAACCTGCGTGAACAATTGATGGTTTTTCATTCTATCTAACAGCTGATAACCTCTGTTATGCTCCACGAATATGTTATAAGGATATTCTGCATACTTCACTTTGTCATACTTATTCTTGTGTTCCTCTTTAATTCTCTTACCGTCATTGAGTAACTCATCTGTTAAATCTAATGATCTATCAACCTCAGTAATCTCATTGACTTGTTGAATGTACTCATCTACATATCTTATATATGAATCATTGTACTTAGCCCATCGACCTTTATAAAGACAATAGTTTTCATTACGATGTTTTGTCTGATAGTCAATGAAATGCTTTAATGGTTTGAAATATTTTTCATTAACATCTGGGTACAGACTTACTTTACGAATATTGTTGCATCCAATTTCACGCAATTGATTTACTATTTCTGTAAGATTGAAAGTTGTATCCCACCTTTTATGATCATATACAAGCCTAACCTCAGAATCTGTACGATCTTTTATTACTATGTCACCGTTCTCCTCTGTGAAGTATGCTAAAGTAGCTGACGGCACGCTACCACTTAACAAGTCCTCAGTCAGTTTCATATCGAGGTCATGTCGGAGTTCCTCAGTATCATCTGTTATAGGAACTAACTTGATTCTAGGCAAACTCACTTGAGGTTGTAACTCATCTGATAGTTTGTGAATTTCACAGATTAGCTCAACAATATCATCACCGGTAACATTATTCTTTGCAACCTTCAAAGATGAACCAAACTTCATATCTTTAAACGTTTGTGTTATTTTTAACTTTTTATATCTCTTGTCAATATCAACTCGACCTATAACGAGCTCATCACTTTCTCCGACTTCTACAGTTGGATATGTACTTTTCGAATACTGTGTTAATGCTCTTGTCTTCGAAATTTTGAAGTACTTAGCTGACTTAACATCAATACTGTTATCAGTAAGCACTTTCTCTGCAAAGTCCAAAGCAAACCCAGCACTTGAGTATTTGTTTATGTAATGATATGCATTTCCAAAAGAAATACAATACAATGTATCACACAATTCTACTGTCACAATACCTGATGAGTATTCATGTCTACGGTCAAACGTTTGCTTCGACTTTACATATTTCGCCCAAAAGTTCGCCCAGGCTACTTCATTATCTTTATAGTCAGCGTCGTGAAAAAATTGCACTTCACATTCTATTTCACTGCTAGCTGACTTACAAGCAACTTTTACTTTTCTAGTTATCGTTTTGCCGATTTTTTCGTATTTCAGACTAATGTCTTTTAGCACTTCGGATGGTTGATCAAGCATTCTGTAAATAGAAAAATCCATATACACCTCTAGATCTTTAAGATTCCTTAAGTAGTATCCTAAACAAAGAATAGTATATTTCTCAGTCTAATGATCAAAAGGTAACTTTTTGCAAAACAATTGTAACATTATCTTAAAACACTAATTAGTTCCCATAGAAAGGGAATCCCCTACGTTAGCTTGTGACAAAGCATTTTTTATAACCATTAGGAAAACACCTGCCCCGATATTCATACATCCGGCAAAGAGCCAGATGGCTGTATAGCCAAAGGTGTTGATTATCCATCCTATTAGAAGGGAGGAAAAGAAACCAATCAATGAACTCAGGGCTGAGAGACCTGAGAAGAAGGTGGCCCGCTGACCACTGGGAATGTAGTCATGGAGCCAGGCACCATAAGAAGCTACTTCCATGGCAAAGCCCAGTTCAAAGACGCAAATACCGCCCACAAATCCATAAACATTGGGCACAGCCATGACCACTAAAAGACCTATGCCTTGAATGATGGTTCCAGCAACGGACACATGAATGGGCTTAAAGTGCTTGTTGAGTTTTGCAGTCAGGAAGCTGCTTCCGCTGATAATCAGCATAAAGACTGTCATCAGAATACCAATGAGACTAGGATCTACCTTTATAACCTCAACCCCGTAGACCTGCCAGGCCAAGATAAAGGCCAGGAAGCCTGCTCCACTAATGGAACTTCGAATGAGGAGCAAGATCATATTCTTAGACTTCATAAAATCCTTGGTGTTGGTGATGATCTGGCCAACAATGGACTCCTCTTGTCCTTCGCCGTAGTTGTCCTCCATGACCAAGAGGGTTACAAGGCCGTTGGCGATGGCAATAGCACCACCCACAAAGAGGGGAATGGAGTAGCCAAAGCGGACCAGGTAGGCGGCAAAGAGGGCGCCGACTGCTGCAAATAAGGTGGAAGAGCCCCTGAGTTTGGGCACCACCGTGTCCTTGTATTCCATTTTATTATGGTCTTTCAAAAAGTCGATCAACCAGGAAATCGGTGACCCTGAGATCAGGGCGATCCCTAGCTGAATAACAATAATAGCGAATATATAGCCGTAAAAGCTCGTCACCATACCGTAGATAATCATTCCAATACCAAAGGCCATATAGCCCAGGCCTGCAGTCTTCTTTCGTCCAATCCGGTCGGAAATATTTCCGGACGGATAGTCGAAAATGGCTACACTGATGGATGCTACGGCAAATTGGATACTGATCTGCATGGGCGTTATGCCATTGCTACTGGCAATCAGGATAAACACCACGCCAAAGAGTTTGTCGGCTAGGTCAAATACAGATGTCATAAATGCGTAAAGTAAGGTGGCCCTTTGATGGGCTTGTAAGGTCTTCATCTTGTCTCCCCCTATAAATATATTTGCCTATCTTCTCGTAAATGGAAGCGCGTGTCAATAGTATGTCTCTAGATCGGGCGCTTTTTCGCCCATTTTCTTGAAAAGTTAGGAAAAGGCTGTGTTTTACTTTCTTTTATAATGGTTAGCTAGGTCTCTAAGGTCTGGAGCAAATCAATGTGGCCACTGAATAGACTGGCCCGTTTAAGCCTTTGTTATATATGCTAGGCTCCTCTATAGGTGTTAGGGGAAATAATTAGCTTGGTACATGTTATGAAGCGTTTGAATAAGGAAAAGTAAGTTAGAAGACACTTATGTTATAATTAGTAAGTAGAAACGAACCAGTAAAACATGAGAGGCCACTATGGATCTGAAGAACAGAGAAATACTATTAGAATTACTCCACGATGCAGATGATTTTGCTACACTTAAAAAAATAAAATGTCCACCTTTGTATTTCTTAGGTGGATCTGGTTGCATACTAGGAGAGTATTTAGATAGAGCTACTTTTGATCTTGATTTTATCGATATCAACTATTCTGCATCGGCAGGTAAGGTGTTCAGATTATTTGATCGATTTGATATGCTTGATTTATACGTAACAACTGTTGCTGAGAATTTTCAAGCACGAGCCCATTTGCTTTCCGGGTTTAACACTCTGGAGTTCTATGTGTTGTCTAAGGAAGATATAATCGTTAGCAAGCTTGGACGTTATTCTGAAAAAGACCAAGAGGATATATCTACATTGATAAAGGAATCTAATAAGAACTTGTTAGATCAATTAATTAACAATGTAAAAGATAGGCAAGATTTAAGCGATCGGATAAAGCAAGAGTTTATTAAGAATAGCCAAATGCTAAGGGATGAATATCATGTATAGTCAGTTTGTCAAAAACATGGAATGGTTTCTAGAACTGAATAAAGGTGGTAAGGGTCAAAATTATAGGTATGAGCTCGTGAAGAGGCTGGAGCCTTTAACAGACATCCATCGATTCAAAGTTTTGAAGACTGATGATATTGAGTACTATAACGAGCTGCTAAATATTGTGTGGTTAATAGGTCATAACATTGAAAAGTATCCTTCTTTTAAGGCACTATCATGGGAGTTATGGGGATATGGATTCGACGGTGAAGAACATTCATCAAATGGTAAAGATGTAGATGAACAACTACGAATTATTGATCTGTTGCTAGGTACACAGTATTGGCACTAGAATCGCGTATTACTAGCCTCAAAACAGCCATACCCAACATGCCACTTTGCTATGCGAAGTGGTATTTTTATGTTTCGTTTATGGTGAAATATTGCTTAGAAGTTATAAATAGAGTGACACGTCGGTACTCATGTGAACATAAGGAGAACATGAGCTCACCCTCGTTCATTTCATTACTGTCTTGTCACAAATAGTCACATCGGAAACTCTTTTGCCAAACGGTATATTTATAGAAGAAAATGTATACCTCTCGAAACCTAGCGATACCCCAAACCATACATTTCCACAATGCATCAAAATAGCGAAACCCCTTCAAACAACCCACTTACAAAAGATCGCTTTTTCTGATCTTTTTCGACTTTTCTTGATTATTGACAGACATTATATGGTATTCTAAACGTATAAATATTGATCACATGTAACATTTGGGGAGTTTTTGTATTCGGGAGGTTGTAATGAAAAAGAGCTTTGTTGTACGATTGGCCTTATTCTTTGGCATCGTCATCTTGGTAACATCGGCGGTCAGTGGGTCATTGCTCACCTGGTTGTCCGCAGACAAAATGCGGGAAATTCGAAGTGAGACATCGGAAACATTGGCGGAAGAAGTCACGTCTTCAGTGGCCAACTACATGAGTGCCTACACGTCGTCGATTGACATGCTCAGTAGTGACTCAAACGTTGGTTCTACCCCCTTCTACCATCCAAGCATGTCCTGGATGCTCAAAGGGTTTGCCAACTATACCACATCCTTTACAGACGCAGACTATGTCTACGTAGGCTACGAGGATTACAGTGGTTTTACGGACACAACAGAAATCCGCACCATTCTTAAAGAGTTCTATGGCAACCGGCCAGAACTCAATGAAGCTGTAAAAAATGCAAAAAAAGGCTTCTTCACAGAGCCCCATTTCTACGGAGACGATTATGATCCCCGTTCAAGAGGCTGGTACCAGCAGGCCAAGGCTTCTGACGAAGTCATTTGGACGGATGTATATATTGACGCCTTTACTGGCCTACCGGTCATTACCTGTGCCAAGTCGGTTAAGTCCGACGGTAAAGTCATTGGCGTTATCGGGGCAGACATTGCCCTCAGTACCATTGCTGACACCTACAAGGACAAGCGAGTGGGCAACACGGGCTACATTTTCATAACAGACGCAGCCGGTAATGTCATTACCCACCCTGATCCTGAGCAGATTGGCAAAAACGTAGGCGAAAAAGAGTTCTGGCCGCAAATGACGGACAAGGACCAAGGCTATGCCTTCTACGAGCATAACGGCCAGCGCAAGCATCTTTACTTTACCACTGAGGAGAACACCGGCTGGAAGATCGCTGTACCTTTTGCTAAAAACGAAGTGGATATTGACACCATTCCACTGGCCATCACAGGCATTTCCATGAACCTGGTGGCTACCGCTGTGGGGATCTTTATCGCTATCCTTATTGCCCGGTCCATCGGCCGTGAGATCAAGAACATTAACAATGCCCTTGGCGCAGTAGCCCAGGGTGACCTGACCGTCCACGTGGACGTCCACCGGGCTGACGAAATTGGCCAAATGGGCCATAACCTCAACCGAACCGTGGACGACCTACGAAGTATCATGGGTGAGATCAACACCACCTCCAATACCGTACGGGAAGATGCGGATACCCTGACTACTATTATTTCCGAAACAACAGTGGCCACAGAGGAAATTGCCCGTGCCATCCAGGAAGTGGCCAGTGGGTCCACAACCCAGGCCCAGGAAGTAACAGACGGGTCCCAGCGGGTGGCCCTGGTAGACCAAAAGATCACAGGGGTCAACGACCTGTCCGGTTCCATGACTGTCCTGTCTGACGAAGTAAAGGCAGAGTCTGGCCGTGGTCTTGATACCATGAAGAAACTGATCGACAAGGTCAATGAGAAAGAAGCATCGTCGAAGCAACTTTCTACCATCATTGAAAGCGTTGACGCCCAGTCCCGAAATATCGGGGACATTACCAATACCATAGCGTCCATCGCAGACCAGACCAACCTACTGGCACTAAATGCCTCCATCGAGTCCGCCCGGGCAGGCGAAGCTGGACGAGGATTTGCCGTAGTCGCTGAGGAAATTAGAAAACTGGCTGAGCAATCTGCTGACGCCAGCGAAGATATTAAGAAGCTCATTGAAGACATGCAAACCCAGTCCTCTCAAGCGGTTTCCACTGTGGAAAACAACCGCAAGCTGGACGCCGAAGAGTTTGAAGCCGTTAAAGAAACAGAAGAAATCTTCAATACGATCTTTGACCACCTGGATAAGCTCCTAGCTAGCCTAGAGCAGGTTCGTGAACAGAATGAAGAGATCGGTCAAGAGTCCCACATGCTGATCGATGTTATGAACACCATTTCATCGGTAACAGAAGAAGCCTCTGCTTCCTCTGAGCAGGTGTCAGCTTCCACGGAAGAGCAGTTGGCTTCCATGCAGGAAGTAACCGGTAGAACAGAGCACCTCAAAGAAGCGGTTCTTAAGCTTCATGAGATGATTGAGCACTTTAAGATGTAGTGCTCTCACTAACTTTACTAAGACCTTTAAACGAAACATGCTTTGGTTTCAGCGAAGATACCAACTCTGAAACAGGACAGCACACAAACGTAAACGAACAAAAAGGAGCATATCAGACCTTTCTCGGTCTGATATGCTCCTTTATTTTGTCTTTACTTACTAGGAAACGCTTGTGTCTGTGGTTTCCACTTGTTCTTGTGGGTGCTGATAGACCTGGACACTCGGATAGGCCAGGTTCACCTTGTGGTGTTCCAGTAGACGTAGAATGTCCAACTTGACCTGTTCCTGGACATCTAGGAATTTCAACCAGTCTGCCGTGTCAGCAAAGAAGTAGAGTTTGATCTCCATGGCCGAGGCCGCAAACTTTTCTAGGTTAACAATGATAAAGTCATTTTTTACGTTGGGGTGTTCCAACAAGAGCAACTTCAAGTCTTTCAGTAGGACTTCCACCGTGTTTACAGGAGTGCCATACTCAATGCCCAGCTGGAAACTGATCCGGCGTTCTGTCCGTCTAGAGTAGTTGAGAACGTCGTCCGTGGCCAACTTCAAGTTTGGAATGGATACCATGCCCCGGTCAAACCGTCTGATCTTAGTGGAACGCAGAGTAATGGTCTCAACGACCCCTTCTGTGTCCCCAATAACAATCCAATCCCCAATATCAAAGGGCTTGTCCATCATGATGGCAAAACCACCAAAGATGTTAGACAAAATGTCCTTGAGAGCAATGGCAATGGCCAGACCAGAAATACCTAGGCCTGCCACAAAGCCAGAAGCGTCAAAACCCCACTCGGAGGAGATCATGATCAATGCCATGGACCAGATCAAGACAGAGATCAACTTGCTGAACATGGGCACCATGACCTTATGGAGCTTAATGCCAAAGAG
>CAYFHQ010000087.1:0-15929 GCA_964342805.1 uncultured Peptostreptococcaceae bacterium | reverse complement strand
AGCCCAGCTAGACAAGGAAAAGTTAGTTATCGCCACAGGAGACTACAATGTGGCCCACAAAGAAATTGACTTGGCCAATCCTGCAACCAACCGTCGTTCCCCAGGCTTTACCGATGAAGAACGAGAAGGGTTTACAAACCTCCTTGGCAAGGGCTTTACAGACACATTTAGACATGTCCATGGGGACGTAACTGGGGCATACACCTGGTGGGCCCAGCGGGTGAAGACCAGCAAAATCAACAACACGGGCTGGAGAATTGACTACTGGCTAGTCAGTGACCGTCTTGCAGACAATGTAACCAAGTCAGAAATGATCAGTTCTGGCGACCGTCAAGACCATACACCAACCCTGCTTGAGATTGACATGTAAATTTGCTAATGAATGATAACAAGCCCCTCACGAGGAATCGTAGGGGCTTTGAAACCGTAGACAAACTCCCTCATACTGCGTTGCTGGCCTCAATCCAGCTGGATCACGATCTAGAAGATCGCTCACCAACTGGCTTTCAGCCGCGCCTTGTCTGAGAAAGTTTTCTACAGTCTCCATCTTGTCGACTTTGTCGACAATCTGCAAGCCCCTCACGAGGAATCGTGGGGGCTTTACCTTTAGTCGACTTGGAAACATGAACATGTAAAGGAGTGTCCAATGTCAGAACCCTATATATTAAAGGATGACCTATTCAACCGAGAAACGGTAACGGAGCTTGCTAAGGCGATTCAAGCAGTACACGGCCCCTTTGATCTTGAAGCATTTGTTGACCAGTGTGTAGAAGGCTTTCCAACAAGGGAGCTAAAGGAACGTATGTCCCACATGACCCTTTGCCTTCATGACCACCTGCCTCAGGACTTTTACCAGGCAACAGACATCCTGAAACAGACTTGCGAGCAAACAGACACCAATGATCGTTTTGTCTATGGTTCCTTCAGTGAGTATGTGGAAATGTACGGTTGTAGCGATCAGTGGGTGGACCACTCCCTAACCATGTTAGGAGAGTATACCAAGGTCTTTTCAGCAGAGTTTGCCATACGAAAGTTTATCAATCAGTATCCCGATAAAGCCCTTGCGCAAATGCACCAATGGGCCAAGAGCAAGGACCACAATCAACGACGTCTGGCCAGTGAAGGCCTACGACCCAAGCTGCCTTGGGGGAGTGGAATTAATCTAGACCCCATGAAAGCTATGGAGCCCCTGGACTTCTTGTATTATGACTCCGAACGCTATGTAACCCGTTCCGTCGCCAACCATTTAAATGACCTATCCAAGATCCATCCACAAGTTGTGATTGAGACTCTTGAACGGTGGCAGGCCACTGGACGTCAAAACGAAAAAGAAATGGCATACATCGTGAGTCACAGTACAAGGACCCTAGTGAAACGGGGACACCAAGGGGCTTTGAACCTACTGGGCTATAAGACCGGTGCAAGGATCGAGGTTGAAGGTTTTGTTATCCATACACCGGAAATTCATATTGGCGATAGTATTGTTTTTGACGTGACCATAAAAGCTTTGGAAGATTGTAAACTCATGGTGGACTACCAGGTGGACTATCCCATGGCCAAAGGAAAGCGGGGCCAAAAGGTCTTTAAGTTGAAAAAGGTCAGCTTACAAGAAGGTCAAAGCATTTCCATGCAAAAGAAGCACGCCTTTAAAGAAATGACAACCAAAAAGCTCTATGAGGGCGACCACTCCGTCCGGTTACAAATCAACGGCCAGTTCCACAATGAAGGGTCCTTTTACCTCCATGTATAATCGAACTCAAGCGCACATGACCATGAAAACCAGGGGGGCAGCAGGATGAAAAGAAAATGGATGGTTCTACTGATCGGTGGGTCGTCTGGTATAGGCAAGTCCAGACTGGCCAAAGCCTTAGCTGACCTCTATCAAGTTCAAATCATTGAGGCCGATGACCTGTGCAAGAAAGTAATGGGCACCTCCAAGGCCAATGACTATCCTGCCATCCACTACTGGATGGGGGACGAAGACTGGGAACCCCAAGGCGTGGAGGGAAATGTGGATAGGCTCAAACAGGTGGGAGTAGAACTGGCCCATACCCTCGACCAGCTCATAAATGAACATCTAAGCAAGCAAGCGCCGGTGATCATCGACGGGGATTTCATCAGCCCCCAGTTGGTGGTAGGTTTCACGTCACCCCTTGTCCAGTCGCTATTCCTCTATGAGCCAGAACTTGACCAGATCATTCAAAACTATTTGAGTCGTGAGGGGGGAGAGGCCCAAGTTTTTCGGGCACAGATCAGTCATTCTTTCGGCCAACAATTGAACAAACAGTGTTCTCTTATGGGGCTTACTACGGTCAAATCCAGACCCTGGGAGACCTTAATAGAAAGAGCAATCGATTCTATAGAGTAAACAAGCTCCAGTTTTCATAAGATGCGACAAAACGCCACTCTTTTTTTAGCCTACGGGCTATACTCTTAATAAACTTGGTCATATTTCATGTTACAATTGTCTCAAGTGATACATTTGCCCTAGGGAAGCGAGTCAAACCATGAAGTCTATTGAAGTCAACAAGCAAGTTCAGAGAACGAGAGAATGGGTTTTTGAAGCCTTAATGATTCTCCTTGAAAATGAGACCTATGATAAAATCAAAATAGGCCAAATTGCTGAAAAGGCAGGGGTTGCCAGACAAACCTACTATCGAAACTACAAGTCCAAGGACGACATTATTATTACCTACCTACAAACCATGTTTGAAGCCTTTAGAGACTAGCTGGACCATAACCACTTAAGTGACCACCGGAAAATGTATGTTTGGTTATTCCAGCTTTTTTTAGAGCGGCGCAAAGCCCTTATTCAGATTAAAAATGCAGGTCTAGAAGACCTGCTCTTTAGCCAAATCGCCAGTCAAAACACCTTTTTCTTTGACTACATGACCATGAGTAGGAAAAGGGCCCATGAAGGGGCGGTCAATCTTCGATATGAGATTTTCATCCATTACCAAATGGGCGGGATTACAAGGGTGATCATGGAATGGATCAAGAATGACATGAAAACAAGCCCAGAGGACATGGGAACCATTATCCATGACATAACCAATCTATTTGAAGGTGAAGAAGGCTACATACCCAAGCTCCTAAATGATATGAACCAGTAGACCCGTTTTAACGATTGTTTTGCCCAAACTGAGAAGCCCAAGATGAAGACGTCTTGGGTTTCTTTTTGTGTGACAAAAAGGGTGGTTTGTCCATAATGAAGGCCTAAAAGCAGAAAAGGATTGTGTTCATGTAGTAGACTCTCTTATAATTCAAACATGACATTTGTATCAAGTGGTACAAATGCAACATGTGGAAAAGGAGAGATTACTATGACAAAGCACTTTGAACCCATTCCCTTTGACGTGAAGAACCCTTCAGTACGTTCCACCCGTGAGGAGTGGAAACCCCATGCGCGTATGAGTGAAAAATCCTTCGAGTGGTGGTACTTCACTGTACTAGCCCATGATATTTGTGGCAATCCTTACTTCATATTCTCCAATATCACCCATAGGATTGGAGAAGCCTATCAGAAAATGATTGGCCTAGAAGTTGCTGACCATCAAAGAGCAGGTAGCATTCTAGGATATGTAAGTGACTACAAAAACAATAAGGTCTACCCAACCCAGTTCAACGGGGTTATGAACAAGGAAGACCTATGGCGTGACAAGGACAACACAGCCGTATGCACAACTGAAGAAGGACATTTTGAGTGGTCTTATGGAGAAGAAAAAATGATCCTCTCCCTCCAGTCTCCCCAGGTGTCCTATAATTTAGCGGTTACCAATATTGACGAAGTCCTCTGGCACACGGACAAACATGGCATTGAAGGTATGATACAGCAGGGGGCAGATGATGATTTCAGCTTTTACTACTCCTTGCCTCGGACCCCAGTGACAGGCACCATGACCATCACTGACGATAACGGCCAGCAAAAGGACCTAACCCTGTCAGGGATTGGTTGGGTGGACCGCCAGTGGGGTGACTTTGCCACCCTAACGTGGGAGTGGTCTTCCTTTAGATTTGATAACGGTGCCCGCCTGCATATCTACAACTTCTTTAATGGCCACAAGGAAGTTGTTTATATGGGCTCAGACGGACATATCATGCAGATCGACGACGTGATTGTTCGCCAGAAAGGATATGCCAAGAGCCCCACAGTAGGTACATGGGTGTCATGGGGTTGGACTTATGAATTCCCAATCGAAATAGAAGGATCAAAGAGTTTTACAGTGGTACCCTATTCCAACGAGGACTTCTTTGAGTTCCCTGAGTTTGATTATGCCCTATATGAAGGTGGCTGCAAGTTGATCAATGACACCACTGGAGAAGAGGTTGGGGTGACTGTAAATGAGTCTGCTGACGTCCGGATCATGGAGAATGGGCCAACTGGCAAAAACCACATGTAATAGTAGATAGACTTCAAAAGCTTCTCTGATAATCGGAGAAGCTTTTCGAGTTTTAAGACTCGCTCCGATTGGCGTCATATGAGAATACATTGGCACGAATTGTGGTTCTAACTGTAAAAAGTCCTTGATATACTTCAAGTATCATAAGACCGGTTAGTGATTTCTGCTGGATAAAGAGAACTAGAAATAAGGAGGCCAACGATGGCTAGACCAAAACTATGGATTGATGAAAAGACTAAAAATAAGAACCTTGCAGGCAAAACATATATTGTAACAGGTGCCAACTCAGGTGTCGGCTTTGAAACAACTAGACAGCTTATAAAACAAGGTGCCCATGTAGTAATGGCTTGTCGACGTGTGGAAGCAGGCAAGGAGGTCGCCCGCGAGTTTGATGGGCTAAAGGGTAGTTATGAGGTCATAAAACTGGATCTTGCCAATCTCGATTCAGTACGATCATTCGTAAAGACCTTTAAGTCCAAATATGATCAACTTCATGGATTAGACTGTAACGCAGGAATGGTATCAATGGGTAGAGAGGCAACACGTACAAGTGACGGGTTTGAAATGTCCATTGGCGTAAGTTATTTTGGCCATTTCTTGCTGACAGAACTCCTACTGGACACTTTAAAGAAGAGCGCGCCTTCTAGGATCGTACTCTTGTCATCCTGTGTCCATGCCGGACGTCCTGAAAATCGACCGTTTGTACATTTGGATGATCTAAACTATCATAAAAGAGACTTTAATGCCATGAATGCCTATTCCGAAGCTAAGGTGGCCAATGCCCTATATGCCATGGAACTGGCCCAAAGGCTTGATGGAACGGGCGTGGTTGCATTTGCAGTTCATCCTGGTTGGGCACGATCAAACTTTGGCAAAGAAAACCTGTTTATGCGTGTCCTAAGTCCCCTCATGGCACCCTTTATTCGTTCCATGACAGACTCTAATGAAGAATCCGCACAGACTTCCTTGCACTGTCTCATTTCGGACCAAGCCCGGGAGCATTCAGGAGCTTATTTTAGTCAAAGTAGTGTTCTTTATAGGGACTCCTACTGCAAGGATGGCGGCTGGCCACTTGAGTCTCCAAATCCCCATGCAAAGGACATGATGGTTGCGCAGAAACTGATTCAAGAAACCTATGAACTTGTTGGACTAAAGAAGTAGTCTATGTCAGATAGGAGTGGTGAACTTGTTTTATAACGTGAATTTCGATGACAAAGGTAAAGAAATGTTTCAACACCTGGGGGTAGATGTGGAAGTCCTCTTCAGAGAAGCCAATGTACCGCCAAGGGCCATAGACCAGGACAAGTTCCAACTCACATCTGACCAATATCAGTCCCTCATGCTGGCTATGGATCGATACATTGATATGGAGTATATGGTGTCGATATCCAAGGTGGACACAGTGGCGTCATTTAATCCTGAGTTCTTTGCAGGACTTTGTGCAGAAAACGGCTTAGAGTGTGTGAAGAGAATTGCGAAATTCAAAAGAATTATTGCACCTGTGCATATGCAATACATTGAGGACGACCAGCCTATTCGTATATCCTACGTGTATAGTGACGGGACTCCTGTTCCAGGCCTCATGCTTGTGCATGCTCAAGTCAGCATACTCAGCATTATACACAAGGGAACAGGTAGGGAGGATATTGCTCCCCAGAGCGTAATAGGTCATATGGAGTACCCAGAATCTGCAGTTGCCTATTTTGGTTTGAAACCGGTATCTAAAGACAGCCAAAATGAAATTGTCTTTAGCAAGGCCGACTTAATGCGCCCCTTTGTGACGAAGAACAATCGTATGTGGGACTATTTGGAGGGGGAGTTAAATCAGAGACTTAAAGAACTTGAGGTTGATCAAAGTTTCTCCGCAATTGTTCGCAAGGCACTAATCGAGTTACTACCTTCCGGTGTTAGTGACGCAGACAAAATATCCTATGAACTAGGGGTGAGCAAACGAACCCTACAAAGGCGGTTGAAAGAAGAATCTACCACATTTAATGAACAACTGAACCACACCCGTGAACTCATGGTACGAAACTACTTGAAAATGAACATGAGTTTGGATGAAATCGCATTTCTGGTTAATTATGCAGACGCAAAATCCCTATCCAGAGCATTTAAAGTTTGGACCGGAATGAGTGTAACGGAATATAGAGTTGAAGCTTAAGCTTTCGTAGGAGGTTGATCCATGGAGGACAGAAATAGAATAGACATATACACAAAAATCAATAATGCTATCAAACTTGGGATCATTGGTTATTTCGTAATGACTTTCTTACCTCAGATTGTGATCAATATGATACAGGAGGGCCCTATAGCTGGCGTTATAGCTTACTTCTCAAATCCAGCCCTGGTCACCTTTCTTTCCATTACGGTTATATATACGGCAATCGCCCTCAATGATCATCGATTTAATGTGAGCATCTATACGAAGTTTAGAGGAAATTTGTACTTTATCGTTTTGCTAGTAAACTTGATCATGGTGGCGGGAGCAACAGGCCCATATTCCTATTGGTACTTGGCTATGATTGGTTTTGCTGTTGCCATATTTAGTCTTACAACTTTTGACTTTGTTTTCACATTGGCCCTCACAACGATAAGCATGATTGTCAACCTGAGTTACTTCGACGCAAATCAAGTGACATACTTAGCTTATTTCACAACGGCTGGTGGTATGCTGGTTATATCAATAGCATTTAGAAGAGCTATTCAACAAATCATAGAGGATTTAGTTGTGTCCATCGCAACAGCGGAGGAGGCGATGGGCAAACAGGGTCATTTGATCGATGGTATTCGGCAGGCGTCCACTGAAATTGCAGGGAATGTGGCCCACTTGTTTGGGTCCTCTAATCAGCTAAATGAGGCAATTGAGAACACCGTCTTTTCAACGCATGAAATTGCAGAAGCTACCCTGGCTGAGACAGAGCAGATCAACGAGGGGGTGGCGTCGCTGGACAAGCTAGCATCGAGCACCAATACTATATTAGATCATATAGGTCATTGGAAGATCAATCTGGAGAATCGGGAAACTGAAAACGTCAAGGAGTACGAGACTGCAGTGGCCCTCGAGGAGACGATTCAACAATCCAATCAACTCAATGAGCACGTCATGGGGACCATCACCAATATGACAAGAGAATTTGATAGGATTGTTGGAGCGGTTGAAAAGATTACAGGGATTGCAAATCAAACCAACCTTCTGGCCCTCAACGCTTCCATTGAAAGTGCCCGGGCTGGGGAAGCGGGTCGAGGATTTGCAGTCGTAGCGGAAGAAATAAGAAAGTTGGCCGAAGAAACATCAACCACTTCTGAGGAAATCAATAACTTGATCGTCTCAATGTCTGCAGAAGTGGAAAGTGCTGGCGAAGTTAATGTAAGAATCATCGACCAATCCAAAGAGACCAGGGAAATATCACTGAAAACGAAAGACAGTATTGTCCGTACCCAGCCTTTATCCGTGAAACCAGTAAAGAACTAGGCTCAATGGACAACAACATACAAGAAGTGAAAATGAACAAGGACGCAACAATTGACAAGCTACAGAAGGTTGCAATCATAGCTCAAACCCTTGCTGCCACTTCGCAGGAAGTGAAGGCAAGGTCAGAGGTCCAAAGGAACGAAGTTTCTTCTATCCACACAAGCATTAAAGTCATCAATAAGCAGGTTGGAAAGTTGGAAACCCTGTTTTAAAGTGAGGCCAATAGGTCGGCCCGGTGGAAAAATAACCTTTCTGAGATAAAGGCAATATAGACTAGCGTAAGCAACAAGAGGCTTTAAATCAGGCTTCTTGTTGTTTTTTTTATCAGAAAACATGTGTGGCACCAAATGTCAGTGTTTTGGCATGAATTGCAATGTTCGCTGACCGCAAAAGGTGTACAATTAAAGTAATAGGAATGATGTGTTTATGAGATCAGTGTCAACTGCACTGAGCGCTGCGTTACTTTAAGGAGTGGTTTTTATGAAACGATCCTACTGGATAGGCAAAGAATACAGAGTCTACTTAGAAAGCTATGGAATCCCACCGGAAAGAGTCTACAAGCTGGCAGGACTCCCTCTTCACATGGAAAAAGAAGGTGTTTACATTGATCGTGACCAGTACATCCGACTGATGGACGCCATAGAAGAGAGTATTGATGACGAGTCCATGATCCGCTACAGTGACATTTCCCAAATTTATGCCTTTTCACCGCCCCTGTTCGCAGGGCTATGCGCCAAGAATGGATTAGAGTGCTTCAAAAGGGTAGCAGAGTACAAAAAACTCATTGGTCCCTTATTGTCATTGTTGAAGTCAATGAAAAGTCCTTATCCATACAGTTCACATTCGATGACGACAACCAAACCAAGCTACCACGCCTGGTAACCCTGACAGAAAACATGAGTATGATCAATATGATCCGTGCAGGTACAGGTCTACCCATTGTACCTACAAAAATTGAATTGATAGATGAATGTCCGAAAAAGATAGCAGATTACTTTGGTGTTGAGCCAGTCTTGTCCGACGTCAATCGGCTCCATTTCAGCATTGAAGACGTCCATGAGCCATTCCTAACCGAGAACAATCTCATGTGGAACTACCTGGAGCCAGAGCTGAAAAAGAGGATTGAAGAGTTAGAAACCGACAAGAGTTTTGCTGCCAAGGTGAGAACCCTCCTCATGGAGTTGATACCGGCAGGTAATGGCACCATCGAGGTGGTTGCAAAGGACATGGCCCTTTCAAAGAGAACCCTACAGAGAAAACTGGCTGAGGAGAACACGACCTTCATTAAGCAGGTCAACCATACCAGAGAGTTGATGGCGAAAAACTTCCTCATGAACAGTGTCCTATCCACAGACGAAGTGGCCTACTTACTGGGCTACAGCGACATGTATGTGTTTATGAGAGCCTTTCGACAATGGACAGGCTTAACCGTCAAGCAGTTCCGCCAGAAGCACAAAGTCATTGCTTAATGGCACGTAGTGCAATTAGGTTGGCACCTTTAGCAATGTGAATGGACCCTTAGACGTACTATAATTGACTTATCAAGAACGAAATCGGTGATTCTTGGTGGCTTGGACCAGACGAATCAGTCGTGCGAAGAAAGGATAACAAATGAAAGTACTTTATTTTACGGCAACAGGCAACAGCATGCATGTTGCCAAGTCTCTAGGTGGACAGGCCTATTCCATTCCCCAGTTGGTCAAAGAGGGCCAATACACCTTTACAGATGAAAAAATCGGTATAGTCTTCCCCCTCCATGCGTGGTCAACGCCACCCCTTGTGGTTGACTTTCTGAAGAAGGTGACCTTTAATTGCGAGTATTTGTTTGCAATCATCACCTATGGGGTCTACACCGGAGCAGTGGGCAACCAGCTCATTGAAATAGGAAAAGATGCGGGTTATAGCTACTCCTACATCAACAAAATCAGCATGGTGGACAACTACCTGCCAACCTTTGATATGGAAAAGGAAGTAGCAAAGGAACCCAAAAAGCAGGTGGAAGCGCATCTTAGGGAAATTCAAGCAGATATTGATAGCTCGAAGAAGTGGCTCATGAAGGAGTCGCGGTTCGATAAAATGGCAACCAACTACATGCTGAGGAGAGGGGACAAGCCCTTTAGTAAGAGGCAGCTAAAAATCCATGCTGTTGGTGACGGGATTGACCGATATATACAGGTTGAAGACACCTGCAACCAGTGTGGTGTATGTGCCAGGGTCTGTCCGGTGGACAATATAGAAATGGACAAAGAAAATGGAAAAATCCGGCTCAGTGACAAGTGTTTTATGTGTTTTGCCTGTGTTCACCACTGTCCGTCCAATGCGATCCATGTAAAGGGACAAGTTAGTCGGGCTAGGTATCGCAACCGCAATGTAAGCCTAACAGAGATTATCGAAGCCAATGGCTAGTTCTATATTAGGCAAAATGGATAGGTAAACCCCATGTAGATACCAGGAGGTATACAATGAGTTATGCGTTTGATAACAAACTGCCCAAAACAACGACATACTGGAGTGACGGTGAGATTTTCTACATTAAGAACACAAACTTTTTTGTCAGTCTCGAAGAGGGGAAGGCCATGGCAGAACTCCTAATGGAAGCCATGAACGATCCATCTACGAAAGCGCTTGTGATTGACAACCGTGAGGCCAAGGGAGCTTGGCCAAAGGAAATTAGCCAAATTTGGGAATCAGATGCCCGGTATGTGCAGACAATCGGGAAGAAGAAAACGGCAACCTTAACCAGTAGTGCCATCACAACCATGCAGACCAACCGACTTTCAAAAAAACATGGTTTTGCCAACACTTCAAAAGCCTTTCACTCCGACTTTAATGACGAAGTGAAGCGATTCTTGTTGGGTTAACATTAGCAAGACTGAAGATTTGATCCAGTAGCCCCCTGCATTGTAACCATGTTTGATATGACTACATGAACCAAGACTTCACGACTCATCATCCAACTTAACAATGTCCCTTGGAAACATCCAGGACTCCATTCAAGGCGTGTCCGGTGCAGCCCGTAAAGGTAGCATGTCTGCTTCTTCTGCAACATGATAGAAAAAAGAGGTCCACCTCAATAGGGGTGGTCCTTTTCGCATTAAAAAGGAGTCTTGTTCAAATTTGATCCGAGTCGCAACTTACGTTAATCAGATACTTGAAGCTATTGATAGGATCAAAACGTGTACAGCTGTAGAAAACGTGTTTTATGGAGTCTCCGCTCATACAAGATGTCTATTAGATCACTATAACCGAATAAGTATTTGCTCATGCGGTTTGTTTATGCTGAGCAAGAAGACGTAGTGATCAGATCTTATCAACTTGATCAGTTGCGAGTATGGTTAAGGAATAATATGTTAAACTATATAAAGGACGAGTTGAAGTTCACATTTAAGACATCTGAAACGAGTTAGGTGGAGGCTCAAATTGCTTAAATATCAAATTGAAGAACATTTGAAAAGACACAAAAAAACTAGAATAATGCTTACAGAAATTGAAAACAACTTGCCTGCGAACTCAGAATACAAAGCCTATGCAAAAATAATTGTTGATTTACTCAATGAGGGGGTTCTTACACCTGTAAAAAGTGCAGGTGACAATGGACAGATCCCTGTACTACCATTGAAATTTAATATAATTAGGCAAATTCTTAATAAAGAGGTTCTTCATGAAATAATGACTTTTCTTTTGCACAAGAGCCAATACTTTAAACTAGATTATTACTTAGAACATGCGCCATCAGAGTGGATCGATGACAGGGATGATATTCATTGTATATACAATTATCTTGAGATCAGTGGAGGTTATCCTAAGAATTTTGTATCAAGTCAGGAACGTTCTTATGAAATTTCTGGAAATGAGAAATGGTTAGATCAATGCAATGGGCGACAGGTACTTAAGCGTTTGAAAATATACGAAAATATGCTGATTAACAATCAAAGTACCCCTGCAATGTTTGCGATCAACGCAAATCGATTGAACAATACAGTGCATAGACATTTGATTGTCGAGAATAAAGCCACATACTATGGCCTGCTGGACGTTCTTCCAATTAGTGCATTTAGTACGCTAATTTTTGGGTCAGGATGGCAGATTATTGATTCTATCAGGGACTTCGACAGGCAGTTTCCACTAGAAGGGTCACATCAATTGTATTATTTTGGTGATGTTGATTTTGAAGGGATACGTATTGCAAAACGACTATCTGAAATCAAGAAATTGAATCTAGCAATTCCGTTTTACAATGCAGTACTGAGTGCTCCGAAGAGCAAGGGGAAAGCAAATCAGAAAGAAGATGTGACACTGTGTTCCTGGTTTAGCGATTGTGTGCCCTTGGCGGAATCGAAAGTTGCTCAGTTGACAAAAGGATACTATTGGCCCCAGGAAGCACTGGATGAAGGAAAGTTGCAAGAGATCATGGAGAATTACATATGGACTTGAACCAAAGTACACTATTTGCTAACTACAAGGAACGGGTGAAGCGGTTGGCTCTCTATAAGCCGCTATTGTCTTTACAAAATAAAAACACAAAAGATATTGATGGAAACCCTATAGATATGTATGATTTGGGTCTGTTGGCGCTGCTTTTTTTCTATGAGTGCAAGTTGATGAGAAAGAAAGACATTGGTGTGGATGCACTTGGTCACTTTCTCTTTAATTTGTGTCGTGAACGTTATGCGCTCGATGTTCAAAAAGCAGAGATGATAGCAGAAGATATCATCAGAACATTTCGACCGGCAAGCGGCAAACGCCTTTCGAGCAGTTTTTATGACTGGGAAACGAAGAATGAAGATGTGGTATATTGCTCCATTTTGAAAGCGGGAAAATCAGACATCGCCAGAAATAGACAGTATTATGAACTCGATGAAGATGGACTTGAATTGATTTTTTCTACCCGGGAATACTACAGCGAGTTTCAGTTGTCCATTAATCAGATGCTGCTTCGCAAACAGCTTGAAAAAGGAGAGTTCGGAAGTGCCTTGCGTCAAATTGATGAAATGCATATTAATGTGGAATCCCTTTATGAACGTATTGAACGTATTCGTCAGGAAATAGGTAGAAGTGTTGTGTCTGAATTGGTTTATAACAATTACAAAAGACTGATTGAGGATATTCACATAAGACTTGAACGTGAGAGCAAGGAGTTCAGCGAGCTCAAGGATTTTGCGTTGACCGCCCTGAACGATGTAAGATTTAAAAAAATGAGTGACACAGACAGTCGTGTCTATCATAGTGCACTCCAAGTAAATCGAGAGCTGGCAAAGGTTCATAATCGACATGACGAACTCCTGAAAGCCTGTATGGATGTTCAAACAGTCGCGCTGTCTGCAGTGAAAGAATCGTTGTATTTCAGTGGAGTAGAGTCATTCAACTTTAACAAAGAAATAGTATCGTATTGTGTTTCTAATGGGATTGCTCCTGAAAGGATCAAGGCGATTGCTCAGCCCTTCATGACAATTGAGAGCTGCGCAGTGTGGTCGCCGCTAGCTGTGTTTTTTCCGCAGCGTGTTATGAAACGTGAAAAAGGAAAACTCAGCTCTGGATATCTTGAAGTTAGTCAAGAGTCAGAAGGACAGGATGCCATTACAGAAATTTTCTTTGAAAAGATGATGGCGCTGTGTTTATTATCTATATCAGATCAGGACACGCTTAAGCTAGGAGATTTCATTTTAAAAATGAGAGTAGAACGGCCGGAACTGCTGAAATCCAGACTGTTTTACGACTTTTGGATGACACTTCACCAGTGTTCTCCACTAAGAGTTGATGCGGAAATTGATGAACAGAAACACACTGTGCTTCGAGGGATTATTGGTCAGTTGAAACCAGAGTTTATATCCGTTGAAGTGAGAGAATCTAGTGGCATTATTGAGAGTGGTGATCTGTTTAGAATCAGTAATATGACTATGAATTTGGAGAGACGCTATGAATTATAATCAGAACACTGTCCAGAATGCCTTTCAAATCTACGCGAAATTATCGGTTTCAGGCGAAGTCGATTTAAAGGATTTTGGATTTTATAAAATTGACGATAATATAAGAGGCTTGGTTGAGCTGTTTGCAGCCGAAATGGATTGTGCGGTCATTAATACGAACGAGCGCCTTTATTTGGTTCCAGTAGCAAAAGCATCACCGTTTCACGTGAGTAATGACTATATAAAGAAAACATACTTTGCCTCAAACAGTCCGGTGTCGGATATATACATGATGTATTTTGCAATCATTGTGTTTTTCGGCCTTTTTTATGACAGTTATGAGACAACAGAGCCAGTTCGGGATTTTGTTCGATTTGATGTGTGGCTAGCGGCAATTAATGCACATATCGAGCAGATCAGTGAGATGGATAAAGAAACGTTAAAATATTATGAGAATGACATGAATTACAATTGGGCAACAATCATTGAAAAATGGGAAGACCTAGATGAGATTAACGAGCGTGCAAAGACACAGGGAAAGAGAACACACAGCCGTGTAAGTTTCCTGAATAGTGTCATTGAATTTATGACAAGCCAGCATCTAATATCTGATGAAGGAAATATGGAATATTCCCTGACCGAAAAAGCAAAAAGTATTGTTGGCCATTATTTCATGGAGGTGGAATACAACAGAGGTGTGCTCGAGTTGATGTATGGAGGAGTTAAAAATGCCGACGATATCGAAAATACGGCTTTGTAATGTCATATATGAGAGAGGTCGTAAGCGCTATAACGATGATATATTCATGACCGATGGTAACAACACTGCGTTTCTTCTTGAAAACGGAGGAGGGAAAACCGTACTAGTTCAAATGATTCTGCAGTCTGTTTTACCAAGGATCAGGCATGCAGACCGGAAGATACGTGAAACACTTATGCTGGATTCTGATTCAGCGCATATTGCTGTTGAATGGATACTGAGCGAACATCCCAGAAGATATCTGGTGACAGCTATCACCTTGTTTACCAAGGGCAACGAACTGCAAAGCTTTCAATATGCATACTCGTATGATCCCGGTGACTTGAATGGAATCGAGGGATTGCCATTTACAATTCCTAATGATCAGTCTGGGCGTGCAGCTAGTTACCATGAGATGAATGAATACTATCAAAAGCAGAAGAACAGCAGTATACATGCAAAATTGTTCACAACACTCGATGCGTACCATCAACATTTGGAAGAGCAGTATCAGCTTTCTCATAGCGAATGGATGAGTATTTCTAAAATCAATTCTAAAGAAGGTGGAGTTGAAGAGTTCTTTGATAACTGCAAGACTACATCGCAACTGGTAAACAATCTCCTTATTCCGTCAGTAGAAAGTACATTTGAGGGGAATAAGGCACGTGTTTTTGTTGATACATTTGAAGCCCATCAGGAGCATTTGAAGGCGTTCAGACATCTGCAAAGTGACATCATTCAAAACGAAAAAATTAAAGAGCAAGTCGATGGATACGCCGAACAATACAAGACATATCATGAAAGTCAGATTGAGTGGCAGACATGTCGTGAGGTAATAAGGGGCATTTCAGACCATATTGAACAAAGCCACAACGTTCTAAAAAATGAATCTGTAAACATCAAAGACAAATTAGAAAAAAATGAAACAGAATCGAATGAGTTGAAGATGGCTTATTCGTCACTAAATATTGCAGGTATGGTTAAGATTTTGGAGGACTTGGAGACAGATTATAAACTTGCACTCATTGAGTTACAGGATCAAAAAGAACACAGGGACCAGCTTGAAGGCGAGAAAGACTTGCTTGAACTTGCCAAAGCCTACGAGCGGTGGCGTGAAGAAAACACAAAATTGAATATTTTCAAAGATGAGCTGAAGGATTTGGATAAAGAGTTGAATTTAACTGTAACAGTAGAAAAACTGGAGGAGGTTAAAGGAAAGCTTCATTATTTTTACAGTAAGAAGATACAAATTGAGCAGGATCGACTCGAGGTATCTCGCAATAACAAAAGCAAGTTGGAATTGGAACACAAAGAGGTGGAAGTCAATATCCAAACTAGTGAAGAAAAAAAGAATGTGAAAGAACACGAAAAAACCAAATTGGATACAATGCTTCACACGAAGAAGCAGG
>CAYFHQ010000086.1:0-16057 GCA_964342805.1 uncultured Peptostreptococcaceae bacterium | reverse complement strand
TAGTCCTAACATATTAGCTGCCTGCAAGAGCCGTACGAATTTGTTCTAGTTTGGACACAAGGCCAGAGCCAATTCCTGAAATAACAGCAATGGCACCTACCGCAACCAGAGCAATAATCAAGCCATACTCTGTTAGGGCCTGACCGCTTTCGTCTTTCCAAAGGTTCATCATCATTTTTTTCATTTTCTTCCTCCTGTGATCGTTGATTTTAGGTTTTTTATACTTAAACCAGCATGGGCTAGTTTGTTGGTGTGAATGAGGTCTTTGCCAGTGCTGACTAAGTTTCCAATAATGCGTCCACCTTCATAGCCCTTCTCTTGAAAGACTAAAAGTGGGTTGAGATGGATTTCACCTTGGTCGTATGTTTCTACTTCTGCCACCTCAACCACCCTTCTAGACCCGTCACGCATACGTCTGAGGTAGACGATCAGGTCAATGGCTGAGTGGACCTGCCTACGGATGGCGTCGACTGGTAGGTCAATACCTGACATGAGGACCATGGTTTCCAGTCGATAGAGCATGTCATAGCATGAGTTGGCGTGTCCGGTAGTCAATGAACCATCGTGGCCAGTATTCATGGCCTGTAGCATGTCCAGTGCCTCACCACTTCTGACCTCTCCCACAATAATCCGGTCCGGTCGCATACGGAGGGCGGTTTTAATTAACTCCCGTATGGGGATCTCTCCCTTTCCTTCTACATTGGCAGGTCGTGTCTCTAGGCGAACCAAGTTTTCAACTTGCTGGATCTTGAGTTCTGCAGCGTCTTCTACCGTCACAACACGCTCTTTGGAGCCAACATAGGCACTGAGGGCATTGAGAAATGTCGTCTTCCCCGAACCTGTACCACCGGCAACAATAATGTTGTATTTGGCCTGAACAAGGGTCTGCAGCAAGTTGGCCGTTTGATGGTCTAGTGCGGAAAAGCCAACAAGATCGTCCATGGTAAAGGGAGACTCCGGGAACTTTCTGATCGTTAAAACGGGTCCGATCAGGGACACCGGTGGAAGGACAACATTTACTCGGGACCCGTTGGGAAGCCTTGCGTCAACAATGGGGTTGGATTGGTCTACCTTTCGGTTGATTGGAGCAACGATCTTTTCAATAACGTGACGGAGTTCCTTTTCCGACCGAAAACGCAAGGGGTCTCCATTTTCGTCTAAGGCAAGTGCTACCCCTCCCGCTTTTTCGATGAATATCTCATCGGCTCCATTGACCATGATCTCTGTGATCAATGGATCGCGTACCAAGGGTTCAATCACACCTAGGCCATATAGCATTTGAATCAGATTTTCCAGTAGGACTGCCTTGTCACCAGCTGTCAGCATGAGGTGTCGGAATTCAGCGTTTGATAACTCCTCAATCACTTGCCATACATACTTACGAATAGCTTCGTCTTTATGAGAGCTTGTGAAGTCTGAAAAACGGTGGTCTTGAACCAACTGGTCTCTAACCGCTGTCAGCAGACGGGTTTTTTCTGTGTCAATCTCCACTGAAGTTGAAGCCAAATCAGCTTGCCGTGTTCTAATTAACTCTTGTAAACTCACGCAATCACCCCTAGTGACCATTTTTTGAAAGCTGGATAGATCTTCCGGTTTTTGAAGTTAGCGAGCTGTTGCCACCCCTTCCCCTCATTGGTCAGTTCTATACATTCGGCACCCATGTCCTGGACTGCATGGGTGATCGTTAGACCGGTTAAGACTTCCACCTCACCCCTGTCCATGGGGACCATTTTGCTTTGACGGTTTAGGATGATGGAACACTTGGTCCATTCAATCCTGAGACTTTCCAAGACCTCACGCATTTGCAAAAGTTTCCATACTTGCATATGGTCTTGTAGCACTGGAACCATGACCCTATCCGCCTGCTCCAATACGGCCACTGTCCGTTCACTGAGCTCAGAGGAACAGTCAAAGATCACAAGGTCATAGGAAAGCTTCAAAAGGGCGGTCACCAAGTTTTGGGAGGTTTTATAGTCTAGACGGTCTGCTGCCAATAGGCCCGGTGAAGTTAGGATATGCAAATTTTTGTGGTTCTCATGGGCATAGATGGCTCCATGGATGGCTTCATTGTCCAAGTGGAGGTAGCCTTGCTCAAGTCTTGTAATGAGTGGACCCAAGCCCTTACTGGTGTTGCCGGCTATTTTATAGAACATTTCTAAACCACCAGCCAGTGAAAAATCAGCTAGTAGAACCTTCTTCTGCTCCTGGGCTGCGACTTCTGCGATGTTAATGGCGAGCGAAGTTTTGCCACTCCCCCCTCCCGGGCTGTAGAAGGCGACACTTTTCCTAGTCATTGGTTTCAGCCTCCTTTTGTTCAACACGCTTAAACCGATATCCAATCATGGACTCCACAGTATGGGGAGCAATAGCTTCATTTGCACCCTCTGTCGGGTTCAGTGCAAGGTCTACCTCACCATGGGTTTTTGCCAAAGAAAGTTTCAGGGCATTTTCAGCGGTCACAAGCAAATATACGTTGGTTGTCCCGTCCGAGAGAGACTCAAGGTCATAGATTTGAATGTGCTGTAGGGCGTATCCCGAATACAAACCACCGGTCCGGTCCTCCAATGACGTGTAGATTACATCGACAAAGTCATTTTTTTTGGTCTTGGATAGGATTGCCCCTTTGTTTTTCACATTAACTGCCACCAAGCGATGGTCTAAGGGGATAAACTCCGGATCATTGAGGGTCCCGTCGGACCGGAGGGCCTTATGGGTTGCCATGTCCATGACCATCTTTCCCCTGTTGATAAATACGTCACCCCTTAGGATGTCTACTGCACTTACCTTACCTACCAGTTGGTCCTTGCTCTCAAAGGCGTCCTCAAAGAAGCGGATCTTGTCCCTGTAGGTTATCTTTTTCTCTTCTATCATGGCCTCGGTGATAATGGTCCGTGGTGTAATATTCTGCCTTGCCACGTATATGGCAACTTCGTTTTTCACATCAGTCAAATATTGGTGCATGAGCCACCCGCCCAAAAGGGATAAAACAATGACCACGATTAGTCTAAAACGTATGCGTTTATGCATGATTCGATACCTCTTTTACTAGTTGGACTCTTTCTAAGTCTTGGCCTAGAGTCAGTTCCAGGGTATGGACCGTTGAAGGAGGTCCACTCACAACCTGATTTACATCCACCCACCTATGATGGGCAACCACTTGGTATTTGTCGTCCAGAAAAACAACTTGGATAGGAAATCTCATATAAAACGTGTGAACTGCTTTGCAATTTGGGAACAATAGTGGTGCGTCAATATCCCCCACGTCCTTGAACATCCAACCCCGGAGGCGTTTTGTGAAACGGGTAGCCCTTTCAGGCACAAGCCCGTTCATATGACACTCCAGAGGGAGACCACTAGTGCCCCAAGACCTAAAGGAATGCCATAGGGTATGGTGTGCCGTTCCGGTTTTCTATCTGACTGGGCAAGTCTTGTGGGGATGTTGGCAAGTCGTGTGGACATCTGCAAAAATGGATGACTGTCTTCTAGAGCATGATTCGCCATTTGAACTAGGGCGAAAACTCCCCCTAACACAGTTCCAACTAGGAGACCATATACACCTAGCCAGCCCCCAAGCAAAAAGCCATATACAGCAGCCAACTTAACATCGCCACCTCCAATGCCACCTAGGGCAAAGGGAATCACTAAAGCAGTAAGGCAGATGACCAACCCAATGAGGCTGGTTCCCAAAACACCAAGTCCTTGAGAGCCTTTCGCTACAAGGCCTGCCAATAAAACAGCCAGTAGGATTCGATTGGGTATTAACCGAAACTTCCAATCGGTATAGCTCGTCACAAGGCCAGTAAACAATACAAGCAGTAGAGTTGCCATAAAACCTCCTAGACCTCTATATCAACGATTTTCTTGCCAATCAGATAATTGACCAACAAGAGGGCCAAACCAACCACTAACAACAACTTGCCTACTAAGGTCTCAAACATGGGCGACATGTAAGTGGGCGATAAAACGGAAAGTAGCATGACCAACACGATTGGCATGAAGGTCAAAACCTTGGCCTCACTCTTCTTTCCAGCCACAAGGACTTGAATTTCTTGCTCAATCTCAATCTTGTCACCGATCACGTCACTCACATTGGCAATCACCTCATTGATGTTTCCACCCTTCTTTCGAGTGAGCTTGGCTACACTTACAAAGTCATGGATGTCACCAATATCAGCCCTCTTAGCAAAGTTGTCCAAAACATCATCTACAGGTAATCCCAGTTCCAACAATCGAACCATTTCGTCAAACTCTCGCACAATAGGTGCGTCCCCAAGGGGAAACATTCTCGACAAGTCGACCCGAGCAGACCGAATAGCTTGTTGCAGGGAAGCACCTGCTCGAACACTTGAGGATAAGGCTTGTAAGCCTTGGCGGAACTGGCCGTGAAGCTTGTCCTTATTCTTCTTTTCTTTGACTCTTGCCCTGTATACCGGGTAAAAGAAACCAAGCGTTCCGAAGACCAATCCAAAGGGCCATGACTTGGTGAATACCCCAATGGCCAAAGCCGTAATGCTGTAAGCGATTGTACCGTTGACTAGAAGGCCTCGGTCAATTTGAGATTGAGAGGGTCGCCTCCCTTCAGCTCTCGGAAGGTCTGCACCCTTGACATGGGATATCGCCTCAGTCAAATTCTGCTTACTGGATTGTGCACCAATGACTAGGTCCATTAGGAGACTGGCAAGGCATGCAACAAGTAATAGTGTTATGATCAATATGCTCATGGGAGTCTCCTACTGAAAATAGTCATATTGGACCCAGCGGACACTGTGAATCCCATAATCCTTGGGGTTTACATGAATTTGCATCATGTAGTCTCCCCTACCGCTCTTCTCGTCACCCTGAACTGCAAAAGTTAAGTTTTGGGCTTGTAAGTGGGACTCAAAACTCGATGACACGAACTGGACTTCCATGGGCTCAGCTATGTGGTTAGCCCAGTAACTCATTTTGGCGCTGAAGTCTTCTTCGTCCTTGTAGTTATTGAGACTAGATAGGGTGGTATATGCGTCTTTCCAATTGCCATCCATCCACGCATTGATAAAGGCCTGGGTGTTTTCCTGCATAACTGCGTTGGATATGTCAACCTCATCAAGGGTCTCACCTCCAGATTGGGTGGCCTTAACAATGTCCAGACTCACCACCTCAATGGTGCCTCCAACAGTTTCCCTAACACCGATGGTCAGGTAGTCTTTCACACCCTCCCGGTCCACTTCAAAGATGATTTCACCTAGCTCATCATAAAATTCTGATTTGAGTCTAAAGTGACGTATGGTTGTGATGTCAATCCCTTGGTCCTGAATGATCCAGGCCTTCAAATCGTCCATGTCTCCACCTTGGTCAAAACATTTTAGTGTAATCTCAAGCGCCTTATCACTTTTAAGGCCTTGATAAACTTGATTGGCCAACCGTTGCAACTGTTCAGAGTCAATGGCCTTGTATTTTGCAACCCGGATGGTCTCACTAGAAGATTCAACATTTTGCCCTGCCTCTAAAAATCTCACGACTGCCAAGGCATAATCCTGTTCTCTTGTCAGGATCATTTCCATGATATAAGCCTGGTCATCTCCAGGATTCGCTAGAAGAGTGATATAAGCGTCCTCTTCAGGAGTAGCGTCAATGTCTACTAAGCTGTATGCTTTTGCCTTGCCCCCGAAGTTGGTCATGTTGGTCGTCATAAAGTACTTTAAGTATTCAGGTGTGTCTAAAGACATGGGTTCATCGGTTATGGTTTTCAGGGTCTCATAATCTCCGTGTGATAGGAGGGTCATGATTTCTTGAACCCGGTCTACTATACGTTCTTCATCTGCGTGTAAGAACACAGGGATCAGTAGTCCATCCTCGGTATACACCCGAACATTGGCAATTTTCACATGGTCGGGCTGTTTGCTCTTCTCCAGAACCAAGGTGAGTGTCTCCTTGCTGGTTACGATCCGGTAGGTTACCTGTACGTCCAGGTCATCCATTTTCTCTACATGTTCAAACAGGCCGTAATCCTGCGTCAGCCTCTGAAAATAGCTTGTATGTGCTTCTAACGTGTAGTCTTCTTGATAGACAGGCCCTGTACTCGTATAAGATTTCTCGAATTCCCCGTTGACCAGGCCTTGAACAAAGGCTTCCTCGTCGGATTGAAACATGTTTGTGGATTGCATTATGAATATTATTGCAATAATGACTATTATTGGGATCGTATAATTGAAAAACCCCTTTTTTCTTAGTGTTTTTACGAGTTCCATCTAACTCCTCCAGTGCATAATATGTATTTAATTGACATCATGACTTATTTTGATTAACCGCACTCGTTTTTCGATTGCCGTGGTTACGATTGTAGCACAGATCACTGATTTTTTTTAGCGATTTGTTTCATCTTGTTCTATTTCATACATTTCCCCAATTTACGATCCATATTATTACATTCTTTTCTGCTTATTACTAATATTAATGCATAAACGCAAACTATAGGAATTCTACAAAAGCACACCCAATATTTAACTTTACTTACATTACCATTTTCTAAAACTATTTCCATTCGGTATGTTCACTCAAAATTGAACTACATGTCATTTTGGAACACTTGTGGAAATGTGATCTTATTCGACAGCATTCCTGGCTTCTATTGCCTAAAAGGTAGACTGTCAAAGCAATAAAAAAACACCCTGGCCCTATCTGGGACCAAGGTGTCTATAATACAGTTTTCTACCTTATGAAAAGTTCTAAAGTTCTAATCATCTGTGGACTTGTGGATCTTTCTTGACTCTTGATCATCTATAAAAAATAGCTCGGACATTAAAGCACAAAAGCATCCAACCCAGACACAATCTGGTCTGCTTCCGGTAGATTGTCTGCCGTACCCACACCAATGGCCAACATGCCTGCTGCCTTGGCTGCCTGAATACCAGCTACAGAGTCTTCAAATACAATACACTTTTCATAAGGTACAGAAACGGACTCTGCCCCCTTGGTGAAGACTTCTGGGTCAGGCTTGGCCTTGGACACGGAGGTGCCGTCGATCACTGCGTCAAAGTAAGCAGCCATTTGGGTGCGTTCTAATATAAGAGGGGCATTTTTGCTGGCTGAGCCAAGGACGATCTTCTTGCCCGCTTGTTTGAGCTTGTCCAGTAGTTCCAGGGTGCCTGGAAGGATTTCGGAGGCATCCATTTTCATGATATAAGCCACATACCATGCATTTTTTTTGGTGGCCAGGGCCAACTTTTCTTCTTCTGGTAGGGTCTTGTTGCCTAGTTCTAAAATGATATCTAAGGAAGCCATTCGGCTGACACCCTTTAGGCGTTCGTTGTCTTCTTCTGTAAATGGAATACCCATTTCCTCGGCCAAACGTTTCCAGGCTAGAAAGTGGTATTTGGCAGTGTCCACCAGGACACCGTCCAGGTCAAAAATAAAGCAGTCATATTTGTTCAACATGGTTTTCCTCCATAGTTTTCGCCAGTCTATTAAACGACTTCATTATAAAGGGGCGTGTCTGTCTTTCCTATGGCTACTGGCAAAGTTGAGCGACACCCACAACGACAGTGGTCCTCCATTGTACACATGCACAAAAACCACCTGATCACAAAAAATCACAGACTTTTTCATGCAGTGGGGGCTTTATCTGATATAATACAAGTGGCGAGACATCTATTTTTTTGCAACATTTGTGCAACCGATTGCGCATTTTGTGGCGATGAATGAATAAAGGCAGGTATAAGATGGCTAAATACGTAAAAGAACATCCTTGGAAAATCATCGAAGAGGGATTTCATCCTGAGGAGAATCGACTATATGAAAGTTTTATGAGCATTGGTAACGGCCACATGGGCCACCGGGGGAACTTCGAGGAAGACTACAGCGGTGTCACCCTCCAAGGCTCCTATGTTGCCGGTGTCTACTACCCGGACAAGACCCGGGTTGGCTGGTGGAAGAACGGCTATCCTGAGTATTTCGCTAAAGTGCTCAATGCAACAAACATCATTGGCATTCAGGTCTTTATTGACGGCAAGCCCGTAGACCTGGCCCTCTACCCTCCCAAGAACTTCAAGCGGGTCTTGGATATGAAAGAAGCATGCCTCCACCGGTCCTTTGAACTGGAGATAGACGGCAAAAACTTTGCCTTTGAGGTCAAGCGTTTTATGTCCTATGTGGACATTGAAAGCGGTGCTATTTCTTATAGCGTGACTGCCCTGGACGACAAGGCAGAAATCACCTTCATTCCTTACTTGGATGGTGACGTCCGTAACGAAGACGCCAACTACGACGAAGTCTTCTGGGACCGTGGAAAAGAAATGATTAACGATAACCACGGCCTTGTTTCCATGACCACCCGTAAGACAGGCTTTTTTGTGGCATCGGCCATGACTTCTACCCTAAGTCTAGACGGCCAAACCCTGTCTGCACCAAAAGAAAACTTTGCCAAGGACAAGTTTGTCTCCCAGCAGTTCAAGACAAACATGCAGGTGGGCCAAACGGCAACCCTTAACAAGTACATTACGGTTGCTTCCAGCAGAGACCACGAGGCCAGTGCGGTGGAAGCCCATGCCCTCATAACCCTGGACCATATTTCCAACAAGGGCTTTGACCAGCTCTACAAGGAAAATGCCGACAAGTGGGCGGAAATGTGGGCAGAAGGTGACATTGTAATTGAAGGTGACGTGGCCGCCCAGCAAGGCATCCGCTTCAATATATTCCACTTGAAGTGCACCTATAGTGGTGACGACCCACGACTCAACATTGGACCCAAGGGCTTCACAGGGGAAAAGTACGGCGGTTCTACTTACTGGGACACAGAAGCCTACTGCCTGCCCTTCTACCTGTCTACCTCCCATGAGCAGGTGGCCAAAAACCTCCTGATTTACCGCTATGAGCAACTGGATAAAGCCATTGACAACGCGGCCCTCTTAGGTCTAAAGGGTGCCCTCTACCCCATGGTGACCATGAATGGTGAAGAGTGCCACAACGAGTGGGAAATCACCTTTGAAGAAATCCACAGAAATGGCGCCATCGCCTATGCCATTTTCAACTATATCCGTTACACTGGCGACCAGGACTACCTGGTAGAGTACGGCCTGGACGTCCTATTGAACATCGCCCGTTTCTGGGCTGACCGGGTCCACTACGTGCCCCATAGGGACAAGTACATGATGCACGGTGTAACAGGTCCAAACGAATACGACAACAATGTCAATAATAACTGGTATACCAATAGAATTGCGGCATGGTGCCTGGAGTATGCCCTCGAAGCCCTGGCCTATGTAAAAGGCGCATCTCCTGAAAAGGCCCTGGCCGTTCAGGGTAAATACGGCTTTGAGGCCAGCGAGTTTGAAAAATGGGTGGACATCCAAGAAAAAATGTTCTACCCCTACGTGGAAGACCTGGGCATTTTCGAACAGTCTGACGGCTACATGGACAAGGAGCAAATCCTGGTTAAAGACCTAGACCCCGTTCACCTGCCACTCAACCAGAACTGGTCCTGGGACCGGATTCTGCGGTCCTGTTTCATTAAACAGGCAGACGTCCTCCAAGGCCTCTTCTTCCTCAGTGACCAGTACGACCTGGACGTGAAAAAACGCAACTTTGACTTCTACGAACCACGCACAGTCCATGAGTCTTCCCTGTCACCTTGTGTCTACTCGATAATTGCAGGGGAAATTGGGTATCATGACAAGGCCTACGAACTTTATGTCCGTACGGCGCGACTGGACCTAGACAACTATAACAATGACACCGACGACGGCCTTCATATTACCTCCATGGCAGGTACATGGATGGCCATCCAGTATGGTTTTGGTGGCTTCTCCGTTTCTGACGGTAAGCCCATGTTCAATCCATTTATCCCTGAAAACTGGGACAGTTATACCTTTAAAATGCTCTTTAGGGAGCGGCCCCTCCACATCCAAGTGGACAAGGACCACATTGAAATTCGTTTGGTATCGGGTGACCCGATTCAAGTGGGTGTGTACAACAAGGTTTACGATCTAGCCACAGACACAGCACTCCATATCCCCCTAGACCACACTCGCAAGATCTAATCTACGCAAAGCGAGGTGTTTACATGAGTTCAATGCCAAAGGTTGCTTACTTCAGCATGGAGTATGGGCTCCACAACGACTTCAAACTCTATGCTGGTGGGCTGGGCATTCTGGCAGGTGACTACCTGAAGGGTGCCAAGGATCACGATTTCCCCATTGTGGGGATCGGCATACTATGGAAGCAGGGCTACACAGACCAGCTGATTGACGCAAATGGCAAGCCCTACGACAGCTACAAAAACTATACCTACGATTTTCTGGAAGACACGGGAGTGACGGTCCATGTGGACATCAGGCGCCGACGCATAGCCTGCAAGGTATGGAAGTGTGAAGCCTTTGGCAACGCACCCCTCTACCTCCTGGACACCGACCTACCGGACAATGAAGACCCCTGGATCACCGGCCAGCTCTATGGTTGGTTTGGTGAAGAGCGGATCGCCCAGGAAATCGTATTGGGTATTGGCGGCGTGCGGGCCCTAAAGGCCCTCGGCCACGATGTAGACGTGTATCATTTCAACGAGGGCCACGCAGTTTTTGCCGGCCTGGAACTGATCCGGGAGGAAATGAGCCACGGTACTTCCTTTAAGAAGGCCTGGCGCAAGACCCGGGACAAGGTGGTTTTTACGACGCACACCCCTGTCCTCCAGGGCAATGAGTCCCACTACATTGACCGCCTCATGTACATGGGGGCCAACAATACACTGAGTGAAAAGCAGCTCCGTAGGCTGGGGGGCGACCCCTTTAACATGACCGTTGCCGCCCTGCGGATATCCAGAATGTCCAATGGGGTTGCCAAACTCCATGGGCAAACGGCCAATAAAATGTGGGCCCATATTGATGGCCGGTCTCAGATCCACGCCATTACCAATGGCATACACGTCCCCACTTGGGTGGACACCCGTATGCTCGAGGAAAAGGAACCGGACAAGCTGTGGTCTTTGCATATGGAGAATAAGCGGGCGCTCATCTCCTTTGTAAAGGAACGGACAGGTTCGGTCTTAAAGGAAGATGTCCTCACCATCGGATTCTCCAGGCGGGCTGCCCCCTATAAGCGGTCTAACTTGATCTTTACCGATGAGCGGGTCATCGCACCTTTATTGGAAGAAGGGAAATTACAGATCATATTTTCTGGTAAAGCGCATCCCCTGGACGATTTGGGCAAATCGATCGTGGAGAATATCGTGACCATGACCCGTAAGTATCCCAACGCCGTCGTTTTCCTTGAGAACTACGACATGACCATTGGTAGGCACCTGGTAACAGGGTCCGACGTGTGGCTCAACAACCCACGGCGGCCCAAAGAAGCCTCAGGAACTTCTGGCATGAAGGCTGCAATGAATGGAGTTCTGAACTTCTCCATTTTGGACGGCTGGTGGCCAGAGGCCTGTGTCCATGGTGTCAATGGCTGGCAGTTCGGTGACGGTTTTGAGTCCGACGACTCCACCATCCTGGACACCCACGACCTGAAAGCCCTCTACAAGGTCCTTCAGGAAGAGGTTTTGCCGACCTACTATGAAGCTCCTGACCAGTGGCGACAAATGATGGTCGCAAGCATTTCCTCCACCCAGGAGGAGTTCGCTGTAAAGCGTATGCTTAACGAGTATTACGAACTTCTATACACGTAAACACTGCTAATAACGCTCATCCGTTGGAAACGGGTGGGCGTTTTATTGCGCTGATTGCACGAGTCCGACCTTTGTCACACAATCGCAACTTCTTTGTAACCGCCTGTTCACCTTTGCTCCGGGGATTTTGCGTATACTACAACTAGAACAAACGGAGGTTGAACCATGACGAAACATATAAAGCACCTGGCTTTGGGACTCAGCTTGGCCCTGGTATTATCCGCCTGCTCCCAAGCCCCAGACCAAGAAAAGAATGAACAAGAAGCCCCTGTGGCTCAAACCATAGAAAAAGATGCGCCCGCTAGCCCAGACAATACTCCCCCCAGTGACCAGGAGGCGCCTACCAGTGAAGAGGCTGAAAAACTTGAGGCCATGGAGGCCGCAGCCCAGTCCTTCACAGCAACCTTGACCGACGACGTACCGCCGGCCAACGCCCTTGTTGCCTATAAAGAAATGATCCCCCATATGAAGCCGGGCGACCTGTCCATCGAGTTCATTAAACTGGAAAAGCACTTGATAAAGTGGTCTATGAAGTACACAGACCGCCTCTATAGCGAAAGGGGCATTCAAGAACTTATACCTGCCCTCAACCAATCTGTCCAGTGGCCAGAAGGGATCTTGGACCTGGACCTTGTGGACAATCAAGACCTGAAAGACGAGCTGAGTGAAATGATCGACGGGGCCATTAAGTTTGTATGGCTGGAAGGGTCACCCTACCCCATCGTTGACTACGGCAAGTTAGAAGGCCTTAAAGAGTCTCTCATCCCACCCCTGGCGGCTTATGTAGAACTGGCAGCCCTGGAGTCCAATGAAGTCAGCGTTCATGACGCAGGGATTGTAATCCCTTGGAATGACCTAAGTGACCGCCTTATGAAGGCAGAAGAAGTCCTTAGAGACATTGATGGGTCTGCCATTCTGATAGAAGAAAAAGTCAGACTGGCCTATATGCAATACTTTGATTTTTATACCCTTGGCCTGTCCAATACACCTGTGGTGGACTGGAACTCTTACAAGGTTCAAAAGGAAGTCCTGGACAGCTACCACCGGTTCATGGAAACCTATCCAGAGTCGGCTTCGGCCAAGCAGTTAATGGCCTACCTGGCCCTCTTGCAGGACCATGACTACAAGATCCCTTACGGTGACCAAGACCAGTTTTCGGCCTTTATGGCCAAGTTGGAAGCCTTAAAGACTGCAGCCATAGAAGAACTTCAAAGTGGCCATACCCATAGCCATGATCACGATCAAGACCATGAACATGAGAACCCCTTGGAAATGGATCTAGAGCAACCAGCAGAAGACACTGGTGGCAAGGACTAGGCCCCCTAGGCATATAAACTAACCCCCTCTAATTGCATGACAATTATAAAAAGACTCTCGATAACCAGGACTGGCTTTCGAGAGTCTTTTGATTGTTTAATTTCCATGTGTCTTTGCACAATTCTTACTTGAGATTGGCCACCAAAATACGAGGTTGGTCTTCAAGGGTTAGCTTGCCTTTTGCAACTCTTACCTGGTCTCCAGAGATAAAGTCCAGGTAGTTCCCGTCTGGAATTGAAACAGGGGTATCACCTGTGAGCATTTCCACATTGAAAACACCGTAAAGTAGCTGGTCGCCCTTTTGGTGCTTAAGCTTGATAATGGCTTGGTCACTGACTTCAATGGAGTAGTCACTGTCCGTCATGATATCCAGTCGTTTCAAGGATACTAATTTTTTCAGATAATCCACAAAGGATGGGTCCATGCCCGACCAGTTGACTGGGTCTCTTTCAAAGAGACTCGGCGTATGGTCGTCCTGGGCCTCCTGGCCTGCATAAATCATGGCCGGTCCCAGCTGGCTAAACTGGAAGGCCGTCCACATGTTCAGCTCTTTTTCAGAGGTGAAATGTTTCTTGGCCCGGTCGTTGTCGTGGTTTTCTAAGTTCTTTAACTTTACATAATTGCCTGGCATGGTCTTATGCTGGTTGACCATGGCCTCCAGGTAGTCTTGGAGCTTGGCTTTTTTGTTGCGATAAGCCTTAAAGATCTTCCACACGTCATAGTCATACAGCATGTCAAAGGCTTGGAAGACCTCAATATCTCCGTGGGCCTTATAACCCATTTCCGCCAGTTCAACAATGAAGTTGGGTTCAACAGACTCTGCCAGCCAAATGACATTCGGATTGACCTGGGCGACCTTTTCCCTGGCTTCCAGCCAGAAGTTCAGGGGAACCAGTGAGGCTACGTCACACCGGAAGCCGTCTACACCCAGCTTGACCCACTGGATGAGGGTGTCAATGAGTTCGTCCCAAACCGGTCTCTTACTAAAGTCAAAGTCCACCACGTCTGACCATTCGGCTACCTTTCCCTTGAGTTTACCCGTTTCATCCTTTAAGAAGTAGTCTGGATGGTTGGTTGCCAAGACAGAGTCAGGTGATGTGTGGTTATAGACCACGTCAATCATACAGGTCATGCCTTTTGAATGAATGGCGTCGACCAGTGATTTGAAGTCGTCTAGGGTCCCATACTCAGGATTGACCTTGCGGTAGTCCTGAATGGCATAGGGGCAACCCAGGCTCCCCTTTTTCGCCTCCACCCCAATGGGGTGAATGGGCATGAACCAAATGATATCGGTACCTAGATCCGCAATCCGGTCCAGGTCTTTTTCTACGTCTGTAAAGGTCCCTGTTTCCCCGTGGTTTCGCACGTAAACAGAGTACACAATTTGATTTCTAAGAGATAATGGCGTGTTCTTTGCCATGGTGTCCTCCTCAATTTAACGAGTGGAGTCCCTTTCAATCAACTTGGTTTCTACAATGTAATGGTTGAGTACGTTCTCCACATCCCGCAGCTTGTTAATCAGGAGCTTGGCTGCCTGGTAGCCCAGCGCTTCGCCGTTAATGTCCACACTGGACAGGCTTGGCGTCTGGTAGGAAGCCAAGGGGATGTTGTTAAAGCCAACGATTTTCAAGTCCCGGCCCATGTCTTGGCAGGCCCGAAGGGCACCAATTGCCAAGAAGTCGTCTGTGGTTACCACTGCGTCGGGTTCGCCCTGAGCTAAAATGCCATTCATGGCCGATTGACCGACTTCGATAGTCAAGTCTGGCACCTCAACAATGAATTCCTTTTGCAGTGGAACACCACGGACCTCCATGGCCCGCTTAAAACCTTCCAGACGGTCTCTGGAATAGTTCAAACTCTGAGAGCCTCCCATAAAGGCAATGGACTTACAGCCCTTTTGCAGCAAATGGTTTACTACATTATACGTTGCCTGGAAGTTGTCATTATCCACCCAAAGGGTGTCCTCTGCTTGGTCGGGTCTCCCCACAACCACAAAGGGAAATGCTTTTTGTCTCAGAAATTCAATACACTTGTCGTTTTCCGTGGCGGTTAACAGGACAATGCCGTCTACCCAACGACTTTGGATATAGTCCTCAATGAAATGGACCTCCTCGTCGGGGTTGGCACTATAGGTGAACATAATCCGGTACCCAAGTTTCTGGGCATAGAGGCTGATCCCCCGCATGACTTCAATGAAGAATGGGTTTTTAAACAGGTTTTCGTCTGTATTGGGAATCACCAGGCCCAGGGTCTGCGTGGATTGGTTGGCGAGACTCCTCGCAATCGCATTGGGTCGATAATTCAATTGTTCCATTGCTTCAAATACAATCTGCTTGGTGGCGTCACTGATCCGCGGGTTATTGGCAATGACCCGGGACACTGTTGAAGGTGAAACCTTTGCAATTTTCGCCACATCTTTTATGGTTACAGCCATTTTGGATCCCTTCCTTATTCAAAATAAACGATGGGTACATCATATCACACCAAATCATTCGTGAAAAGTTCCGTCACTCCTTGCTATACCTTCCCTTTAGCCTTTTACGCCACCCAGGGTCAAACCGCCCACAAGGAACTTGGACAGGCTTATAAATAGGATCATTACCGGTAGGGTTGTCAAGACAGCCGCTGCTGAATAAACACCCCAGTCCGTTGAAAACTGCCCCTGCATACTTACCAGACCTAAAGGTAGGGTATGAATGTCTGGGTTAGCCAGGATAATCCGGGCTACAATGTACTCCGACCAAGCCGACATAAAGGCAAAGAGGCCACAAATGGCTAGGGCTGGTGCGGAGAGTGGTAAAACGATCTTATAGAAGGCCTGGAAGACGTTACAACCATCAATGTAGGCACTCTCTTCCAAGGATTGTGGAATGGTGTCAAAGTAGCCCTTCATCATCCATACACTGAACGGCACTGCCGTTGACAGGTAGGGAATCAAGAGGCCCAGGAACTGGTTGATCAGTCCCAGCTTCACCAGCAAGATGTACATGGGAAGCAGGATCATGGGGGCCGGGAACATCTGGGTAATCAGGAACATCATCATGCCCGTTTTTCGACCCCAGAAACGGAATCTGGAAAAGGCATAACCCGCCGACGCTG